>JBNAKO010000151.1:0-26962 GCA_049706495.1 Methanosarcina sp. | reverse complement strand
GAAAGATCCGGCGGACAAGCAGCGGGTACTACAGCTATTTTTATTTCAACGGAAAAGCCGTGAGCCTTGGAGAAATTCATTCTCACCTTGCAAAAGCCGGGGT
The DNA here is from genome assembly GCA_049706495.1 of Methanosarcina sp. Classification (GTDB taxonomy): domain Archaea; phylum Halobacteriota; class Methanosarcinia; order Methanosarcinales; family Methanosarcinaceae; genus Methanosarcina. The sequence continues at coordinate 26,859 of JBNAKO010000151.1, read as the reverse complement.
CACACCTGAAGGGTATAATGTAGTCATGCAGGGAGATGTTACGCAAATCATCTCCATGAGCTCTCTGGAAAGAAGAAAGATTATTGACGAAATAGCAGGGGTTGCGGAATTCGATGAACGTAAACAAAAAGCCCTTGGAGAGCTGGAGATTGTCAGGCAGCAGATAGAACGTGTAGATATTATCCTTGAAGAAGTCCGGATCCAGCTTGAGAAGCTGGCTGGAGAGCGTGACCAGGCCTTAAAATATCAGACTCTTAAAGCTGAGAAAATCAAATTTGAAGGGTATGTCCTGCTTTCCAAACTCAAGGATGCAAGGACTGAACTCCAGAATGTGGATAAAGAGCTTGCAGGAAAAGAAGAGCATTTAGAAAAAGTTCAGGTCTTGCTTGATGAGAGAGTAAAGGAGCTTGAGACCCTAGAACAGGCCCTTGAGAGCCTTTCCCTTGAAATCCGAAAAAAAGGGGAAGATGAGCAGCTTCAGGTAAAGAAAGAAATCGAAGAGCTTAAAGGGGAAATTTCGCGCTGCAATGATACCATTGAGCTTTCGGAATCTGAACTCGAAGAAGCTGATTCCAGGCGCAGGAAAGCCTTTGTAGAAATAGATTCCACGAAAGGTAAAGTTAATGAGCTCGATGAAAAAATAGAAGCTGAAAACTTAAGAAAGGAAAGTATTGCTTCAGAACTTTCCGAACGTAAAACCGAACGTATGCTGCTTCAGAGCAAGATTGCGGATATAGATGCAAAGTTTGCTGCCACAAGAGACGAACTCATTGCTGCAAAGGGCAGGCTTGAAACTCTTAAAAATGAAAAAAATGAACTTATCAGGGCTGAAGACCGCCTGTTAGATACCCTTAGACGAAAATCTTCCGAACTTAGAGAGATTGAAAATCAGATAAAGGAAGCAGAGGCTGCAGTGTCTGCTTCTGATAGCGATACTCTTTCTGTCCAGTACGAAGTTGAAAAGCTCTCCGAAACTCTGGAATCTCTTATTCGTGATAAGGACGATATTGAAAGCAGTCATTTTCGAATTAAAGAAGATGTCAGGAAACTTGAAAGCAAGCTCCACGCTCTTCAACAGGAATATGCAATTACTGAAGCCAGAGTCCGGGCCTCAGAGCATGGAGGAAGCTATTCCAAAGCTGTAGAAATGGTAATTGGAGCTGCGCGGCAGGATGACCTTTTTGGGATTCATGGGACAATTGCCCAGCTTGGCAAAGTGGACAAAAGATACGCTACAGCCCTCGAGATTGCTGCAGGAAACCGAATGCAGGCAATCGTTGTAGATAATGATGCCGATGCTGCTGATGCCATTGAATACCTGAAGCGCAGAAAAGGTGGAAGAGCTACTTTTCTCCCTCTCAATAAAATGAAAGAGTCCAGGCGGCTTGAGAACCTTAATTATGGAAATGGAATAATTGGGTACGCAATCGATCTTATTGAGTTTGATCCCGATTTTGAGCCTGCTTTCTGGTATGTTTTTCAGGATACTTTAGTTATGGAAGACCTGGCAAGTGCTCGCCAGCTTATGGGAAGGGCCCGTATGGTAACCCTTGAAGGGGAGCTTCTTGAAAAGAGTGGAGCAATGGTTGGAGGTTCAATCGCTTCAAAGTCAGGGATTTCCTTCGCAGCCGCAGAAAAAGATAAACTTCTTGAACTTGCAGAAGAGATCAAAGCTTTAGATACAAGCAGAAATGCCGCTATAAGCAAGCAGGACAGTATTGAAAGCCATGTTTTTGAGTTAAGCCGAAAAATTCGGGATTGCGAGGCTACAATCTCTAGAAAAGAACTCGAGCTTCAAGAAATTGCAGGCCGGGAAGTTAAACTTGCAGAGCTTCTTGAAGCCAGGCAGGCAGACCTCAGGGCTATAGAGGAAGCCAGAACCGAACTTAAAGCTGAGATGGATAAAGTAATTGCAGAAAAGGCTGAAAAAGAAGGGGTCATAGCCGAGCTTGAAGTCCAGATCTCGGAACTGGAGACAAAACTTGCCGATTCTCCTTTACCTGAAATAAATAAAAAGGTAGAATTTGTCGATGAAGAACTAAGAAGGCTTGATACCCGAATTCGGGATACTGAGGCCAGCTTGAATGCTCTGCAGCTTGAAAAAGAATATGCTGAACAAAAAATTACTGAAGCAAAAGACCTAATAAAAGAACTTGATGCAAAGAAAGCTTCATGGTTTGAAAAGGTCAGCTCTCTAAAGACAAAAATTAAAGAGCTTGAGGCAGAGCTTGAAGAAAAGAAGAGCAGAGAACTCGAACTTACTGATGAACTCCTTGAGCTTCAAAAAGAAAGAGAAAATGTTCAGGCCGAATATAATGCTGTAAAAAGAAGGGTAAGTATTGCTGCAACTACTCTTGAAAAAGCGAAACAGCAGGTATTCACACTCACATCTACAAGAAATGCGCTCCTGGACCAGGAAAAACAATTTTTGGAAGAAATCCAGAGAAGGGGGATAGAAGAAACCGATGAAGTCCCTAATTATGAAACCGTTTATATGCGGATTCAGGCTCTTGAAGAAGCTCTTCGGAAGCTTGAACCGGTAAATATGCGGGCAATTGATGAATATAATGAGGTGGAATTCAGGCTTTCCGACCTGCAGGGAAAACGAGATACTCTCTTTACCGAAAGAGAGCAGCTTCTGGAGCGTATTGACCAGTATGAGCAGTTGAAAAGAGATTCCTTTATGGAAGCTTATATCAGTATAAATTCCAATTTTAAAGAGATTTTCCATGAGCTATCTGATGGGATGGGAGAGCTTGTGCTTGAAAGTCCTGAGGATCCTTTTGCAGGAGGAATGACCCTCCGGGCCCAGCCTAAAGAAAAAACCCTCCAGCGTATAGAAGCCATGTCCGGAGGAGAAAAGAGTCTTACAGCTCTTGCTTTTATCTTTGCAATCCAGCAATACAGGCCTGCTCCTTTCTATGCCTTTGATGAAATTGATATGTTTCTGGACGGCTGGAATGTAGAAAGAGTCTCACGCCGCGTAAAATCTTCAGGCTCAAAAGTTCAGTTTATAGTTGTTTCCTTAAGAAAACCCATGATTCAGGCTGCCTGCAGGACAATAGGGGTTACAATGCAGGAAAATAATATTACAAGCATTACGGGGGTAAAGCTTAATGGCTGAACTTATACAGAACCCGGGAAATATCCTTGATCTTTCCGAACTAATGTCTTCTAATATTGAGGACTCTGATCCGGAAAATGAATTGTTTTCCGCAAATTCTGATAATTTTGGGCTTTCGGCCACACTTTCAGATCTGGGGATTGATTGGAACTTACTTGATATCTCCGAATTTGAAACTTATGAGCCCCTGGGGATCCTTGTGGAGCTTGCCCAGCAGGGGAAGATTGATCCGTGGGATATAGATATCGTACAACTCACTGATAGTTTTCTGGGTAGAATAGAAGAGCTTCAGAAAATGGACCTTAGAATTTCTTCAAGGACTCTTCTTTATTCTTCTGTTCTTCTTCGTATGAAATCTTCCGGGATCCTTGTAGTAGAGGAAGAGGTATTTGATGAGTTTGATTCGGATTTTTCTAATGAACTGGATTTTCCAGAACCTGAAGAATTTCCTATCCCTAAACTTCCTGTAAGGCGGGTTTCTACAAGGCCGGTTACCCTAAATGAATTGATTCTTGAACTTAAAAAAGCTGAAAAAACCCTTTCCAAAAAAAATGAAAAAAAAGCCCGACAGGCTATAGAAGACTTTCATTCTCCTGAACCTCAACTTACTACAGGAGATGTGCTCGGGATCGCACATGAAGAAGCTATTGGTTCTCGGCTGATTTTACTCTGGGCAAAGCTTTCGGAGTTATTTGCCAAGCAGAACGAAGTGATTTTTTCAAAATTCCTTGAAACAAGTGAAGACAGGATTATGGATTACCTTTCCCTTCTTTTTCTTGCTTCTAATCGAAAGATCTGGCTTTTCCAGAATGAACTTTTCAGCGAACTCTATATATATCCGGGAGAAGAATCCGGGTTTCCTACTGAGAATAATCCTGCTCTTTTCCATTCCAGAAAATTAGAATCATCAGAATGTTAAGTTTCAGTATCTAGAGTTAAAACTGATCCAAAGTCAAATTGACTTAAAAATGATTAATATTGGAAACACAAAATCTCCTTGTTTAGTGCATTTATTGAAAATTAATCCATTATTGATAGCCCATAACTAATTCATTGATTATTATCTCTGGTAAATTACTATCTCTGGTAACCATTCGATTCTAAATACATTGTTTGGGAACTGAGCTATTGAGCGCTAATTTACAGTTAATTTATTAGCAGTTAGTCTACAACTAATTTGAAACTGATCTGTTAAGCAATCCTTGCCTTTTTTAGGATGTGAAACTATGAGTGAGCTCCAAATTATAGAAGCGGCTCTTTTCGCTGCTGGAAGAGCAGTAAGTCTTGAGAAGCTTTCAAAAATAACCGGAAAACCCAAAAAGAATGTCCTTTCAGCATTAAATGAGCTAATGGAAGCTTATTCTTCAAGAGGATCGGGAATAGAGATCCTTGACCTTGGAGAACGGTATGTTATGCAGGTTAAGCCTGAATATTCCGAGTTAATGCGGGAAGTTGCCCCAAAAGAGCTCTCAGCCCCTAAACTTCGCACTCTTTCAATGATTGCTTATCATCAGCCTCTGCTTCAATCCGATCTTATTGATATGAGAGGAAGTGGGGCTTATGACCACATAAAGGATCTTATAGAGCGGGGTTTTGTAGAATCCATTCCCTGCGGAAGGAGCAGGCAGCTTTCTACAACTTCCCTTTTTGCAGATTACTTCGGGCTTAAAAGAAATGATCCAAAGCTCATAAAAGAAAAAATTCTTGAGTTACTGAAGGCTCAGGGCCAGCAAAGCGAAATTAATCTGTGGATAGGGAAGAAGGCTGTTGCCGTAACCCCAATGTATGAATCTTTAATGAATATGTGTGGAATTAGAGATTACTTCGTGGTAAATGCTTATTCTCCTACAAAAGAAGAAATTACGCATCTTCTTGAGGCAGATGTAGTAATAATTTCTGCCGGTTATGCTGATACTGTAAGACAGTACTGCGACGGGGAAATCCTGGAAATGCATTCAACAACTTTTGAAGACCTTATTGAGGCAATATCTTTACTTACAGAAGAGCTTCCAAATGAAGTCAATCCTAAAACCGCAGAAGAAAATCTACAGATAATTAGAGAAACCAGAGAAAAATATGTATCTTCATCTGTTCTTATTGAGAAAAAAGTCAAGCCTGCAACTCCCATGGTCTCAAAAATAGTAAATGATCTCTCCCTTGGAATCTCTGCAGATGGAATTTTAGTTGCTCCGGACTATGAAACCTCAAAAAGCGGTGTAAAAATAGGAAAAGGCGCTCAAATACTTATACCTACGCATCGCAGCCTGGAAGGAGACCTTTTACAGAGAATCTGCAAAAAGTACGATTCTTTAATTGAAGGACTTAAAAATTTTGAGAAATAACATCTCAAAAACTGGGGCAGATGCCTTATACCCCTCAATATTTTCTTCAGGCAAGTGGCGCCCTGAATTTAAATTTTTCTGTTTCATTTATATTCTATATATAAGGCATTTATATACTATGCAGGGTATTTAACTATAGGTTTATATACCGGTTTGAGGATATTACTCTTGCTTTATATACTGAGGGTTGACTAATGAGCGAATCTAGCATCAAGATCGAAAATGTAGTTGCATCTACTAAACTTGCTGAAGAATTCGATTTAACTGTTATCGAATCCAAGTTCGAAGGAGCTGAATATAACAAGCAAAAGTTCCCAGGGCTCGTTTACAGGGTTTCGGATCCTAAAGCAGCTTTTCTGGTGTTTACTTCAGGAAAAGTTGTCTGTACAGGAGCAAAAAATGTTGCCGACGTACATACAGTTATAGGCAATATGGCCAAAAAATTGAACAGCATAGGGATTGAAACCGTAGAAAACCCGGATATTACTGTCCAGAATATTGTCGCCTCTGCAGACCTGCATACAATTTTGAACCTTAATGCAATTGCAATCGGGCTTGGGCTTGAAAATATTGAATACGAACCTGAACAGTTCCCGGGACTTGTATATAGAATTGATGAACCCAAGGTAGTTGTCCTGATCTTCAGTTCTGGAAAACTTGTAGTTACGGGCGGCAAAACTCCAGAAGACTGTGAAAGGGGAGTTGAAGTCGTTCGGCAGCAGCTTGATAACATGGGACTTTTATAAATCTGAGAACTTCCTATAAGATCCGTAAGAAATAAAATCCAGGAATTTTAGAAAAAAATATTTTAAAAGTTTTTAGCAGTTATATTCCTTCTAGCCCTCCGCCGTAGGAGAAGAATATATATTCAAAACAATAATCCAGATAACACTAAAAACCTGGTCAAATATCCTGATATTACCTGAACAATAATTAACAAGACTATAATATGCTCAAAATAAAAACGGATTCCGTAACACGCGTAGAGGCTCCGGTAAAGGATTTGTGTAAACCGTGAACAGCGCAGATGTTTGTATTTTAATCCCTACCTTGAACGAAGCTGCGACAATAGGGCAGCTTATCAAAGATTTCAAGGAAGAGGGATTTTTCAATATCCTTGTTATTGACGGAAATAGTAAAGACGGTACCGGGGAAATCGCAAGAGTTGAAGGTGCAGAAGTTGTCCTGCAAACCGGAAAAGGTAAAGGACAGGCAATGATTCAGGCCTTCGGAATACTTAACAGCCCATATATAGTAATGATTGATGGGGACGGCACATATCTTGCCAGCGATGCGCACGCTCTCCTTGAGCCTATTCTGGAAGAAAGAGCAGACCATGTTATAGGCAACAGGCTTGAAAAATATTCTCCCGGCGCTTTTACAAGACTTAACCTTATAGGCAACCGCATAATAAATCTCTTTTTTGACATTGCATACGGAGTAAGTCTAAAAGATATTCTCTCAGGTTATCGCGCATTTACTCTTGAAAGCGTAAGAGAACTCGAACTTAATAAAACAGGCTTTGAAATTGAGACCGAAATCTCTGTAGAATGCATCCTTAAAAAACAAAGGGTTGAGGAAGTCCCGATCACCTATTTGCCAAGAAATGAAAAAGGAGCAACCAAACTAAATCCTGTTAAAGATGGATTTAGAATAGGGTCTACAATTTACAGGCTTGCTAAAGTCCACAACCCGATGTTTTACTTTGGAATCATAGGATCGATTTTTATTCTGGCAGGTGTATTTACAGGAGCTTTTGTAGTAGCTCAATGGCTCGAGGGAATAACGCGTATCCCGCTCTCGGTTCTTACAGCCCTGTTAATTATATTCGGGCTCCAGATGTTTATTTTTGGAATGTTAAGTGACCTCATAGTAACCCTTCATAGACAAACTATTAATTTAATTCAGGAAAAGAACAAAAGGGAAAAGTAATAGGTCTTTATTTTCCATTTAGGATTTAAACTCTGAATTTCCTTTTAATTTCTTGATTTATTTTTTTACAATTGCAGAAGTCGGTTTTATCTTATTTTCTGATTTTTATTTATAAGGCTATCCCAAAACCTATTTCATCTGATTAATTCAAATTTCTCAAAACGATTTCCATAACCAGAGTTCAATTCATAATTTGGAATATAGAATTAGGCAAAAGCAATATTGGGTTTTGGCATCTGCTCGATATTTTCCAATTTTTACTAAATATCCAACCTTATATATTTCAATTTATTATTGGAATCAAGTTTACTTGATTTTCACTAAAAACAAGTTTCAATTTCTTTATAAAAAACTTATTTTAATCTTTATTCTTATAATTTCCACAACCATCTGGCAGTGAAGTAAAGTAAACTTGATTATGGTTAAAGTTAATTTTTTAAAAAGTGTTATATATAATTACGCGCCTTTTATGGTCTAACTCAACATCCCTTTACTTGACACAAAATTGTAATTCTAATTCAAATTCTAATATCGAACTTTACACACAAATCTTACAGATGAATGAAAGCTTGAGGTAATTAAAATGACAATTGTGGAAGATGCTCAAAAAGGAATAATTACTGAAGAAATGAAGATTGTCGCAAAAGACGAAGGCCTTGACCCCGAATTTGTCCGCCGCGGCGTTGCAGCCGGAAGAATCGTTATCCCAACTTCGCCTTACAGGCAGGTAAAGATTTGCGGTATTGGAGAAGGGCTTAGAACCAAGGTCAATGCTTCTATTGGGGTTTCTTCTGATATTGTAGATGAAGAGATGGAAGTCAAAAAAGCCCAGGCTGCCGAAGCTGCTGGTGCAGATACCCTTATGGAGCTCGGAACAGGTGGGGACTTCCTTGCAATCAGGAAAAAAGTCATTGACAGCATCTCTCTTTCAGTTGGTTCAGTGCCTCTTTACCAGGCTTTCATTGAAGCTGCAAGAAAATACGGTTCAATTGTGGACATGACAGAAGACGAGCTCTTCAATGCAACCGAAGCTCAGGCAAAACTCGGAACAAACTTCATGGCAATCCACACAGGGATAAACAATATCACCCTTGACAGGCTTAAAGCCCACGGAAGATATGGCGGGCTTTGTTCCCGTGGCGGGGCTTTCATGAGCTCCTGGATGCTGCACAATGGAAAAGAAAACCCTCTTTATGCAAATTTCGACTATCTTGTGGAAATCCTTAAAGAACACGAAGTTGTCCTCTCAACCGGTAATGGAATGCGTGCAGGGGCAATCCACGACGCAACTGACCGCGCCCAGATCCAGGAACTTATCATCAACTCTGAAATGGCTGACAAAGCCCACAAGCAGGGACTTCAGGTTATTGTTGAAGGGCCTGGCCACGTTCCACTCGACCAGATTGCAACTAACGTAAAGCTTATGAAGGAAATGAGCGGCCACAAACCCTTCTATATGCTTGGCCCTCTTGTTACTGATGTTGCTCCAGGTTACGATCACATTGTAACTGCAATCGGAGCCTCAGTTTCCGCATCATACGGCTGCGACTTCCTCTGCTACGTCACTCCTGCAGAACACCTCGCTCTCCCTAACCTTGAAGATGTTATTACAGGAGTTAAAACTTCAAGAATTGCAGCTCACGTTGGAGATATGATAAAGTACCCTGAAAGGGCAAGACAGTGGGATCTTGACATGGGCAGAGCCAGAAGAGAACTCGACTGGGAAAAGATGTACTCTCTTGCAATTGACCCTCAACATGCAAGAGAGGTCAGAAACAGCAGGGCTCCTGAAGACACAGATGCCTGTACAATGTGCGGTAACTACTGCGCCCTGAAGATCGTCAACCAGAGCTACAACCTCGCAAAATAAACAGTTGGCAATAGCCAATTACTGAATCAATTAGTGAAGCTTTCGGGCTTTACTCAAATTTTTTATTTAAAACCCTTTTAATAATATTTTTATATAATACCCATTTTAAATTTTTTTAAAATATTCATCCAATTTTTTTCTTTATTTTTGATTTCTTTAACTTAAAAACTTCCTAGTTCTTCTTTTTTTCAATAAAACTTTCCTATCTTTTACTTTTTTATATTGACCATCTAAAGTTTCTTATTTTTAATTCTATTTAATTATCTTTCCAGTTTTCTCTTTTTTACAGTTTAAAATCGATAGATTTTTACACTAGTACCCTGAAAATATCGAAAGTTGGTTTTTTGAAATTTATTCAAACGTTAGAGAGTTATTTGAGATGCAAACTGGGTGAATGTTTTGATACGAATAAAGGGCAGACGTTTTATGAATAGAAAGTCCCTTAAAGGACTTATTATTCTTGGAATACTTAAAGGCTTAATTACACTTGCTGTCTTAACATTTTTCACAATTTTTTCCGGATTAGAGGCTTTTGCGCAAACAGAGAAGTCTTCAGATGTCGAAAATAATGAAAGTTTTTTCGAAGAACTTAATCCGGGTGAAGTTACAACAGTATGGAATAATTCTTTTCTTTTTAAAAGTAAAGATGATGCTTTAAAAGAGCTTGAAGCATTAAAAAAGAAGCCTGAAGAAATAAATGAAACGTTCAGACCTGAATTTGAAAATTTATCAGGGCCTGTTTTACTGGATTACCTGGAAACTGAAAAGGAGTTTTCAAAATCTCTGGAAGTTTTAAGCGTTTATGCCTATACACAGCTAAGTAAAAATGTGAACGACCAGTTTTTTGCTTCTCTTCTTGCAGAATCTCAGGATCTTTTTACCACATATGGTAAAGCCAATTCATTTACGACCGTAAAGTTAACTTCTCTTAGTAAAGAAGATTGGGACAGGCTCTTTACTGAGGAACCAGAACTTGAGATGTACAGGCCTTATTTTGAAGCAAAGTACATGAGGTTTGCAGACCACAGAGCAGTGAATGAGTCACAGGCTATTTATCTTGCAGATCTTGAAAACCAGCGTATGAAACTTGAAACTGAGGCGTTTTCAGAGATTACAAATAACGTCACAATGGCAGGAAATATAACTCTTAATAATGGGGAAGAATATCCTGTGAATTCCCAGTCTTATTTCACTCTTCTTTCAACGGATCCAGACCGAGAAAATAGAAAGAAATGCTATGAGCAGAGATTTTTCCACCTCAAAAACCAATCCGATTCTATGGCTTCTCTATATTCAAAAAAAGCCCAGCTTGATGATCTTACTGCCACAGAACTGAATTATACTGATTTCTACGATTACACCCTATATGGCCTTTACCTTAATCGTACCCAGGTTGATGACATGAACACCGTTTTCAAAGGAAGAAAGGGAGTGTTTGAGGACTATAATGAGTTCAGGAGAAATAAACTTGGAATTGAAACTCTCAGGCCATATGATACTCTGCTGCAGTTAACAGATAAACCCGGGAAAAATTACACCTATCTGGAAGCTTTGCAGGAAATTCAGAAGTCGTATTCAGGAATGGATCCCAGTTTCAATGAAATCTTTTTAATGACAGTGACCGGTAATTTTATAGATGTATATCCTGACCCTGAGAATGGAAAACAGCCCGGAGGCTACAGTTATCCCTTATGTTCTTTGAAGGCTCCAGCTCTGATTTTCATGAACTATAACGGCATTATTAGTGATCAGAAGACCCTTACCCATGAATTGGGTCACGGAATTAATTTCTATCTTATGGGAAACTCCGTAGATTACCTGTATTGTTCAGGCCCGACTTATGAACTGGAGATCCCTTCCACCTTCAACGAAGAACTTTTTGTTGATCACGTGGTTCAAAATTCCGATAAAGAAACCGCAGTTACTGTGCTTTCCCAGCAGATAGAGGAATATCAGAACTACTTTACCAGGCAGCCTATGATTACGGAATTCGAATATAAAGCTCATCAGTTCTGTGCTGAGAATGGGACTGCCAGCGGGGCAGACCTTAATGCAATCTGGACAAACCTCTCCAGGGAGTATAAGAGCGAATCCCTTGAGTTCTATCTTGACGATTCTGCTGAATGGGCCTACATTAACCACATTTATCTTACAAACAACTACTACACCTTTAATTATGCAGTTTCGAAAGCAATAAGCCTGGCCCTCTTTAAGCAGTACAAAGAAGACCCGGAAACCTTCAATCAAAATTATATGGCGTATCTCTCAGCAGGTTCCACAATGCCCCCTGAAGAAAAGCTCAAGAAGTATTTTGGCATAGAAATTAATAAACAGCTCTTTGAAGATGCTATGGACGTAGTGGAATTAAGAATTAAAGAATTAAACGAACTGGATAGGGGCACAGACAGCCCTGACTCCTTTTCTGCAGTAGAAAGCCTGAATATATATTCAGGTTCTTTCTGGAAGAATTGCTGCAAAGTTAAGGGCTCAAACGAGTGATATTTTTCAGTAATTAACGATCTTTTTTATTAATTTAATTTTTTTAAAATTAAAAAACATTAATTTATTTACTTTTAATTTATTTTCCTTAATCTAATTTTCGACTTAAATTTGTTTAATTAATTTTTTATCTGTTAATAATCTCTTCATTTTTTATTTATTTTTAATTTAACCCTCTCTTTTTATCCAGAATTTCTTTTTTAATGTAATTTCCTTTATAAATTGATTTTTTGAATTTCTATCAAAATTGTAAGGATAAAAATTTGTATCTAAAAACACACCATTTAATACATGCATGATTACTTCGTTTTAGAGATAGGTTCTACAAAAACATGATTCAAAAATGCACTGGAGGCAAAATATGTACTATTATATAATCGAGTCCCCAATCTACCCGCTTCTTTTAGCAGGTGATGAAGAAGGATTAAAGCACCTTATTTTCTTAAAAGAGGAAAAAGATTTTAATATACCTGAGGAATGGATAAAAAATGAGGAGTTTTTTAAAGAGACAGCCAGGCAGCTCAAAGCTTACTTTTCAGGGGAATTGAAATCTTTTAATCTTAAACTTGCTCCTCAGGGAACGGAATTTCAGAGATCTGTCTGGAATGCTTTATGTGAAATCCCCTTTGGGGATACAAGATCTTATAAAAATATCGCGATTGCAATTGAAAACCCTAAGGCCTGTAGGGCTGTGGGTCTTGCAAATAATCGAAATCCGATTGCAATAATTATTCCCTGTCACAGAGTCATAGGGTCAAATGGAAAACTTACTGGCTATGCTTCAGGTCTGGATGTAAAAGAATTTTTATTAAAGCATGAGGAGGATAATCAAGAAACAAGTTGAAGCAAGGCCGGTTTCTTATCTAAGTACATTAGCGTGCCTTCGATTCAGCAAGTATTTTCAAAAACAGAATTAAAATTATCTAAAGAATATAATCTTAGACTTTCAATTAATATAACACCAATTTAAACTAATATAACACCAATTATATGATATTTTTATATACTTATTAAACTTAAAATGTTAAATTTTCATAGCTAAAAATCATTTACAGGTATACTTATTTCCAATAAATTCTCAGGAAAAGATTATGGACCTAAAAAGTAAGATTGAGAATATTATCAGGGAAATTGCAGATAATCCAGGGACTCAAACTCAATATCGCAAACCCCTTGTAGGTTTCGCTTCAGCGAACGACCCAATTTTTAATGAGATGAAAGAAATAATTGGGCCTTCTCAATTACATCCAAAAGAGATTTTTCCTGAAACAAAAACTGTGGTTTCTTTCTTCCTGCCTTTTGAAAAAGAGCTTGTTTATTCAAATATGAAATCTGAAGGTCCGGTAAAAAAGTGGATTCAGGCCAAAAATGAAACCGACTCTTTAATCCAGAGAATTAATGAAAAGCTCATATCTGAACTTAGCAAAGATAACGTTAAAGCAGTTATTCCTGAGTCTGTTTTTAACTATAGCAGTAAAGGATTTGATGTTTCCTGGTCTCATAAGAGTGCTGCTTATGCGGCCGGACTTGGCACTTTTGGAGTTCACCATATGCTTATTACGAAAGCCGGATGTGCAGGTCGCTTTGGAACCCTCCTGATTTCGGCGGAAATTCCTCCAACTCCACGCCCAGAAGAAGAATTCTGCCGCTTTAAAAAAGGCGGAATATGCCTTGTCTGTGTAGACAGATGCCCTGCTGCCGCTTTAAGTGCAAAAGGCCTGAATAAAGAAAAATGCTTTAAACAGCTTCAGGAAAATGCAAAAGCCTTTCCAGAACTTAAACAGTTTGCGTGTGGGAAATGTGCAACTGGGCCGTGTGCTTTGAAATCATGCTGAGTTAGATGAAATCAATTTCTAATGAAATGTTGATTTCTATAAATAAATAAATAAATAAATAAATAAATAAATCACTCAAATTATTAAAACTCTCAATAAAATATTGAGAAACAAATTTCAAATCTCTGTGAAACTAACTTATAGCTTCAAAGCCCAATTATATTCGAGTAATATGAGTATTATTTCTCTAACAACCGATTTTGGCGACCTCTATCCGGCAGCTATGAAAGCTATAATTCTTGGGATTAATCCGGATGCGAAGATTATCGATATAACTCACTCCATCAGACAAGGAGGCATCCGTGAAGGCGCTTTTGCTCTTTATTCTCTCGTCCCTTATTTTCCTGCAAATTCCTTGCATATTGCTGTTATCGATCCAGGGGTAGGAACTTCAAGGCGTGCGCTTGCAGTAAAAGCTGGGAAATCCGGAAAAGAGCAATATTTTATAGGGCCTGATAACGGGCTTCTAATTCCTGCTGCACGAAACCTTGGAAATATAGAAGTGTATGAAATCACAAACAAAACTTTAATGTTAAAATCAGGAGTTTCTGCAACCTTTCATGGGAGAGATATTTTTGCTCCCGTTGGAGCTCATATTTCCAAAGGAGTGCCGATTGAAAGCGTCGGACAGAAAATCTCGGGTTTCCTTAACCTTGATTTTGGAGTATGTGGAGTTGATGGGCCTTTTTTAATTGGAGAAGTTGTCTATTCAGATAGTTTCGGGAATGTAATTACTAATATCCCGGAAAGTATGATTCTGAATTTTTCCTCTTTTGGTTCACAGGTAGAAGTAAATGGAAGACACGTACCATTTGTACGGACGTATGGTTTTGGTGGGCAAAGGGAACCTCTTATTCTTATTGGCAGCCATGGTTTTTTAGAAATTGCTGTAAACGGAGGAAATGCTGCTCTTCAATTTGGACTTAAAAGTGGAGATCAGGTTGCAATAAAAACAGTATAATATTTTTAGATTTTATTGTTTCTTTGTAACTAATTAATTGACGAATTAACTAATGCACGTGTGTAACGCATTATTCTGTAATTATATCTATCTCACAGGATATTTTATTTCTTGATCTAAGATACTGTTTGACAGGTGTATTTTACTAACCGGATTTAATTGAATCCTTTTAATTAAAGACTCGATGTCTGGAGGACTTTAATTCTAATTTAACTTCCAGTTTAGATTTTAGTAGAAATTGAACTTTATTCTTTCCTAAAAGTCAATTGTTAATTTAGTTGAGCGGAATTATTATATAATTCCCTGAGTACAAGCAGCTCTTAAGAATGAAATTAACCTATCTAAAAACTTATAAACTGGAATTTTTCTTTATTTTTGCTCTTACTGTCTTGAGCTTTCTCATTCTTTCTGGAAATAGCAGCAATGGAAACTCTTATGCAGATTCTGAAGGTATTTTCTGGCTCCCCTCTGCAGTAATGCAATCGGTTGCTGCATTATACGGGGTATTTATTGCTATTTTCATACTATCTCTGCAGAATAATAAAGAGAACATCCATTCTCTGGCTAACAGAATAAAACCTCCTTTGAAAATAGTGTCATACACAGCCGCTGGTACAATCTATTTTAATGGGCTGATTTTAATCGTTTTTAGCCTGAACACTTTTTCCGAAACAAGAATGAAATTTATGTTATTCTTTTCTCTTGTTTCAATGGTTCTCTCACTTATCGCAATTATCTATTCTTCCATGAACCTTTTAAGTGATGTTTCGGGTTTAAAAACTTCATCTGAAAAATTTACCTATATTTCAAATTTACTCCAATTACAGCAAGACAAATCAATAGGTCCATTACAAAATGAAAAAGATATGAACTTCTGTA
This sequence comes from Methanosarcina sp., assembly GCA_049706495.1. Classification (GTDB taxonomy): domain Archaea; phylum Halobacteriota; class Methanosarcinia; order Methanosarcinales; family Methanosarcinaceae; genus Methanosarcina. The sequence continues at coordinate 11,417 of JBNAKO010000151.1, read as the reverse complement.
TAAGAGCTCTGGATGACGAGAATCCTGAAGTCCGAAAAGTTGCAGCTAAAGTTCTGGGCAATATACAAAACTCAAAAGCAGAAGAATCCCTTTTCAAAACTCTTGAAGACCCTAGCATGGAAGTCAGAACTATTGCAGTCAAAGCCCTGGCTTGTACAGGATCTGAAAATTCAACAGATACTCTAATTAATCAATTAGAAAAAATGTCGGAAATAGATTGCGAGCCCTCGTACCAAATATGTATTATAGAAGCCCTTGGAAAACTTCATAACGAGCGAGCAGTCGAACCTTTAATCAAAACCCTGGAAGACAAAAATTTCCAAATTAGGGCTGCTGCGCTACATTCACTTGAAATTCTGGGTGGAGAAAGAGTTGAGGAAGCCCTTATTACAAAATTAGATGCTGTCTCCGATTCGAATAAAATCCATTCAACCCATTCAGAGTTTCAAAAGCAGGTAATTTTTACTCTTGGAAATGTAAAAAGTAAAAAAGCCGTTCACGTACTCATTCATAAACTGGAAGATAAAAATCCGGAAATTCGAAAATATGCTGCAGAATCTCTGGGTAAGATAAAAGATACACAGGCAGTAGACCCTCTTCTCAACCATATCAGCGATAGAAACCCGGAAGTAAGAAACTCTGTCGCCTATTCCCTGGGCATTCTGAAAGCTGAAAAAGCAATTAACCCACTTTTAAAAATGCTCACTGAAAAAGACCCTGAACTTCGAATCACTGCAGTTTATGCCCTTGGTAATATCGGCAACCCAAAAGCCATAATCTCTCTGCTTGAAACGCTTAAAGACAATAATTCCTGGGTAAGAAAATATGCTGCTGAAGCCTTAGGGAAAATAGGCGACCCACAAGCCGTAAATCCCTTAGTCAAAAACCTAAATGATCCTGATCCAGAAGTCAGATGGACTGCAGCCGAAGCATTAAGAATGCTATCCCAAAAAAATCCTGACATTCATCAAATTCCACCTGATGATGCCTCACTTAATTAGTCCATTAACCTTCATAAACGATTAAATGATCAAAACCATTAAGTCTTTTTAAGCGAGATGGGAAGAAAAAGTATAAATTCAAAATATGTCTGCTGTGAGACTTAAATAAACAAAGCGGCCTAACGTAAGTTCTCTTGAGCGAAACGAGTGAAAAGAATATAACTTTCAAATAAGCCTGCAGTCTGCTTCAACGAACAAAGCGAAAGAAACACTAAGTCCTCTTGAGTGAGCGAAGCGAACGAAAAGGACCTCGTGCTTCCGAAGCGAAACTCGGATGCGATTACATCGCAACTCCCAGAAAATCTTCGATTTCCTGCGATCCCGAAGCGGAACTCGGGTGTTACATCCACTCATAATGCATTAAAACTTCAGGATTAAGGCTTTGCATCAGGCTATTTTCCGTATATCCAAAAAAGAGGCACCCTTTGCAGTTTTTCACAATTTCTTTCCTGCGTTCTTCCGAGTTTTTCCAGACGCTTTCAAAACCATCCCAGATCACGTTCCCAAGGGGCTCATTTTGCACGCGGCAAGTCTCCAGAGTGCCGTCATGGATAACATTCATTATAATGCCGCTGGCTCTGCATGTATAGTTCATTTCCCCGTCTCTAACCATTCTGAGATAGGTTTTTGAATTAATAATGGGATAACCCTGTTCTTTAAGCTCAATTATGCGGTCCACTGTTCTTTTAAACTTTTCTATGTCATGAATTCCTATCTCATTCCAGGTTTGTTCGCTTATTCCCGGAAATCGATGTACAGGTTCAAAAGAGATTTTTAGTTCCATTTTTTTAGCAAGCAAAATAAGGGTCTCGATATCATCCAGGTTTTTTCCTGTAAGGACGCAGTTCATAAGAATGGGATTCTTTTTGTTCTGGATTTTTCTAACCTCAATAGCTTTCTTTAACCCTTTTAACAGAGTTTCAAAGTCCATTTTCCTGATTTCTTTATAGCTTTTTATGCCGTCTACAGAAACCGAGAGATAATCGACATCCTTAAGTTCTTCGGCCCTTTCATAAAGAAGTTTTCCGTTGGTAACCATTGAGGTTATCATTCCAAGTTTTTTTGCGTGAGCCATTACCTGAGGCAGATCTTTTCTTAAAAGAGGTTCTACTGTCCAGGCATTATATACTCCAATCCCAAATTCTTTTGCGTCCTCCAGGAGTTTGAAAACTTCTTCGAGGCTTGGCTCTTCTCCTGTCTTCTTCCAGTACTCACAAAAATTACACCGCATATTACAGCGGGCATTTACAGAATGAGAAAGGACGAAAGGACGTTTCTGGACTCTGATTTGCCAGAGAGCCTTTAAACTGAGAACCGGATCAAACTTGGACATAGAAATCTCTTATCTCTTTTAGGAAATTAGTTACATCATAAATATATTCTATTTATGATTCTTTTATTATATCTTTTTTGTATCGGAAAATAATGCTCCAAATATAATTTTTAAACTATTATTAAAACTATTTTCAAAGAAAAAGTTTTTCAAATTTTTAATAAGATCCGATTTAAAAAATCCGAAATAATTCTAAAACTTTAACTTATAAATGAAATTAGCATTTTAAAATAAGTTAAAATTCCTTATTTAAAATTTAATTTTCTAATTTAATCATCCAAGTTTAAAATTCGAACTTGAAATTTAATGGGAAATTTAAAAAAGAATAAAGAGTGCCCGCCCTCGGGCGAGCAAGTAAATTAATTTTGTATATTGTTTATCCGAAGAGTGCGCCGAGACCGGCCATTCCGTCTTCTTCAGAGGTGTCTTCTTCCTCTTCTTCTGCTTCTTCAACAGGAGCTGCTTCTGCTGCTGCAGGGGCTGCTGCGGCTGGAGCTGCTGCAGCTGGAGCTGCAAATGCTGCCTTGGAAATTGCTTCTTCGATGTTTACGCCTTCAAGGGCTGCGACAAGGGCTTTTGCCCTGGCTTCATTAACTTCGACACCTGCTGCCTGGAGAACGGCAGTGATTGCTTCTTCGGTAATTGGTTTACCAGCGTTGTGCAATAAGAGAGCTGCATATATGTATTCCATTGTAAATCACCTAAATTTCAATTATCGTAAATTTATTTATCCGAAAAGGGCCCCGAGACCGGCCATTCCGTCTTCTTCAGAGGTATCATCTTCCTCTTCAGGTTCTTCTTCCTTTACTTCTTCTTTCTTCTCAGATGGTGTAGCAACTACTGCTGCTGCTGCTGCGCTTGCTGCTGCTCCGAGAACTTCCCTTAGGTTATCATCAACTGCATTTGCATCCTTATCTGCGGCTATAGATGCAACCGATGTCATCTGGACATGGGCTTTTGCCAGCAGAGTATCCATGACTCCCGAATCAAATACTACAGCGTTGACACCAAGGTTCTTTGCTTCTGTAAAGGCTTTTGCAATTAAAGTGCTAATTGTTGCACTTGTTGGATATGCTGTGTTAACAGAGAGATTGAAAGCGTTCTGGACTGCTCTGGTAATATCAGAGAGATACTGGCTTTCATCAATTGCAAGAAGATCTGGCTCGTAAACTGTTCCTTCATCGTACGCGGCCCTTAAGTCCAGACCTACAATGAGAGGGTATATTTCCAGTTTTGCAAGCATTGTAGCAAGCTTCTGAGGAACCGCGTCCCCTGCTTTACAGACAACCTTTGTTTCCTTTACTGCAACCTTTCCAGCTTCAATTGAAGCCGGAATTCCTGCACTCTGGAGTTCTCCGAGAATCGGGCCAGGTGGAAAACTTGTAGGCCCTTTCTGAACAATAATATCGGCAGGAGCTATAGCACCTGCTTTTATAGGAGAAGGAGTTTTTGTCTGTTCGAGAACTTTGAAAAGCTTGAAGGGATTTTCGTTTGTAAATATCAGGGCTGTTTGCTTGTCAAGGTATTTCCCCATTTCTGGAATATTTTCTCCAAGCTGGCTTAAAGCTCGCTCTGTGAGAGTATTCCTGGAAACTTTGAGTACTGCAATACCTTTAAGATCTCTGCGAATTTTCTGGATCTTAGTTGCAAGGATACCTTCTATTCCAACCATCCCGAAGACTTTATGGGACTGAATGAGTTTCTTTATATTTTCGATCTCATCCTTTTTCCATTGAGGGATGTGCTCTGTGTGATGTATCTCTGCTGCCATTTACACCACCCTCTCTGATTTTCCCATTGTTGTCGTAACATAGACTGACTTCAGGTTGTGCCTTCCTTTTTCAAGGGCGCGTTCAAGCCTTGCCACAATAGTCTCAATGTTTTCGGTAAGATCATCAGGAGTCATATTCCTTCTGCCAACAGGAGCATGGAAGGTAAGCTTGTCTTTTGATCTCAGCCTGACGGCATTTTGTTTGCTCTGGATCAATTCGCCTATATCCTTGTTAGGTAAAAGCGGAATAGGCATTTTTCCCCTTGGTCCAAGCACAATACCGAGATTTTTACCAATGGTCGGCATGAACTGAGTTTCTGCGATAAAAAGGTCACATTCGTTTGCAAGAGTCCTGGCTCTGTTTTTGTCAGCCGCTAGTTCCTCTAGCTCAACATCAGAAATAACATACGCAGCACCGGCAGCCTTTGCTTTCAGGCCCACATCACCTTTTGCAAAAACACCGATTTTTAGTTCTTTTCCAAGCCCGTGAGGAAGAATTATTTCTTCGTCAACTCTGTTTTTCGGTTGGTTCATGTCAAGGTTCTTTAAGTTGATCGCCAGATCTACACTTTCTGAAAAATTGCGTTTTGGCGACTCCTCAAGTACTTTCTTGACAGCTTCCAGTATAGTTTTTTCTGCCATCTTGTTCCTCCCCGTAGTGTTTGAACGTTAATGTCCAAGCAGCCTTTTCGGCTTACTACGGCTGGTTTTAGGGCTTCCTGTAAATCCGAAATTTATCCTTAACAGTAAGCCACCGATAACTTACCTTTTTGAATTACAAGTAGAATAGTAATCAAGGCTCTTGTGCTATTAGTGGTATCCGATTTAAATCTATTGGTAGGAAATTAAATTCCGGATAAAAGTAGAGGATAGGAAGACTTTACCATTCCTCGTTTGCAAGCAAATCATCAAATTTGCCTTCACTGAGGGCTTTCTGGCAGTCTTTAGCTTTAACTCCTTCTACAGTTACACCCATCGGGACACAGGTGCCCATTACTTCTTTCATTGTTGCTTTAAGATCGTAAGAAAGTACATCCTCTCTCTTCATGCGGGCAATCTTTGCAACCTGCGGAATTGTGAGATTCCCTACAACTTCGCTTCCAGCACTGCCTGAACCTTTTTGAATCCCCAATTCTTTCATAATCAGAGATGCGGTTGGAGGAGTACCTACTTCGATCTCGACATTTTTCTTGTCGTCAACAATTACTTTCACAGGGACCTGCATTCCATTATAGTCCCTTGTTTTTTCGTTGATCTTTTCAACTACTTCTTTTATGTTAATCCCGAGAGGACCGAGTGCCGGACCCAAAGGTGGTCCAGGATTTGCTTTTCCTCCAGGGACAAGTGCTTCAACAATACTTGTCATCTGAATTTCACCGGTTTTAATAAATATAAAATTTGCAGATCAAAACAATCTACTTAGTACTGGTGATCTTATTCTAAGTTGGAATTTCTTAATATGTTATTCCCATTCGATATTGTTTTACTCATTTTCCTTTTTGAGTATTCTTACAGTGTCTCCACGAATCGTTATGGGAATCGGAACTACAGCATCAAACAGCTCTACGGTAATTTCCTCATGCCCTTCATCAACCCTTTTCACCCTGGCTTTTTCACCTTTAAAGGGTCCTGATGTGACCTCGATTATGGCCCCTTCTTTTATACCTGTTACTATAGGTTTGGGCTTAAGGAAGTGTTCGATTTCAGCAACTGAGGAGCTTCCTTTTACAAGAGCCCTTGCATGGGGAATAGTCTGAATTGCCAGTTCTACAATTCCGGATTTCGGAGCCTCTACAAGGACATACCCTTTCAGCTCATCAGGAGCCAGAATTGCCCTTATATCCAGTTTTTCTTTCTTCGCAATTTTGGCCAGTGCTGTAGCGACTGATCTTTCCTGATTTGCCGTGGTTTTGATTACAAATATCTGGGAATCCTCACTCATTGGGCCACCCACTGGGGCAACATTGTCAACAGTACATATATAATGAATCCTATTGCTCCCACAGCCAGAATGCCAATTCCTGCAACTTTGGCAATGGTCAAGAACTCTTCCCTGGACGGTTTTTTAGTAAGTTTCAGGACTCTCAGGTGTGCCCTAATAGCCTGACCAACGCTTTCTTTAGTTACATTTATTTCAAACGGGGCTTCTACCAATTAATTCACATCCAGGTTTTCTTTATTTACTTAATTTCTTTTGAACTTTCCGCTTTTCGTTCTTCCTATGTACCTCAGATTCTTAAATTGCTCTTCTTATAAATAGAAATCCGGATTTAATCATAAGGAAGGACCGAGCGGATTATATTATTAATTCCTATTATATGAAGATATCACTGACACTAATTTTAATACTTAAGTTATTCCAACCAGAGCTGAATTTTTTAAACTTCTGGATTTTTTAACTTTCAGGAGCATCAGTAGAAATTTTTCTTTTTTGAGCCGAGCTGTATCGGCACCATACTGTATTTACTATAAAAATAGTTTTCGATTGGATTTTGATCCTATCCCTTATTTTTATTTAAAAAGAGGAAAACAGTATTTGCTTCCAATCGAATTTTATTTTCTATTCCAAGCCTTTTATCTAATTTGATTACTCTACAAAATCAATCCCATATTTAAAGGTAATACTTTTATCATTCCCATGGCCGTAGATCTGAGCTGATGTCACTCCTGTAACTACAATCATGGTCCTTACTGTTTGTTCAAGATCAGGGTCAATCTGAGCTCCCCAGATCAGACGAGCATTTGTGTCTATTCGGCTGTAAACTTCCTGAACGACAGATTCAGCTTCCGAAATTGTCATGTCAGGCCCTCCAACCACGTTGACCAGGGCAGAGGTAGCGCCTGAAATGTCTACATCAAGGAGAGGGCTTCTCAGGGCTTTTTGTACGGATTCGACAGCTTTGTTTTCTCCATCTGATTCTCCCAGCCCTATCATTGCCACGCCTCCGTTTTGCATAACAGTTCTGATATCTGCAAAATCGAGGTTTACAAGTCCGGGTTTTGTAATCAGTTCAGTTATCCCTTTAACAGCTCGCATAAGGACTTCATCCGAAACCTTAAATGCAGCTTGCAATGGAAGCCTTGGAACAACTTCGATTAACTTGTCATTAGGAACTACTATAACTGTATCTGCAACATCTCTCAAGCGTTCAAGGCCGGCTTCAGCATTGGTTCTTCTGACGTGCCCTTCTACACTGAACGGAAGAGTAACAACTGCAATTGTAAGGGCTCCTGAATCTCTGGCAGCTTCGGCAACTATTGGGGCTGATCCTGTTCCTGTCCCTCCGCCAAGGCCTGCAGTGATAAAGACCATATCAGAGCCTTCAACAATCTTGTTTATCTCGTCTATGCTTTCGATAGCTGCATCTTCTCCGATCTGCGGGAGACTGCCAGCTCCAAGTCCTCGGGTTTTCTTTCTTCCAATAAGGATTTTCTTGCCGGAGCGGATATGAAGAAGGTGCTGGGCATCGGTGTTTATAGCTACCAGGTCTGCTCCCTGAATTCCTTCACCCATCATACGCTGTATGCTGTTTGAGCCTCCGCCCCCACAGCCTACCACTTTGATAGTTGTTTTAAGGCTTCTAAGAATTTCTTCAAGTTCGGCATCGACTTCTGAGTCTGCATTAGAGTAATCTGAGTTATAGTAATCTCCCTGCCCATGGCGTCCTTCCAGGGCAGATCGAGCAAGGGCTTCTTCCACAATGGATCTCATGCTACTGTTTTCCTCCATTTTCTGGGGTAATTTTAATGAATAGTATTAGAGAATAAATATGTTATAAAGGGGGATTTAAGTATTTTAATCAACAAATATACAGTTTCCAATTTAATAGTTTTCCTTTTCCACTTTTTCAAATTAAATTCTCTTTAATTTATATCGGTTTGAGTATGATATTTTTCTATATGCATTAATGTCATACAGTATTTTTAATTTTCCAGTGTTTAATTTATACTTTTTGTCAATTTATACTGATACTGCTAAAGTATTTTTTAGCCTGCTTAATTTCCTTTCCATTCCAGAAAGACATTTTTTGTTGATTGAGAATTTGATGTTTGCTCACTTTCGGACTTCTCTGAGTCTCTTATAATTTCTTTTAATAAAATGTTTATTTTTTTATTTTTTATATTTTCAGAGGCAGATCCCTCTATTTTTACCTTTCCTTTTTTTCTGAAGCTATACATTTTGTTTTAATTACTTTATATTTTTCATATATAGTATTTAAATTTTTATAATGAGTTATTTTAAGGGCTCAGGCTTTTCCTCTGGATTCCCCCAGAATTATGCCAGTTGCAATTAAGTGGGCAACCCTTAATGGCTCAGGTATATTGCTTCTTATTGAAGTAAGTCGGATTATTTTTTTGGCACTTTCAAGACCTATCCCGGCCTTCTGGATATATATGGGGCTCGAATTTTTTTCCCAGGTTATTTTTTCTACTTCTCCTGCTTTTTTAATTATTTCCCATCGGTTTTCTGCATCCGGGAAATTTTTAAGGGCAGATTTTATTTTTTCAAAGTTTGGATATGTTCGCATAATTACAATTACCGGGATTCCGGTTTCTGTGTAAAGCTTTTGGATATCAACAACATTAAACCCCCCATAGGTAATTCCATCGAGCATAACCGCTCTTATTTGTCCGTAGTGCTTGCTTTTCTTAATCATGTTACAGATTACAGGTGTCGCGTCAAGCCCATCCTTTGTAATATCGGATCTGAGGATTCCATCTATCCAATCCCCACCTCTAAAAATAGTTCCCACTATCATTATTTTTTCGCTATTAAGCGCAGAATCATCTATCCCAAGGATTCGAATCTCGGGTTTTATATGAAAATCCGAACTCACATGCGAATTCACAGCTGCCCTGTATGTCTGAATTACAAAAATAGTTTGCCAAAATAATTCGTTACAGCGAATTATTCTGAGTTAATTTCCTTTAATTTCCCTTTACACGATAAATTTCAGAAATTAATATTTTAAAAATTAATAATTACAGCAACTTTTCCGAAAAGTAAGCCCCTTCAGGGGCTTATACACGGTTTTTTGTAAACTTTATACGAACATTGTTGTTTCCGGGAGATTTGAAGGCATCATTTTCTGAGTATCTGCAGCCATAGATACTTTATCTACTGCTTCAAGGAAATCTTCCATCTCAACATATTCTTTGTCTTTTCTAACTGCAAACATCCCAGCTTCAGTTGCAATTGCCTTAAGGTCTGCCCCACTCATTCCTTCAGTAATCTTTGCAAGTCTCTTAAAATCGATGTCTCCTGCAAGAGTCATTCTCTCGCAGTGGATCTGAAGGATCTTTCCTCTGGCTTCTATACCTGGCATTGGCACATGTACAAGCCTGTCAAAACGGCCTGGCCTGAGGATTGCCGGGTCAAGAACATCCGGACGGTTTGTTGCTGCAATAATCCGGATATTTTTCCTTTTATCAAAGCCATCCATTTCTGCAAGCAGTTGCATGAGGGTTCTTTGGACCTCACGGTCTGCCCCTGTAGTTTCGTTCAGGCGCCTTGCAGCAATTGAATCGAGCTCGTCTATGAAGATAATGCTCGGAGCTTTCTTTCGGGCCATCTCAAAGATTTCTCTCACAAGCTTGGAACCGTCCCCAATATATTTCTGCACAAGTTCGGAACCTACAACCCTTATAAAGGTTGCATTAGTCCTGTGAGCTACTGCTTTTGCAAGCAGGGTCTTGCCTGTCCCTGGAAGGCCGTAAAGAAGCACCCCCTTTGGAGGTTCTATCCCTATACGAGCAAAACGTTCCGGTTCAATAAGGGGAAGTTCGACTGCTTCTTGAAGCTCTTGGATCTGCTCATCAAGACCTCCTATCTGGTCGTAGTCCACTTCTACGCTTTCGAGGACCTCCATTGCAGCAACAAATGGTTCTTCCGTTGAAGGAATTACCTCAGCAATGGCTAGCGTATGCTGGTTTAAAGCAACTTTTGCCCCTGGCAGCAGTTTTTTCTCATCTATGTACTGAGAGACATTAACCAGAAACTGTGGTCCGTTACTGCTCCGGACGATTATCCTGTCGTTCTTAATCACATCAATTACCGTACCAATAATGAGCGGAGACGTCTTCATCCTATCGAGCTCAGACTGCAGCTTTCGGATCTCCCTTTCGTATTTGATCTTCTGGTTTTCCAAATAACGCTTTTCGGATTCTATCTGGCTGCACTGCTCTTCCAGAAAACTGTTGCGGCTTTCAAGTTGCCTCACTCGGTCCTGGACGCTTTCAGTAGCTTCCCCCAGCTCTCCAGGCTCGATTCCGTCATACACAGGTCCGGACTTAACAAGGTGACTGCGCATGCTTTCATCCTTACTTTTGGTACTTTCCGTCATGGAGCTCCGAATAATATTTAAGTTCATACCGTATATAGCGTTTTCGAAGTGATCAACATGCAGTGCGAAATATGTGGTGCAGAGATCCGCGGAAAACCTTTAAGCGTTACAATCGACAACAGCGAACTGCAGGTCTGCCAGAAATGTGCTCCTTACGGTAAACCCGTTGATAAAAGGACTCCTGTCTCAAGAAAGGTCTCTCCTGTGGCTCGTACAGTGCCAAAGATCGAAAAAAAGCCGAAGAAGGATTATTTCGATATTTTAAAGGACGAGCTTCTGGATAATTATGATCAGATCATGAAGGAGGGAAGGGAGGCCAAGGGCTGGTCTCAGGAAGATCTGGCTGAAAATATCAAGGAAAAGGCATCCTTGATCAAGAAAATAGAACGCAATGAAATTGTACCTGAAGATTCCGTTCGGAAAAAAATAGAGCACGCTCTGAATATTAAACTTACAGAACGTGTAGATACCTCAGGGCAAGAAGCCTCTCATTTAAAGAAAGACACTACCCTTGGGGATATTGTAACAATAAAAAGAAAGTAAGTCACAAGTGTAACTTATAAGTAGAAGTAGATTAGGCAGGAAACAGTTTAGATAATGACACACTAAATAAAACTCAAAAAAGAACCAGATTAACAGAACTAGGCAATAACTCGCCCATAAGGGACAAATATAAATTTTAACTTTTTAACAGACAATTATATTTGTTATCCGTAGGGTTTCCTCTCGGGGATAGCAGAGGGTTTACCAGATAATCATCTTATACACTCTCTGCATTTTACTCTATTTTCTTCTTCCACCCTTGTATTTTATTCTTATCTCTTTATTTCAATTTCCGGTTTATTATTCATAGGACTTACGCAGTTGACTGCTTTGCATTCAATTTCTTAATTTTCTAAATTTTTATGCTAATGAATAGATTGGATTTCTTATAAATTTATTAATCGCATTTCTTATAATGTTCAGTT
>JBNAKO010000150.1:0-49788 GCA_049706495.1 Methanosarcina sp. | reverse complement strand
AGCAATATAGAAATGGCTCTCCATAAGCACCGGGCCGAGAAAAAAGAAAGCGAAAGCATAAGTGAGCAGTAAACATTTTCTCTTTTTTTAATGAAGCTTTTTAGAAAATTTTCCCTGTTAGAGAAAACTTTAAATAAATAATAAAGTAATAAATATTTAAGTTAAAAAAATAAAAGAGTTACCGGGCAAAGAGTTTAAAAATTGATTAGTGTAAATGAAAAAAATAAATGAAAATTAGTATATCTCTATCTGTAGATAAAAATTATATAAAAACTTACTTATTGAAATATAAAAATTATCTGATAAAATAAAAGAACAAATATTATTAAAAAAATTAAAGAGTCAATGAAGTAAATATTAAGAAGTAAATATTAAAGTACTGGAATTGTTATGTTAAAAAATAGCTTGTAAAAATAAACTTTTCTGTGAAAAGTTTAGAAGTTCCTTAAAATTTCATTAAAAATGTCTTCAATAATGTTTGATTTTTACATAAATCAAGGACTTTGCGGGGAGAGTTCTTATCTAGTTGGGTATAGCCAGACAAATTTTGAAAATAAGAGTGAATATAATTTAACACAGAAAAACAGGGTTGGAAAAATGTGGAAAGCAAAAATTCTGGTTGTTGAAGATCAGAGCATCGTTGCATTAAGTCTAAGGAATAAATTAAGAAATCTGGGGTATAACGTACCTGACGCTGTTGTTTCTGGGGAAGAAGCTATATCAAAAGTTGAAAAGGCCAATATTGACCTGGTCTTAATGGACATCATGTTAAAAGGAAAAATGGATGGAATTGAAGCTGCTCACATTATACAAATTCGCTTTGGGATCCCTGTTATTTATCTTACGGCATGCATGGATAACGAAACTCTGGAAAGGGCGCAAACAACCAGACCTGCAGGATACCTCTCAAAGCCTTTTAAAGAAGAAGATCTTTTTAAGAACATCGAAGCCGCTCTTTATAGAACTCCATTAAATAAAGGAAATTAAAAAATAAAAATTTAAAACTAAATATTTGAAATTGAATGGCTTGATTTAATTTAATCAGGATTAATCTAATTTAATCTAATTTAGTGAAACGAAGTAGATCCCCGCGATTTTAATCGTGGGATGAATACATCAACTTCTGCATAATAAGGCTACTGCCCATGTTTTTAAACTTTCAAACCTATACCATATTGTCAAATCTTTGCTATTTGAGCTGTAAATGCTGAATAGGCCAATTTGACTTTGCTCTGAACTTAAACTATAAGGTTCTATAGAGAAGTTCTATAGATAAAAGTTTGAACGGTGTTGGCGAGACAAACATTATTTGCTCTAGGGCGGTATAGAATTGGTGTAAGCCCATAGATGCCCGTCAATTTATTGGCGGGAGCCGTCACTTGATCAGATAAAATTTAATTTTATCGAATCTGATTTTACCTGACCCATTAGTTTCATTTAATATTTTTAAGTTAATACCCTTAATTAGTTTAAGTTCAACTTATTTGATTTTGAGTTTTTGAATTTAAATTTACTCAGAGTTTATGAATTTTAACCGATTTTAATGCATTTGAAACCATACTTTCGATATCCATCTTTTTTTCTTCGAGTACAATGAGATCGTAATTTGCTCCAATTTCCGGCCGTTCAGGTACTGCTGTACAGCTTCCAGAGGGTCTGTTAGAAATCTCATATGTGCCTATTTTTCGGGCAAGATCCATTATTTCAATTTTGTCAAAAGCAATTAATGGGTGATAGATTGGAATTGCAAGCTGGTAAATTTCAGCATGCATATTCGCAGCAGTCTGCGAAGCTACCTGTCCAAGGGAAGAACCGGTAACAATTCCACTGGCTTTTTCTTTTTTCATAACCTCATAGGCTTCTCTGTACATTGTGCGTTTACAGAGCAAACAGGTATTTTTCCGGTTACAGAGATTTATAAAAGCCTGAAGGTTTGGGCCGTGCGGGATCTCATAAGTTGTAAATTGATGACCAGGAGCCCATTTCTGAAGCTGGCGAATGCAGGCAAAAGCCCGGTCACGAGCTGCATTTTGCGTGTAAGGGCTGTTGTTGCAATAAACCGGAATAATCATAACTCCACGCTTCATCATAAGCCACGCTGCAACAGGAGAATCAAGCCCACCTGACATTAAAACTACCATGCTTCCCTGTGTGCCTAGGGGGAGGCCTCCTACACCTTTATATGTTTTCAGGTAAACGTAAGCCAGATTTTGCCGCATTTCAACAAAAATTTCTTTATCAGGAGAACTCAGGTCAACCTTTGGATGCTTCCCTTCCTTTTCCAAAGCCTCCCAGACAGCATCTCCACAGGTTCTGCCAATGTCCGCTGAAGAAAAGGAATGATTGCCGCTTCTCCTGGCTCTTATTGCAAAAGATTCTCCTTCCTCAATTAAATTCTGACCAAGGATGGCACATATCCCTGCAGCATCTTTAAGGGTTGGCTGGACTGTCTGCGCAGGCGAAGTAGAAACAACTCCAAAAACATCAGCGCTCGCCTCGGCCGCTTGCAGGTCTGAAGTCTCAATAAAAATCCTGCCCCACTCCCTCCGGATCTGGGAATATGAAATTCCCCGCGAGTCCAGCATCGCTTCAATGTTTTTCATAAGGATTTTTTCATACCAGTTACGGACTCCGGTACTTTTGAGAGCAAGCTCGCCATAGCGGATTATTACTACATCCACTCCGATCTTTTCCTTATTTTCCTTAGAATCAAGCTTATTAAGCGTGGATTCAGAATTAGAATTATTAATTTCCTCTTCAGTAGGTTTTTTTAATTCGTTCTCGTTTCCTCTCAAGATACGTGCATCAGATTCAAATCTGCTGTTAATTTCATCGGGATTGCCTGTCATGGATGGTAAAAGTTAGACGGCATGAGGTTTAAAGCTTTCAGCAAAAAATTTTATTTCAAGCTGTAACAGGAAATCACAAAAAATATAGAGTAATAAATAAATGAGAAATAAATAAAAAGTAAATAAAAAAAATAAATGAAAGTAAATCAAGAGTAAATGAAAAACAAATAAAAATTAAAAAAATAAATAAGAAATAAATAATGAAGAAATAAAGAAATTTTAAGAAAAAACTTAATAAATTTTAAAATTTTTCCGGTATGCATCAGGGAACATACCAAAATAAGGCTTTAGTTCAAGTTTTATCTTTCAATTTAATCTGTCAGTTTCTTATTTTATTTACTTTTTTATTTTTTTATTTTATAATCTTAAATTATCAGGTATTATTGGGTTCCGGGAAATACTGGTAGTCACTGCCCGAATCCTCCTGGCTTTCGTCTAATGTTGAAGAGGCGTCAGGATTTTCAGTTCCGTAATTTTCGTACTCGCCAGTCTCAGGATCTTGAGGACCCTCATAGAGTTCTTCAGATTCCGGAGTATATGGGGCCTCATAATTTTCATATTCCTGGTCAGGTTCGGGAACAGACCAGCCATCCCAGTATCCTTCCTGATCCCAGTAAGAATCATTTTCATCCCCATAATATGTCTGATCCTCATAATCTTCGGGCACAGACCAGTTTTCAGACCAATTCTCTTCTCCCTCATTATAAGTGGGACTGTTATTTTCATCATATACAGTTTCATTTACCTCAGAGAGGTTGTCATATTCCTGACTCATAGGCTGTATTTCATCTGTTTTCAGATTTTCCGAAGTATTATTTGTTGCAGTCTTACTCAAATTTTCCTGTATGTATTTGTCTTCTCCGTACCAGCGTGTTGGCAACGGATAATCAAGCGTGCTCCTATAATTCTCTGGAACAAAGAATTTGGTTCCTCGTTTCTCCAGGGCATCTACGAAACCCGGGTCAACTTCATAAAGCCTTGTATCACATGCTTCAGCTTGATCGAATTCCTTAATTTTATACAGAGCAAAGCGCTTATTATAAAGGGCTGAAGGGGCGTCAGGAGACAATGTGAGGACCTGATCATAACACACTATGGACTCATTAGTATCTCCCTCTATGTTGTAAATATACCCTTTATTATACCAGGCTGTTATGCAATCGGACCTAAGTCGGGTTACATTTTCGAAGCAGTCCAGAGCAGCTTCAGGGCTGCTTAATGAGAAATAAGCGCAGCCTTTGAGATACATGGCTGAAGCATTCTCCGGCTCATATTCCAGGGCTTTGTTATAGCAGTCAACAGCTTCCTGGTATCTTTCCATTTTAGCAAGAATAAAACCTTTATTATTGTAAGCATCCGTATTTGTGGGATCAAGTCCGAGAATCCTGTCATAACAGCTAATTGCTCCCTCAAAATCTCCAAGCATCTCAAAAGCTTTAGCCTGCCTATTAATTAATTCCCTGTTTTCAGGGGCAATTTTAACTATTTCTTCATAAGTTGCAATAGCACCATCATATTTACCAAGCACTTCTAATAAGGAAGCTTTCTCGGCCAGAATTTTCGTATTTTCAGGCTCAAGTTTAAGGATTTTATCATAGTCTGCCAGCGCGTCCTCGGGTTTTCCAGCTTCTGCAAGCGCAAGAGCTCTATTGCTCAAAGCCTGAATATTGTCAGGGTTAGAAGTCAGGACAGCCGTATAACAGGCAGCAGCTTCATCATGTTTGCCAAGACTTGAGAGAGCCAGAGCTTTCCCAAAAAGGGCTTCAGAATCACTGGAATTTGAAGCAAGGATCTGGTCATAATATGTAATTGCATCTTCAGGTCTTCCCAGTTCACTTACCGTCGAAGCGATTCCATACTGGGCAACACTTGAATTAGGATCCAGGTCCAGAGCTTTATGATAACTTTCAAGAGCTTCTTCGCTTCTCCCGAGTTTGTCAAGGACAGATCCTTTTTCGTTCCAGGCTTCAGTATGTGCAGGATTAATAGCTAAAGCCATATCGAAAGAAAAAACTGCGTCTTCATATCTTCCAAGTTTAGTACAGGTAACTGCCTTTCCAAACCAGGCTGCATCGTATCCGAATTCCGGGATAAATGAGTTTAGATTTTTGGGAAGGATCCGGCTATTTCCGGAATCAGAAGCTTCATAATTCAAAAGATAAGGCCAGAAGTTTCCTGAAAGAGCCTGTACCGGATTAATGACTTTACTATTATTCACAATTGAACTGGACGAAGAACCTTCTGTTGAATTGCGTTGAGTATTTTTGTTTAGCTTGAACTTTGCAGGAGAATATTCAGAATTTAACTGAAGAGTTTGATTATAACATTCTGAAGCTTCACCATATCTTCCTAACTGGTCAAGAATAAGCCCTTTATTATACCAGGTGTCCGTACTATCAGAAGCTGCAGCGAGAACCTTATCATAGCCTGCAAGGGATTCTTCGTACTCTCCTAATTTTGCCAGGGCAAAAGCCCGGCCTTCCCAGGCAAGGGTATAGTTCTCATCAATTTCAAGGGCCTTATCATAACTTTCTACTGCACCCTTATAATCTTTCATTTTTGAAGCAACGGATCCTTTTTTGTACCAGACTTTGGCAGATTCAGAATCCAGCTTTAAAGCTTCATCATAGCAATTAACAGCCTCTTCATATCTGCCTAATTTATCGAGATCAAGGGCTTTCATATACCAGACAACGGCATGGTCAGGATCGGCCTCAAGAACCTGGTCATAGGATTTAAGTGCCTCTTCATAGTTTTCAAGCTTATCAAAAGCCATCCCTTTTTCATACCAGATTTTAACTTCCGGAGATTCAAATTCAGGGCTTTCAGCATAACCTGGAAGGGTGGTCTCATAAGCGCTTAGCTTTACTAATAGACCACCCTCAATCTCCTTGACATCCACTCCTGAATCGGGATTAAGAGCCTTGTCATAGCAGGTTATTGCGGCATCATAATTTCCAGTCTTATTAAGAAGGAATCCTTTATTATACCAAGCATCAGAATTCTCGGGGTCATATGCCAGTACCTGATCATAAATTTGAAGGGCTTCCTGGTCTCTGCCAAGCTTCAAAAGGCACAAACCTTTTTTCTCAAGAGCATCGAGGTTTTCAGGCTGCGAAACCAGCACTGATTCATAACATACAAGAGCTTCATCATATTTTCCCAGAATCTCAAGATCTGCACCTTTATTGTACCAGGCATCTATAAGATCGGGGTTAAAGGAAATTGCTTTGTCGTAACACCCGATTGCAGCTTCATAATCTTTGGATTTATCAAAAATTATGCCTTTCTGGAACCAGATTTCATAATTATTAGGAGTAATATTAAGGGCCCTATCAAACAGATTTGCTGCCTTTTCATGCTGTTCAAGTTTAGTGTAAGCCAGCCCTTCGTTATGCAAAGCTCTGGAGATATTTGAGTTAAACTCAATAGATTTCTCATACGAAATCAGAGCATCTTCCTGGCGATTAAGTTTTTCAGATGCAAGAGCTTTCTGGAACCAGACTGACGAAAGGTAGGTGTCAGAAGCAAGACTTTTATCATAGCTTTTTATGGCTTCCGTGTATTTTTTTATATCAAGCAGCTCATTACCCTTATTATACCAGTCTTCAGAAGGAGCTGGAAAAGCCGCAAGAGCCCTGTCGTAAGAAGCAATTGCTTCTTCATACTTTCCCAATGCGTCTAAAGAGCGTCCTTTTCCATACCATGCCACTGACGAATTAGAATCAATATTAAGAGCTTTATCATAGCACGCTATGGAATTTTCATATTCTCCTGAAAAATATAATTTATCTCCTTTATTTATGAGGTCGTCTATGGCCTCCAGGCGCGGTCCCGAAACATCTCCGAGACTTTGAAGATTAAGAGATTCATTACTACTGGCACCAATTTCCTGGCTTTCATTAGCTCCGGCTCCAGGCAAAAGTCCTGAAAACGAGAACAAAATGAAAGTAAGAAGGACAAATGATTTAGTCATTAAATTAATTTTTTTAATTGAGCTCATTAAATACCCCGATTTATTCTAATGAGTTCCTTTGAAAAGTTTCATAGAACCTTTCATTGTCATTTCTTTATAGTATTATACAAATTTTAATTCAGTACAACATCACGCATTATTTTAATGCGTTATAATTTTTGCATTTTTACGGTATTATTGAATTATCCAAAGGATAGAATAACAAGATAAATTCTTTTTGCTCCCCCCACGGATAATTTATCCAGTTAAAATGTATTTTGTTAAAATCTAATACTTAATCTGAGGGAGCTACCTCCATATATAATTTATGCAGTAGTAGGAAACTCATGGATTTTTTGTTATTCTCTATCTTTATTATAGGCCTTATCGTATATTATTGTTATAGGAATAACAAGAACCTTAAGATAAAAAACTATGGCACCAAAAATTTTATTAATGTAATTTAATTTCAGGTCAAATGACTTCAAACTCGAAGAAGTTCTATTTAAAATCCTTTAGGTGTACATAAGATTTATATATACAACTTCTATTGCAGAAATATGCAAAAAGAAGACCTCGATTTTTTTCGGAAATGGTTTTCGGACTATTCGAAGCAATTCTTTTCTCCTGACCCTCTTATTCAGGAAAATATTGCCTTAAAAATAGGACATACGGAAAGAGTTTGTAAAAATACTCTTATTCTGGGAAAAGCGGAAAAAATGGGAGAAAAAGAACTCTTTCTCGCGGAGACCATAGCTATTTTCCATGATCTTGGCCGCTTTGAACAATTCGTGAAATATAAAACTTTTCTGGACTCAGAATCCGAGAATCACGCCTTGCTCGCCCTAAAAATCCTGAAAAAAACCGGAGTCCTTTCCTGTCTTTCCCTAGAAGAAAAAAATATTGTTTTAAAAGCTGTGGAATACCATAACCTTATAAAAATCCCGGAATCCGCCAAAAAATCCAGAGAATTACTTTTTTATTCAAAATTAATTCGGGATGCAGATAAAGTAGATATCATGAAACTTGTAAGCGAAGATTGTCAGGCAAAAGAAAAGGGCCGAAATCCTGCCCTAGAAAATTACCTGCCTGATATTGCAGGATGCTCTCAAGCTATAATCACAGATATTCTGAATAACAGGATGGCAAAAATTGGGGATGTAAAAAACCAGAATGATATGAAACTCCTTCGTCTTAGCTGGATTTTTGATATTAATTTTACGGAGACTTTTCTTCTCTTGAAACAGCGGGGTTATATGAATGTCATACTATCCTCTATATCAGGGGTAGAAGAAGTTAACATTATAGAAAATCATCTGGGAAAATATCTGCAGAAAATTGAAATGAATTATGCGTCAGAAATAACCATTGACAAACAAAACTAACAAATCAATTTAAAAATAATTAATAATAAGTTTTAATAAAAAAATAAAATGTAATTAATAAAATTACAGGGCAGTGAATTAATAGTAAACATGGAGATAGAATAAAATCCATGATACTATAAATTGATAGTGTTTTTACACTATCTTTAATAAATATAATCAAGTTTTTCACCTTGCATACTGATGCTTTTTTTCTTTTCCCACCTGTAAGTTCCATTTTCTTCAGCGACTTTCCAGATGTCGTAGTCCCAATATTTTTTGTCGCCATTCTCATTAAGGATTGCCCATCCACTAATGCCATAATATGTATCTGTCAAGGTTTCCATTGCAATTTTTATACTTTTATCATTATCTGCAACAGCATCCAGGTTAACAAATGTAGCTATCCAGAGAGCATCATATGAAGTTAGTGCGTAAGATTCAGGAGCCCTTCCAAGTCTTTTTTCGATATCTGGTTCAGTTACCTGGTAAAGATCATTTTGTCCTACATATCCGTACATGGGCGCTGTAAGATTTGTTGCTACAACAAAACTGGCTGCGATCTTGTCGTTAATAAGCTCCTTATTAAGCGCAATACCGTCAGTTCCATACCATTTAACCTCTAAAAGAGCAGGATAATTCCGGGCTAAAGAAAAGATCTCTTTAGCTTCTCCATAAGAACAGAGCAGTACAGCTACTGACCCTTTTTCATTTTTAGAAGTAGCTTCAATTATTTTATTATTAAGTGCTTCTACATCTTCAGAAAGATTTACTTTTGTGGTTTCATATGCACTCCCTTCAAAGACCGTGCCGTTAAGGGTTTTGAAGTTCTTTTCAACCTCGCCGGAAATTCCTTTACCCCACACATCGTTCCTGTACATTGGAACTACGGTGCTGACTCCTTCATCATTCATTAATTTAGCCAGTACTAATCCCTGTTTAGTATCGTCAGGAACAAGCCTGTATAGATTGTCATTAGGGACTGCTAAAGATGGGGCTGTTGATGCAGTACTTAAAAGAATAATGTTATTCTCGTTTGCATAATCCAGGACAGCTTCTGCCTCGCTGCTGCCCTGAGGACCAATAACCAGTTTTATCCCCATTTTATTTAGTTCTTTGAGCTGTTCCAGAGCAGTTCCAGGATCACTTTTAGTATCCCTTACAATTAATTTCACATCCTTTCCAGAACCAAGTCCTGAGAAATAGCTGTTTATATTCTCAACTGACACTTCAAGTGCTACCTTACTTGCTTCTCCTATAGAAGAAACACTTCCTGTAAGTGGTAAAAGCGCTCCTATAGTTACTTGTTCAGATTCGCTAGTAACCGTTTTAGTCGATTCAACACAACCTGAGAAAAGAGTAGCTAGAAGCAGTAAACCCACTAAAACATACTGTATTTTTTTTATAAGTATCATAATAAACTTAAGTTCGGCATCTGTATTTATATATTTCGATTGTCAACGTATTATATTTTTAGTCACCAAATTTACGGTTTTCAGAACTTTAAATTAAAATTACTTTTTTACTTTCTTATAGGGAACTCCTTTAGAAAAGTCGCTAATTTAAGTCTATTAGATTCTTGATAAAACTTTTGAAAAAAACCTGTAATAAGGAGAAAATGAATTTTAGGGCCTAATTTAGGATCCAGTTCTTTCTTACTATCTAATATTTTAAGTATATAACCCAATATCCAAAATTTAAAACAATAGCTTTCTGTAAAGTATAGAATAAAAAGTAGCAATGAATTAGTAATGACAAGAATTAGAAGGGCAGCAATAGTGTTGAGGTTTCCCTAACAATTTTTTTTGTATACAGGAACTCCCTTAAGTTATGTTTGCCTGCAGATTCCGGCTACTAATTAAAGAGATATCAGACAAATGCATAACTACTAGCGACTTTAAATGGGCCTGCCAGGAGGAGGACAAGCTGAACAAAAAAGAAAGAGGATTGTGAAGAATAAGTTATAGGTTTGATCCGTATTGAAAAATAACAAAAGAAAATTAAAAGTATAAAGAAAAGAGAATTCTTTTTCACGAATCTTCTCATTCCATATATCTTCTCCGGTTTTCACTCCCAAGACTGCGGCGGTAATCCGAACGAACCTGGTTTCTTAACTGCTTATCAAGTAAAGTTTCTATGGAATCAGCTTCTCCTTTTCTGGGACGAGCCTCTTCCTTTAACAAATTCTGACTTTTATCAATTACTCTAAGGCCTGAAGGCTGTTCAATAAATTCGACCTCAAGCCCGGTCAATTCACGCAGCCTGGGACATAATGTATCCATGCCAGGATTTTCAGTAGCATAATGAGTAGCATCAATAAGGCAAAGATCTTCATACATGCGCAAAATGTCATGTTTAAGTTCAGAAGAAATAAAAGCATCAACTTTATTTTCGCGCGCAATTTCAAGAAATTCTGTTCTAAAACCACTTCCTCCGACAACCATTACTCGTCTGATATTATTCTTTTCTCCATTATATATTACAGGAGTCTGTAGAGATTCAGAAACGATGGCTGCCAGAGTAGCTGACGAACAGAGCTCAATTTCTCCTATCCTTCCAGATTCTACACTTTGAAGGTTTTTTAACCCGATTCTAGCCGCAAGCACATCATTTATTCCCCCTTCAACCCTATCATAATTTGTGTGCATACTGTAAAGGGAAAGCTCATTCTCAAGGGCAAGTTTAAGAGATGCTGCCAGAGCTTTTGAGATTTTATTTATCGGGCGGAAAATAAGAGTATGGTGGGTGATTAAGAGATCAGCCTTCATATCTGCTGCTTTTTGAAGAGTGTAGGACGTAGCGTCAAGAGCAACAGCTATCTTTTTAATATCCTTTTCAAAACCAAGAATTAAACCTATTCTGCCTTCATCAAAGTCCTCAGCTAATTCAGGCGGGGCGATTTTTTCAAGAATTTCTATTAGTTTTGCAAGTTCCATAAGAGAAAACTCCAGCACTAAATAATGTAAAATCCGAAATAAGATTTTAAATTGATTATCCAACCAGGTTAAATTAAATTTAGATTAATCAGATCAGTAAATAATTAGATAATCACTAAACATTCTATATAATTTCCTAACATTTTCAAAATTTATACTGTTTTGGAGTAAAATTATTTGAATGAAATTAAGCGCTAAAACATAAAAATATCAATTAAAATTTGCATTACCAGGACTATACAGCTATAAATGTATTTTTATAATAATTCTTTTTTATCAGGGTTTTATTTCTTCAAAACTTAAAATGTAAATTTTTCTTACGCAGAGTTATCTTTTATAAAGGGTTTTTAGTTAATTTTTAACCGCGTTTTAATCAAAATGAAATATGCGAACATTGAAGGATACAAACACAAAAAAATCTTTTTATCCAGAACTCTGGCCCAAAACATCCGATTATAATTTATATCTTATGTGTACAAATATTAAGAAAGTTGGTTTTGCAGAATATAGATGCAAAGTATAATTATGGAGCAAAATCAGCTTTAAAATTTTGATTTTCGGACCCAAAAAAGGGCTAATTTAGAGATCAATTAAGGGATTTAAAGTTAAGGGATATTGTATGGGTAAAAGAGGAAGAATACCTTTATTGCTAGCACTTTCTTTGATTTTTATTATATCTGGTACTATGATTCCTGTTTTTGCAGCAAAGGATCTAAACTGGATAGAAAAACAGAGTGGAACAAAATTGTATTGGGGAGATTCGGCAGTTATAGAGGGGTATGAAATAAAGGCTGAGGACTTCAGTGAAGATATGGTATTTATTTCGGTCTCAAAGAACGGAAAAGTTCTGAAGACCTCTCCTCTTTCTTCGGGAATGGAGCTTGTATGTGACGATATAATAAAAATTTATGCGCAGGAGGTAAATCCAAATTACGAAACAATCGAAAAAGATGGAAAAATCTTCCGGACCCAAAACAAAGATCCCTATGTGGAATTAAAGCTTTTTGTGAGTGGGGAACCGCAATTAGAGGTAAAAGTCGAAACTGAAAAAGATGTATATAACCCGAAAAATTCCGGGGATAACAGGATTGAGGTATTGATAAATGTTAAAAATACCGGAGATGCTGACGCTAAAGACCTTATATTGACAGTAGGCTCTTCAGGAATGGAATTTTTTGACGGGAAACCAGAGTATAAATTTGGAAACCTAAGAAAAGAAGAAACACTTGAACCCATAAAACTGATATTAAAAGCTCCTGCTCCATGGGAAGCTAGGGATTATAATATAAATGCAAAAGTAATTTGCAGCGACGTAAAAGATAAAAAGTACGAATATTCGGGCTCTAAAACCATAAAAATAGAAGAGAAATGGGGCCTTGTAGTTTCAAAGAATTATCAAAAAGAATCACACCTGGGAAAAACGATCCATGTTTCATTAAATGTTAGAAACAAAGGACTTTGCGAGATAGATAATATTCAGCTTAAGGACTCTCTTATCCCGGAAATGCAGCTTAAAGAAAAAATGTCTCTCGAAAAAACCCTTTCCTTGAAAACTGGGGAAACAGCAGAAAAGGTTTTTGAATATACCCTTATCCCGCAGACTCCCGGGGAATTTACATTCCCAAAAGCAATTGCTACCTTCACACTGCCTGATGGGCAGGCTAAACAAATCGAATCCAATGGTTCGGAACCCATAAAAATTTACGGCCCAAAAATAACTGTTACAAAAACTATTGATAAAGAGGAGCTAAATTTCGGAGAAGAACTTAATGTCGAACTTAATGCCCAGAACTCCGGAAACGTTGATGCAAATGTCACATTAAGTGATTTTATACCCCCTGAAGCTGAATTAATAAGCGGAAATACAGGTTTCTCACAGGTGCTTGGCAAAAATGGAGAGTCAAGAAAAATCTCCTATACACTGAGAATGAACAGAGAGGGAAAAATCCGGCTACCTGCCTGCAAAGCACGTTTTGTAGACCTTGATAAATATTCAGAAGAAGTTTTTTCAGAGCGTCCTGTAGTTAATGTGGAAAGCCCGGTTTCCAAGGAAGAAAATGCTGAACCTGCGGAGAAGTATACGGAATCAGAAGAGGAAAATTATACACAATCAGAAGAAAATAACTCCGATAATGAAGGAAATGAGTCTTCAGGAACAGAAGATGTAAATAAGGAGGATAATTCTGAAAAAACTCCTGCATTCGACTTATTTTCCGGACTAATCGGGATTCTGGGAATTAAACTTATCCTGAAAAAGAAGAATCTGGGATAAACACCTGGGATTTAAAACTGTAGAATTAATCGAGAAGTAAATTGAAAAATAGGACAAAAAGGCCACAATAAGCCTTAGTTAATAAAAATTAGCATTAACTAACCAAAATAAGCGTTAATAATAACTTAATTTAATAAAGAGCCTATCCCAAAAGCCACTTTATTCTTAATCGTTGGGAATTTTCAGAATTGTTTTCATGCTCATGAATTTAATTGATTATTCAAGATACAAGGCTTAAGAAACAAATTTCGAGCTTTGGGATGAGCTCAAATTTAATAGAAATTTTCATGTAGAAAGCGAAGTTTGGCTTTTATAGTATAAGTTTTTTAATTCTTTTAAATTCTTTTTAAATTTTTCTTTAATTGTTCCTTTATTTTCATTTGTTTTTCATTTGTTTTTCTTTTAATTTTTTAAAAATATTTTGCATTCTTTTCAAAAATATTAAGCATTTAACACTTTTAACAGGTTAATATAGCAATGTATTTATTAACTGTCAAATTTTTATTAACTAGTAATTTATATAAGTATTAATTTTTTTATTAATATTATTTTGTTATTCTTTCTTATTAACTGCCTTTCTACTAATTATTAACTAATTTTATTACTAATCAGCCCTGTTACTAATAATTATATTATTAGCAGATTCATTATCACTATTAATGAGTTTCTATCCTCACAATTAATAAGTTAAAGCCACACAACAGAGATTATTTGAGAATAGAGGAAGGAAAAAGAGAAACATGGTTGAACTCGAAAATAAGCTCAGAGAAAAAACCCTTATCCTTACACACGGGGATTCGGATGGGATCTGCTCTGGCGCAATTGCAAAAACAGCTTATCCGGAAGCTTATGTATATTTTACGAGTCCGGTCAGCCTCCTGGAAAAATTAGAGCTTATTGAAGATGTGGAAACCCTGATTATTTGTGATATTGCGATTGATGAAAGATACTGCTCGGAACTATACTCTACACTTAAGAAATTTGCAGAAGAATGTGAGCTTTTTTACATTGACCACCACCCTCTTCCTGAAAGCTGTAAGGGGGAAGCCTGGCTTTATCATGATACAAAAGCCTGCTCTTCGGAACTTACGTACAGGACTTTTCAGGGCCGCCTGGATCGGGACATGAGAAGAGTGGCAATTTACGGGGCTATTGGAGATTTCTGGGATGAAAGCCCCTATGTAAAAAAGTGGATCAGGGATTGGGACAGAAGGGGACTTTATTATCAAGCAGGAACCCTTGTCCAGGCTATTTTATATAAAGGAAAAGACTACGATTTTAAGAGAAGGTTACTTGAACCTCTTTCAAAAGACATTATTCCATCTAACATCCCTGAACTTCCTGAACTTGCCAGAGCCTCTGCAATTAATGAAGAAAAAATCCGGGTCTTTGTTAAAGAAAATGTAAAAATTCTGGAAAACAGTGCATATATTGTAAATACCAATAATTCTATCTCAAAAGCGGCAATTTATGCAGCTTCTTATGGCCAGAAGGACGTAGGAATTGCAGCCGAATTCAGAGAAAAGAAGAATTCTTATGACCTGAGTATCCGTTCGCGGGGCGACGTAGATATAAATAAAATCCTGCGCCTGCTTGCCCCAAAATTTGGAGGAAGCGGAGGAGGCCATCCCCTTGCATCAGGGGCCCGTATTCCTGAAAACTGTCTTGAAGCTTTCCTCAGGGCCTTTGATAAAAAGCTTGGGGAAGCAAATGAGGAAAAAAAGAATGAAAACAAGTAAAACAACATCTGACAGCAAGATTAACCTTGAAATTATCTTTGTAGGCCGCTCAAATGTGGGCAAATCTTCCCTGCTTAAAGAATTATTCGGAGCAAAAGTAAAAGTAGGGAAACGCCCCGGAGTTACCCTGCGGCCGATCCATGCCCAGGTTTCAGACCTTCTTATCACAGATATGCCAGGCTTCGGCTTTATGAGCGGAGTAAAGGACAGGAAGCAGGATATTGTAAAAGACAAAACCGTGCATTATATTGAAGATAATGCGAACAGGATTGAAATCGGAGTCCTTGTAATCGACGGACCTGCATTCCCCCAAATAGTTGAGAGATGGGATTCAAGGGAGCAAATCCCCATAGACGTTGAAATGTTTGATTTCTTAAGAGAAGTAGGCATAGACACCCTTGTTGCAGTAAATAAGATGGATAAAGTGAAAGAAAGTGAATATAATCCTCTGCTGGATGAGATTGCTGCCAAATTGGGGCTTGAACCTCCCTGGGAAAACTGGAAACACCTTATAGCTCCTATTAGTGCAAAGAAAGGAGATTTAAAAGCTCTGCAGGGCCTTCTTCGGGATAGGTTACACGAATTAAAAAGAGATGACCTGTTTAAGTATGTTTAAATTCTCTAGAATTAATTTACCGGAAATAATTACTGGGTATAACTAGCGTTTAAGTTTTCATTTGAGCGAATTTTGCAATACTCAAACATACTCTTTCCCCATTCAATAGCTTTAGGATCAGAACTGAATAAACCTGAAGTTATGTCATATTCTATGCCTGTTTTTTTGTATAGGCATAAGGTTAAAGATTTGTCTGTAACAATTAGTCCTACTTTAATATCTTCATTCATAGACGTTAACTTAAAATTCTTACAATATCTCAGTGCTGCCAGTTTTTCTATATAAGGTGCCTGTTTCAACTTCTCTGCAATACGAAGAGGAACTATAAGCTCAATCGGGATCCCTTCTTTTACTCTTTCAGAGATAGAATTTGCATATCCTTCAGTCACTACTGAAGATACTCCCTAGATACACTCTGCTTCTTTAATCATTTTCAACTGATTATTATAAACATTAAGGATCTCATACCTTTATCCCTGAGGATCTTAGATTCATAAAGGCACCCAATATCTTTCAATAAAAAATCCGGAATTCCCCCAATATAATGTGTGGACAAGAAGTGTTTTAATTTATTAATTGTCCCAACTTTTGCAAAAGAGTCCGATACTCCTAAAGCTAAAATTTTTCCTGCTTGTGTTAGGCTATACTCATGGTCTTTTATTTCGATTAGATTATCTGCTTCCAGTTCCCTGAGCTTTGGAATCAGAGCCTGAGATGAGCTTCCCGTAATTTCACGCAAATGGGAGAGCTTTCTGTTGCTTTCATTCAACGATAAAAGAATTTCTATTAGAAGTCTTGATCTGTATATCGCCTGCACATCATCTCGTGTTTTCTTATAAATTTCGAAGCTGTCCATTTTCTGTCGCCGCATCTATTAAAAATTTTCTAGTTACTTATGATTTCTTTCAATACATTATATTCTTTTATATTTTGTACGGCGGTTATATCGTGTTTACTTTTCCTATTTATTGATTAAATAAAAAGAATAATTTCCAGATTTTTTGTTAGAGTCAGGTCAAATTTCTAACGTAAACTAAAGTTCCTAAATCCCTGGTATTCCAATAAAAAAGCTGATCGAATTAATTGATATTAATTGGAGAGATTAAAAATTCATCGACGTAATAAATGTATAGGAGAAGTATTTAATTATTTTTGAATGTGGAGTTCAAACATTTCTACTAAACCTTCCACAGTAAATTTGAACTCCACATGCCTTGAGGCAGGGAATGATAGTTTTTAAAGTAATTAAAATTTGCTTATTCCTGCCTCGGAAGTAATTATAAGAGGTTAATAAATGATTATAAATAAATTTGGAATAAGAACACTAATTTTGGCAATTCTGCTAATTGGTATGGTATTAATACCAGCAGTCGACGCACAAGAGGAAAATAAGTATAGTGTGACTGCTGAGGAAGCTTTTAGACATGCAAATGCGCACATGATAAAATTCATAGCAACGGATACACAAAACTTTGAAGACTGGACAGGCGCATCCATAGACTCTAAACCTTTGGAGCTTTATGATCCAAATGGTCAAAAGTTATATTATCAATTTTCTGTATATAAAAATAATAACCTAATAGGTATAATCGATATTGGTGCAGATAAAAAATTGGGGCAAACAGTTCAACTTGTAGAGTTTAATCCAAAACCGTTTGATTCTTCTGAAGCTATAAAAAAATCAATAGATATCGCCAAAAATAATTATCCAGATGGGGAAATCAAACTAACTAAGATGGTTGTATACGATTATCCTCTTATAGGAGCAATGACTGTAGTTAAGGACAAAACAACAGGAGACGAGCATCGGATATTTGTAGACGCATATACACTTGATGTGGTACCAGATGAACCCGCAACTGAAACAAAGCGTGGAATTTGGTCAATATACGAACAGAGATTAAAGAATGGAGTAGACAAAAATTTAAAGAACTGGCAAGAAAGCGATAATCTTACTAAATCTGTAGAACAAGAAGCAACTAGCATGGGAATCAATATATCTACACCAATCACTGAAGAACAGATGGAAAAACTAAGTGGCGATGCAGTAACAACGACAACAGCCACAACTAAGACGCTCAATGTTCCCTTATATGGAGGAGAAGAAACTTATTACTGCGGCCCGACAACTGCGCAGATGATTGCTAAATATTATGGAGTATCTCATAGCCAAGATTACATCTATGGAATAATGGGTGGGGTAGCTCCTAATGGGGTCAATAATAGTCAACAGCGTACCTATTATATATCATCTCAAGGATTAGCAAAAACTCATTCAATAATAGATACTGATCTAACATTTGGTGAAGTAGTTACTGAAATTAACAACAAGAGACCTTTCAAAAGTGGAATTTCGGATCATGCTCGAGCTTGCGTAGGATACTATTATAATACTGGGGAACAACTTTTGGCGATCAATGACCCTCGCCTCGATGGTCTGGTAGTTATAAACTGGAAGCATTTGGTTCAGAAGTTAACCGTATATACGTAAGGAGCTAAAACTCCTTATCTTTTTTGGTGGTTCGTATGAGAAAAATAAATGGGAAAATTGCTATTTTTATTTTTCTTCTAACTCTTGTAATGATTGTAGGACTATTTATAAAAACTTCAGTTAATACTAATGATTCAGTTGATTTAGTTAATACTAATGACTCAATCGATATGAAAACTCCAGTTAAAGAATTGCAGGTAGGGGGTTTAATCATTCAATTTGAAGAAGGAGTTACTGAACCTGGGGTTAAAACCATTCTTGAAAACTGCAACCTGACTATGTACAAACTGGATTATGATGTAGATTATATGGCAGATAAATATTACATAAAGGTAGATGAAGATAAAAGAAAGGAATTGAACAAAGAAGAGAATTGGAATGATCCTGTATTCCCTGAAATCCCTGAACCTAGATTCCCTGAAATCAAAAAGGGAAATTATTATTACATTCTTGTATCCGAAGAAGGTCTCGAGGATGAAAGTTTTCTTAAGGTAATGGAAAAATATAATCTTCAGATTAAAAAATTTGTTTGGTGCTATCTTTATCTTGGAGACGAATCAAAGAACTGGATTCTTGAGAGGGAAGCAATCATAATAAAAAATGAGCTTGAGATGGATGAGAAGGTTTTGACTGTGAACCCTGATTATATAGAAGGATAAAACATTATCAATAAGTAATTATCGCAGAACCAAAATATTATGGTACTGCCAAAATTATAAAACAATATTCTTATATTTTTTCCTATAAATTGGCATGCGGTAAGAAACGATTACGAACTATGAATATTATTGATCTATGTTTCTATAAAAATTCTTTTCATTGAAGGCGCTGAAACAGTATAATTCTTAGATTTCTTATTTTATTGAAATTATTTCGATAGTAAATTTGATAAATTTTGGCATTGATATTAGTATACGTTTAAAAAGAAATAAATAAGTTAAATTTCTAATTTTACTTTACTCATTTTCAGTGTAATCTCGGTAAGGGGGAAAAGTTTGAAAAAAATAATAATGACTGCGTTTATTTCATTTCTTGTGCTATCGTTAATTTTGATTTCTGGGTGTATTAGCAATCATGGCACGATAGTTAAAGGAAAAGATTCTGAGAATGTAGCAAACAAAATTTTATACAAAAATGTTACAAGTACAGAACAAACAGACGATATAAACTCTCTTAGATTTGAAAAAGAAGACTCGTTTTTCAAATATTATAGTAAAGAAAATCTGCAGTTTGAAACAAACATTTTCTCTTATTCTTTACCTCTTAAAGCTTCTGAAATTTCAAATTATGATAATTTCATCCAAAAAATGCCTCTAACAAACAAAAGCATGGATTTATTATATAAAAATGGGTTTGTTGTAATTGAAAATGAAGTTACCAAAAATCAATTTAAAGTGGAACAAGTAAATGCAACTTACAGAGACTTGAAAGTGGCTGACGTTCCTATATTTATCACGTCGGATTCTCTCCTTCACCTTTACCATATCCAGTTTGATGAGACTTTGAGGCAGGTAGAAGAATCCGAATTTTACGACAATCTCTGGAAACTTGACAAAGCTCTTCTTGAAACTTCCATAGAGGATTATAATGAGGTAAAGGAAAATAATTCCTCATCTGAAGAAGTAAAAGAAGCGGCAAGAAGAAATGTTGCCTATTTTGCAGTTGCCTTAAGTTTGCTTGAAGAAGAACCAGATCCAAACCGAATAACAGTTAAATCCAAATCTACAGATGACGTGGATTCTGAAGAATACAGCTTTGAAGTTCCAAAATATGTACAGGAAGATGTAGAAGCTGAATTGCGCTTAATAGAAGCCCAGGGAGGAGGAATATCTCCAATTTTTAAGTATGAGGAAGATTACTCTCAGTACACTCCAAGGGGGCATTATACGTCCTCTGAAAAACTGCAAAACTATTTTAAGGCCATGACATGGCACGGTAGAATAAGTATGCTACTCCAGCCGGATATGATTACTGCAGAAGACCCGGAAAAAGAAGCAAAAATTCAGACTATGCAGGCCCTTTTAATTTCTGACTATTTTGACCGAGACAAAAACCTCCAGATAAAATGGGATAGGATCTATGATGTGACAGCTTTCTATGTTGGTTTTTCCGACGACCTCGGGCCTTATGAGTATGCAAAAGCTCTGGATACTGTTTTTGGAAATGACAGGGAACAGGTAAGTTTCGACAATGATTTTGACGACAAAAATCTTACAGTATTGAAAACCGAGCTGGAAAGATACAAAAGCCCAAAAATTTATGGGGGAACAGGAGAAATAATTCCGGCAGGCTTTGAAACTGAAAACAAAACTATCGAGCCCACAAAAGGGTTCAAGTTCATGGGTCAACGATATATTCCAGACTCGTATATTCTCCAGGAGCTCCATCCTCCTGCCCTGAATATTATGGGTCTTCTTGGTTCTGAAAGAGCGAAAAAACACCTGAAAACCCAAGGTATTTCTGAAAATGAAGAATACAAAAAAGCTCATATATCGCTGGAAAAGGAATTCGGAGCTTTTGATGAAAAGGACTGGAATAAAAACCTTTATTGGGCTCAAATATACGCTCTAAAATCTCTCCTTGTAGACTATCCAGAGGGCTATCCTACTTTTATGCAGACAGAACCCTGGGAAGATAAACAGCTTAACACGGCCCTTGCTTCCTGGACTGAACTCAGACACGATACTATCCTCTATGCAAAGCAGGCATATTTTACAGGTTCTCCCCAAGCACCACCAGAAGAAAAATCTGTTCAGGGATATGTGGAACCAGTGCCTGAATTTTATGCTAGGATGCTTGCCCTTACAAAAATGGCACATGGTGGACTGGCTGAAATGAAAGTGCTTGATGAACAATCAGATAAAGATTTCATAACTCTTGAAAGCACTCTTGAAAAGTTGCAAGAAATTTCAATTAAAGAGCTTGAAAATAAAGAACTGACAGATGAAGAGTATGAGTTCATCAGGAATTTCAGCCAGAATATAGCTCCAATGCTTGAGAACATAGATGAGAATGCCCAGAAATCTGTCATGGTTGCTGATGTTTATACAGATATAAAAGGGAGACCTTTGGAAGCAGGAACCGGGAAACTGGACCTTATAATCGTAGCCTACAAACAGCCAGACGGAAGAATTACGCTCGGAGCAGGTCCTGTAATGAGTTACTACGAATTCTGGCAGCCCTCAGGAGAGAGATTGACAGATGAAGAATGGAGAGACATGCTAAATAGTAATCCTCCTGAAAGGCCAGAATGGGTAAATTCTTTTAAAAATTGAAGCCTATTTTTATAGAGATAAATATCCTTTTATCAGGTTTGCAATTTTTACTTTTTCCATTTTTATAGGTTAAATCAAGAAAAAAATTTCCTTGATAGTTTTCTTAAGAAACATCTGGTATACTTCCAGTTAAAACATTGTAGATTACGGAATAGACAATTAATAACTATAGATAAATTCATAGGTGGAAACATGAAAAAAGCCGAAAAATTTCGCATTATAGGAATAGGAACTTTGATTCTATTAGGATTTTTTATAATTCTACCATACATTTTCATTGGCCCACCTACATCTTTTTTTTCTGTTTACAATGGGGATGAAATTAATCACATAGTATCGATCCAGATTATTGATTCGAATAATGAATTAATATTTGAAAATAGGTATGAACTATCTCCTCAAGAAAAAATAACAGAATCTAAAGGTTTATGGTTATTATTTAAGATGGCTTCCCCATTGAATAAAGATAATTATGTTATAAAAACAACTTTAGAAAATAATATAAGCATGGAAACCAGCATGTTTTTGAATCCCTGGACTAGTTTGTTTATCTCAGCGACAAATGACTCTATTCTTATTGATTCAATGCAAGTTTAATAAAATAGAGATATTTTGTTTTTGAGGCTATCCCAAAACTCATTTTTTGAGGAATATTATGATTTCTCAAAATTAATTTAGAGATCCGAAGCTCGATTGATAATTTGGAATATAACATTAGGAGAATCAATTTAGGTCTTGGGATCTGCTCTTTAATAAATTTATACTTTTATTTCTTTTTCACAATTAAACTTTTTGAAGTATTAAAGATTGTCTTAAATTTCAAAACTTTTTATCTCCTGTCGCCGCATCTATTAAAAATTTTCTAGTTACTTGTGAATTCATTCAATACATTATAACTCTTTTATTTTTGTACGGAGATTATACCGTATCTACTTTTCCAATTTATTGATTAAATAAAAAGAATAATTTCCAGATTTTTTGTTAGAGTAAGGTCAAATTTCTAACGTAAACTAAAATTCCTAAATTCCTGGCATTCAATAAAAAAGCTGATCGAATTAATTGATATTAATTGGAGAGATTAAAAATTCATCGGCGTAATAAATGTATAGGAGAAGTATTTAATTATTTTTGAATGTGGAGCTCAAACATTTCTACCAAACCTTCCACAGTAGGTTTGAACTCCACATTTCTTGAGGCAAGGAAATGATAGTTTTTAAACTAATTAAAATTTGCTTATTCCTGCCTTAGAAGTAAATCACACGAGGTTAACAAATGATTATAAACAAATTTGGAATAAGAACACTAATTTTGGCATTATTACTATTAATGATGGCAGTTGTGCCGGTTGTTGGTGCAAGTATTGATGAAGCTTCTAGTGAAGTTTCAATAGAAAATATAAGTTATACTGAAACTGAACTAAAAAAATCTTTATAATAAATATAATATAACTGACAATGATTTGAAGTTTGCAAACAATAGATTACCAAATTATTTAGAAGGAACAATTTTGGACAGTAACCAAAGAGTTATAGCAAGCGAAAATGGAAAACCACCTGAAAATTTAAAAGAAGGTGAAGACTATGATATAATAATAACTCACGAAAAAATGTTTGCTATAATACATGAAGAAAGAGAAAAATATATTCAAAATTATGGAGTAGACCCGGAAAATCCTAAAATCGAAATTATCAATAATTATGCTATTCCTAAAGAAGAAATTAACAAACTAGCTGAAAGTGGAAAAATATCTTTCGAAATTAATACATCAGAAAAGCAAATTCAAAACGATCCAGAGCTTATAAGTAATGCCTTATTCTCCACATTATCTGTTAGTTCCAATCCATATGCTATAGATGAAATAATAAATGAATATATATTCGTAGCAAAAGATTCCCGACATAAACCAACAGAAGCCATAACTCAAGACACTCATGATGCATTGTATAGGTTTGAGGATTTTGGTATCGGAGTTAATACGTATTGGTACTGGAATTCTTGGGATGCAAGTGATGTCAGTCCGGCTGATAGTTCTAGTAGTGCACTCACCGATTTAAAAGAAGATACAAATTGGGTAAGGGATTCCGCAAACGATATGGTAATTGGTTGGACACATAATATGGATCATAATGGTATAGCTTATGAGTGTGATATAACTACTAAGGGGCCTTTTGCGATATGTTCTGATACTGCAACTGGATTGGATTGGCCACATGATAGTATTGTTCAACATGAAGTTTCTCATAATTTTGATGAATCTGATCAAAATTCTGTGTTGCATCCTACCTGTATAATGAATGAACCGTCTGCATATGCAGGTACAAATGCTTGGTGTACTGCTTGTGGGAATACTGTGCAAAATGGCATAGATAATTGATGAGGCTATCCCAAAACCCATTTTGGATTTATTAGATTTTTTTTGAAATTACTTTCTTTATTGAAAGCTCAGTTGAAAATTTGATGCTAAGAGGTTGTCTCAAAATTTGACCCATTTCTACAATTGGATAATTAGCACCGTAACTTCAAATTCAGATCGTAGATTTACTACATCGGAATTATTCGCTATAGGTATAAAATCAAGTATATTATTCTTCATTATTGAAATTTACACCTTAGACGTTAACGGTTTAATGTACTGATTTTCAGTCAAATGCGTAATTCCTGTTCCAATTGTAGAATCAAATTTCGTTTTAAGACACGCTGTAAGAAAATAGAATTAAATTATAGACGGAGAAGAATATGAAAATGAAAAAATATTATACCATAATAGCCATCTTTATGTTAATTGCATTATTTTTGACTGCCATACCCTTTATTTTTTTAGGGCCTGTTCCTCCTTTTTTTTACATATATAATGAAGATATTAACAAACATGAAGCTGTAATTGAGATATTTGATTCTGAAAACGAATCAGTATTCAATAAAATATATGAGTTAAACCCTGAAGAAGGCAAGTCTCAACCAAAGCCTCTATGGCTGTTATTGGAACTTTCCTTTCCACCAGGGGATAAAGAAAAATATGAAGTTCGGGTCACTTCAGACGAAAATATTACAGAAACACGTCAGTTAGAATCGCAGCTATCAAACATTATTGATATTACATTGCATAATGATGCAGAATTTCCAATAACTATAGGCATCATGACAGTATGATATTTCTAAATTTGTATGAGACTGGCTGTCTGAAATAGAAGCATTTGAAATTACTATTCAGAGCCTTTTTAATTGCTGACTGTAGACCTTTTCAAGCCTCTGGATAGTATCAGCTTCTTCAGGGTCCTTATCATCCCGGATGCGGATAAACCGTGGAAAACGCAGTGCATAGCCGGAATCATAATTGGGGCTTTTTTGAATTTCCTCAAAGGCAATTTCAAGAACAATCTGAGGCCGGATTGCAAATACTCCGCCGGCTTCTCCGCCTTCCATTAAGCCAGAAAGCATTTCTGTAAGCTCTTTGAGCTGATCGTCAGTAAGACCTGTTCCGACCTTGCCGACCTGCAGAAAACGGGAAGTTTCAGGGTCATAACAGGCAACGGTATAAGAGCCTATCAGGTTTGCCCGCCTACCAAAACCCCATTCGGCTCCGACTATTACAAGGTCAAGGGTATCCATAAGGGGTTTTTTCTTTATCCAGTTTTTGCCGCGTTTGCCAGGGGAGTACATCGAATTCGGGTTTTTGACCATAACTCCTTCATGTCCGGCTTTAAGAGCTTCCCTGTAAATCTTTTCGACGACTTCAAGGTCTCCAGTTATAACCTGTTTGTCCACACAGATAGATTTTGAATCCTCAGTTGTACTTTCAACGCAGGATTCAAGGTATTTTCTGCGTTCAAGGAGAGGAAGGTCGATAAGGGTTTTGCCGTTTAAGTACATTATATCAAAAAGGTTAAGCTGGATAGGTATTCCGAGCACTTTTTCTTCAATCCCGTATTTTCGCCTGAAGCGTTTGAGGATTTCCTGAAAGGCCCTTGGTTTTCCATTTTCGTCTATTGCAACAGCTTCCCCGTCAAGAATTGCGGATTCGGCTTTGACATGCTTTCGAATTATCTCAACAAGGTCAGGCAGGGAATTTGTAACATTTTCGAGTTTTCGGGAAAAAAGAGTAACGGAATTTCCGTTCTTGTGAATCTGAACTCTTGCCCCGTCGAATTTCCATTCAATAGCTGCTTCTTTCATTTCCTTTATATTAGCATTCACATCAGGACTGATCTGGGAAAGCATCATTTTTATGGGGCGGTTAATCTCTATTCCCAGGGCTTGCAGAGCTTCTGTTCCACCCTGCTTGGCGGCTGCAGCGACTATTCCAAGATCATTTGTAACCATAAAAGCGTGTTCAACAATATCTGCAGGCACTAAAAAGGCTCTTGCAATTGCATCCCTTACAACTCCCTCTCCGACACCTATCCGAAGTTCTTCAAGGGCAAGCCTGGAAACATATTTCGCTTCCCTTGGGGTTGAAGAATTAAAAAGAAACTGCAGATTTTTGACTTTGATGTCCTGGGAACCTTTACCTGAAGCTTCGGATGCGGTTTTGAAGCGGTTAAAAACTTCGGTTATTGAAAGTTCGGCCTGTTCTTCAAGGAAAGAAGAAAACGTGGCCTGGTTTTTCCTTTTTTCCTTCAGGATCAGCAGGGCTGTATCTCCGATATCGCCTGTAGTCCGGATAAGGGACTCTATGCTTTTTATAGCCATGCCTGAGGCTTTGGAAAGGGCAACATAGAGCAGGCTTGTCCCGATTCCAAGCTGTTCTCCGCTCCATTCAGGGAAGACCTTACTCATAATGAAATGAGTTGCAATAGGCAGTTCTTCTACATCCACTTTCTTAAGGAGCTCAGCAACCTGATTTGTGATCTCAATTGTACTTGAAATTTTTTCGATTGCCTGGCATGTTTCTGCAAATTCCCTGAAGCTTGTCATGGTTCACACAATTTTTAATTTTATTGTTTTTTATTTCATTAACCTTATTTTATTATTGAATTTTATTATTGGATATTAGAGCCCTGTGTTGATTCTTGCCTAAATCCCCACTATTAATTTTTATTTTATGTATCTCCGTAAATTGCAATCAGGTCGCTGAGAATTGCACTTGCGGTTTCTATAGGGCCTGCTCCTTTTCCTGTTATTGTTATTTCTCCTGCAAGCTCGGTGTCTACGGATGCCACATTCAGAGTGCCCCCAACTGCTAACGGATGATTTATAGGTACAAGCCTTGGAGCTACATGAATCCTTTCCCTGCTGACTTCTCCTATAAGTTTTATTACGTGTCCTCGCTCATAGGCCATTTCAAGAGCTTCAGGAGTAATTTTTGTAATTCCCTTAACATGTACATTCTGATAAGTAGCATCAAGCCCAAAAATCGCATTTGCAAGGATTACGAGTTTGCAGGCAGTATCAATTCCTTCCACATCATAAGTAGGATCGGTTTCAGCAATGCCAAGCTGCATTGATTCTACAAGAATATCATTATAAGTTGCCCTTTCCTCAAGCATCCGGGTCAGGATATAGTTGCAGGTTCCATTCAGGATTCCTTTGATGCTTAAAACTTTATTCCCAGCCAAAACCTCGTTTGCAAGATTGATAATAGGCATGGAGCCTCCGACTGTAGCTTCGAACCTGAAGTGAGAACCTGAGGTTTTTGCAGCTTCCATAAGTTCCCTGTATTTCAGGGTAAGGGGCCCTTTGTTTGAGGTAATGACATTCT
This sequence comes from Methanosarcina sp., assembly GCA_049706495.1. Lineage (GTDB taxonomy): Archaea > Halobacteriota > Methanosarcinia > Methanosarcinales > Methanosarcinaceae > Methanosarcina. The sequence goes on along the minus strand of JBNAKO010000150.1, from coordinate 22,593 downwards.
TCCCTGTCTCAAAGGCTGCAAACATGTTGAGCAGGCCTGCACCACCTGTTTTTATATTTGTGGGGGTGGTTTCGATCACAAGTTCGTGGTCAATTGTTCTTATGACTTCTTCTCCGGAAAGATTTTGAACAGCGACTGTGCCTGTTGTTCTCTTACGTGTGAGGCAGTCAGCAAGGTCAACGCCTTCAGGGTTTACAGTGGCCCCTTTTGAATCCACAACAGCAACAACTTTTACATCCAGCCCGATACTTTCAAGATATTCTTTTTCCTTGAGGAATACCTCAGCCACACCCTGTCCAATCGCACCGAATCCAAGAATCGAACAGCTTATTGTTTTCATTTTTTAAATCTCCTAAATTTTTCAGGCCTGGACATCTATTGGGAGAACCATCAGCAGGTCTTTTTTTTCCGAAACGCTTTTGAGGATACCAAGTGCCCTTTGAAGGTCTTTTTTCCCTACAGCATCTATTCTGATGAGAGCTGAGGAAAGCATATTTATGCCAGGCATAGAGAGGGAAAGATCCACAACCTCGGCAAATCCTGTTTTATCAATCTCATCAATCGTATCCTGAATTCCGGTATGAACTACATGCCCTATAAGGACTACATTTATACTTTCTCTAAATCGGTGTTCTCCAACCCTTACAACCCTGATTCCATTTTCTTCCAGTCTTGTTTTTATTATTTCAATACTTTCAGGTCTGGTTTCCAGCACAAGCTGTACAGGCACCGTTTTTCGGGGGGTTCTTTTCTGGTGATGATGTAAAACAGTTATTAAATTAGCTTTACATTCTGAAAGAGGCTGGAGAGCTAAAAGCATCTGCCCGGGCACATCTTTTAGTTCGATATCCATGGAAATCCGCATGTTTTCCCTCGTGAAATTTTACTATCCGTAGACAAGAATTTTTATTCGTGATATTTAATAAGCAGTAAATTGCCTGAGAATTTGATATGTACGAATTACCTTAAAACCCTTAATACCTTAATCAGGATTACTGTTCCATCAGGATTACTGTTCCACTGTACTTTAAGGAAAAGTGCTTGTCAGATTATTGTATTTGCGGGGATTTTGAGGTTATAGAACTCTTTGTATTAAGACCTGTAATATGCCTATGCAATAGGTTTATGCTGAGATTTCTCCTGGATTTACACAAATATATGTCATATTTGTACATCTGTATCATTGGAGAGTGATTATCAACGTTATAGGGTTTAAGCGTACAGGTCTTTAGGTAAAGGTCTTTAATGTCTATTTTAATATCTATTGGATTGGCAAACAAAATCTAACCTGCTCTGCCACATAAGAATTAGGCTTGCAGGTTAGCAAGTGTTTAAAAGAATTTTGGTTTGCTTTTTCAAGCCGATTATAGCTATTTCTGCTGCTTAGTAGATGAGTTTAGTTATATAGTTTACTATTTCCAGTTTTTAAAAATAGCCTGTATTATGCTGTGTTCTAATTTTTTACTCTTTTGGGGCCTATTCATTTTTATTTTCGGATCCTGCCTGTTTGGACACATGCTTATCAGGGATCCGAATAATATTTCCTCGTCCTCTTTTAAACTTCTCAATTAACCCTCTTTCTTCAAGATCAGAAAGCATAAGGCTGACTTTAGATTCGGAATAAGGGGATTTTTTCCGGAGTTCTCTCTGAGTTATTCGATTTCCACAGTGCCGGATAACATCCAGGAGTTCTTTAAGGTCTTCAGGGAGACTGATTTCATGAGCTCTTATGTTATCTGCAAATGTATGCTTAGACTCTTTTTCTGGACGAAGTTCCGAACTGCCTAATGTATTGGTTTCTATTTCCTGCACAGCCTTATTTGCCTGTGATAAGCTGCTTGTTTGTTTTATTTCTGTAATCTCTTTAGCCTCTAGACTTGTTGTGGTAACTGGCTCAGGCTGCATGTCAGAAGTTTCAACAAAATTTTCAGCATTTTCCGGTTCAGGTTCTTCAGAGAACTCTGTTTCTTTTATATGACTTTTTATGGAAGCCCCAGCCGGAAGGGCTTTTATTTCCCTATCTGGTTCTCTATAGTTGTGGATAATCTGAGGAGATTTTCTGTGCTTTCTGCCTAAAAAATACCCTGTTAGAAGCAGTCCTGAAAAAACAAAGAAAATCCCGATTAAATAGATACTCTGGGAATTCTTCTGGGAGGGGGGTTTTGAGTCGTCAAACCCGAGATCAGAGACGTCAACAAATTCGTCCTGATTTAGAAGTTCTTCCTCATAGGTTGGAAACAGGAGAAGGTCATGTATGTATTCACCTTTATCTGAGATCACAACCGTTTCATTTACTGCATAAATTCTTTCGTTCCCTTCAAAATAGTTCGCAGTTATGCGGTAAGTCCCCGCCGTAAGGTTAAAGGAATATTGCGCATCTTTTGCAACGTAGTATTGTTCAGGAGTAGAATTAATTTCAACAATCGCATTATTAAGGGGTTTGAAACTAGACCACTCATATACTGTCCCGTGAATTGTAACTGCCTGTGCATTTCCCTGAAGGAATAGAAGGAAAAGGAAAACACAAGCTATCTTACAAAGCTTTCTTAAATTCACGCAATCTTAAACGGGCTTTTCACATAAATTCTTTACTTTTCACAACAGAAATTTGAAAAGTAATAAAGGCTGATTAAAGCTTTATCAAGCAAATAAAGGTGGTATCAAGTTTGGAACTTCGTATCTACCTTTTAATCGGATGCAATGTAAAAAGAATACTTATATCTACCTTATTCTATACAAGAGTATTATGACATATAACATTTACTAAGGGAGGAAGTCAGATGAAAAAATCAGGTTTTGTGAGATATCTGGCTTATTTTACGCTTATATTAATATTCCTGAATACTTTAGCATCAGGCGCATTGGCTGCCGAAAATGTTTCCGAACGGGGATATACAAATCAGGATCTGTATGAAGAAGGGGATACTGCAAAATATAAGCTTGAAAATATAAATGATATTAGTAAAAATGACGCAGATATAAACAATACAAATACAAATGAGAAAGATTATTCGGGGCCCAATTCAAAAGAACCCCGGAATAATGAGAGAATAGAAGAAAATAATAAAATCTTAGAACACAGGGAGTTTAGAAAAGAAATAAAAGAAGAACTCCAGGTTCAACGTGAAGAATATAGGAAAGCTAAGGAAGATTTTTTAAAAATTAGAAATAAGATCCAGACCGGAGAACTTAATCCTAATTCTGACGAAGCTTTGGAAGGGACCAAGGTTTACCTTAACTCCACTATCAATTATATGATATTCCATCTTTCAAGTGTAAAGAAAAATCTGGAATACTCAAATAGCGATAAAATAAAAGAAGAAATTGCTGTTATAGATGAAAAAATCTCTTTACTTGAGGCTGAAAAGACAAAAGTTGCAAAGGCCTCAAATCAGAAAGAACTTGCAGCCAGGGTCAGGGCTTTACAGGAGACCTGGAATAATGCACAAAAAGCCAGTCTTGCAGGGGCAGGAAAGATTGTCAGCCAGAAGATTGGGGAGTTCTTTGAAAAATCAGAAAATCTCTCTGCAAACATCGAATTAAAAATCGAAAGCCTTAGAGGAAACGGAATTGATACATCCGACCTTGAAGTAAAACTTGAAAGTTATAACGCGTATATCAACTCTGCAAAAGAAAAGAAAGAAGCAGCAGATGTTATTTACGCAGATACGGATACCACTCATGAGGTCATGAAAAAAGCAAACAATTATCTGCGTGAAGCCCTTAAGGATATCAATAAGGCAAATAAGATACTTAAAGAGATCTTCGATAAATTAAAAGAGCATGAAGCAGAAAATGTTTGATGCGCAAGAAGAATTAAATAAATTAGAGATTTAGTTTATTGAAATTAAATAAATAAGTTAACCTGAAAAAGCAGTAGTCTAAATAAATAAGTTAAAAGATAAAATTCGAAGAAGAAAATAATAGAAGAAAATAATTAAGGGTTAAACCATCAAACAAATTAAATAAATTAAGTAAATTGAAATTTCAAATAAATTGGCGATTAAAATAAATTAAATTATAAAAATGAATTAAATAAGTCAAATAAGTCGAATAAGTTAAATAGGTTGAATATGTTAAATGAAGTAAAGGATTTAATTATATTAAATAAGTTAATAAGCCAATAAAATTTAAAAATCAGATAAATCGTGTAATTAACAAATCTGTAAATACAGGAATAAAATAACCGATAAGTAAACAAGTAAATTAAAGAAAATCGGCTCAAATATTCCCCAGGCTGGATTTTCGGTAACTTAAAAATTCTTAAAATAAAACCCAAAATAATACTTATCTTTTAAAAGATCCCTATTTAGGCGGTATTTCCATCCCATTGCTGGGATTCTCTTCTAGAAAAGGAAAAATGATTCGGGAAATAATCGCAAATTTCGCTAAGAAAATTTACTGATGAGGAGGCAGAAAATGGGAAAATACGCTCACCTGCTTATATTATCGGCTACAATTGTTTGCCTTGCAGGATCAGGCTGTATCGAAAATGATGATACGTCTGAAGTACAGGACTCAGAAATATCCCCAAATATTGCTGAAGCCCAGACCGGAGTTTTAATACAGGATTTGGATATAGGCCTCACCCAGGCAGAAATCAATGAACTTGATTCTGATATGGCGGAACTCAATTTATTACTTGAAGATGCAGATGCAAGTGAAGATGTGGTTTTAGTAAAAGTATAAAATAAAACCAATGAGAAAAAACATAAAATCAAAACTAATAAAATAAAAACAATAATATAATGGAAATTGGTAGTAGTTGATAGTAGTTAAGCCAATTAAAATTGAATTAAGGTATTAAAATAGCAAAAAACAGTTAAAAGATGATTTTACTTAAAAAACATCTTTTCTTTATTCTTTATTCTTTCAATTTCTTCTTCCAGGGTTTTTAACCTGGCTTCGAGTTCGCTTAGATCTGTTTTAGTAAAAATATCTTTCTTTGAGATTGCATCCTGAATTTTATCAGAAATTTTCTTTTCAAGATCCACCCTTTGCTTTTTACTTTCGTCGAGTAAATCCTGAACAGCTTTTTTGCCTTCCTCTTTACTGATATCTCCTTTATCAACTAGGTCTTTTACGAACTCATCTATTTTTTCTTCAGTCATGGCCCAGAGGCCGGCCCCTATAAGTCCAAGTTTTTTGACTGATTCGCGCAAGTATAAACACTCCTTTTTAATGTTTTTCATTATAATATTAAATGTAATCAGTTGAAAATAGCTTATTAACAATTAAGCAAATAATTCTTGCTGAATTTGTTTTTAGATATGGATCTCTAAAAACACGCATAAGAATCTTATTAACTGTAAAATTATTTACTACTTATAATATGTCTAATAATATAAATTTTTGTAAATAAAAAGTTAATACCTTTCAAGAAATTCAATTATAATTTTTAGGTCTGATATAATAACTCCTAATGTATGATTATAGGCAGATATAGTTAACCTGCATAAATTAAAAAATAAAAAATTAGTCAGGATAAGTAGAGTAAATAAAATATCCTAAAATCTGTTATTCTTCCCTTCTGTCAAAACGATCCAGGGCTCTGGGCCAGAGGGAAAGAGAAATAATCATGGTAATTACAAAGACAAAGATAGAGCCGGCAGCCATGTCTACCTGAGAATAAGCTGCTCCTCTCATGTTGTTGGTTAAGAAAGCTCCAGACAAAAAAAGAATCACAAGTACTGTTGATGTGACAAGGCTGGAAAACAAAACAACCCTTGATTTCTTTTCTTCAGATTCGGACTTTATCATACAACCACCATAATATTTTAGCTGGACTGGTTTAATTCTGGTCACTTTTCCCCTGTTATTTAATTCTGCTTCTTTTCATTAACAAAGAATTTGTGGTCACCGAAACAGAACTGAGCGCCATAAAAGCAGCAGCCAGTTCAGGGGTTATAAGCAGCCTGTTGAAGAAGGGGTAAAGAACTCCGGCTGCAATTGGAATTCCTATTGCATTGTATCCGAAAGCCCAGATCAGATTTTGCTTAATCTTATTAATGGTCAGCCGGCTCAATTTAAGGGCAGCAACCACATCTCTGGGGTCGTTTTTAATAAGCACGATTTTTGCGGATTCCATTGCCACATCAGTCCCGGCTCCCATTGCAATTCCCACATCAGACTGAATCAGGGCAGGAGCATCATTTATACCGTCCCCTACCATGCCAACAAGTTTTCCTTCTTTTTGCAGCTTTTTAATTTCATTTGCTTTATCCTCAGGTAAAACTTCAGCAAGTACCCTGGGAATTCCAACCTGAGCTGCAATTGCCCGAGCTGTCAGAGCATTATCTCCGGTAATCATAACCACTTCAACACCCATTTTTTTAAGGGTCTCAACCGCTTCTCTGGAATGCTCTTTTAAGGTATCTGCAACCGCAACAAGCCCTATTATCTCATTATTTAGCGCTATAAGCATTGCAGTTTTCCCATTTTCTTCAAAGGCTCGCATAGCAGGTTCAAGCTCTGTAAAAGAAATTCCATTTTCTTCCATAAGTTTTCTAGTTCCAAGCAAGATCTTCTTTTCTTCGAAATAAGCTTCTATGCCTTTCCCTGGAATAGAACGGAAATTTTCTGCCTTTTCAAGAGTAATTCCTTTTTCTTCAGCCCCTTTTACAATAGCTTCCCCTAAAGGATGTTCTGATCCTTTTTCGGCTGTCCCTGCAATAAAAAGAACCTCAGCTTCAGTATGTCCTGAAGCTGCAAAAAGGTCAGTTAGTTTTGGGCTGCCTTCAGTGAGGGTTCCGGTTTTATCAAAAACAATTGTATCAAGTTTGTGCGCCCTTTCAAGGGCTTCACCGCCTTTTATCAGGATGCCGTTTTCTGCTCCTTTACCCGTACCGACCATAATTGCTGCAGGTGTGGCAAGCCCGACCGCGCAGGGGCAGGAAATTACAAGTACGGTTATTGCAATAAGCAAAGAAAAAAGAAAAGGACTGATTCCTCCTAGAGCTGCGGATTCTCCGACTCCGTAGCGCCAGTAGCCTATGAAAAACCAGAAAAAGAAAGCCAAAAGCGCAATTATATGCACTGCAACTATAAAGTTGCCAGCAAAAACGTCAGCAACTCTCTGAATTGGGGCTTTTGTAGTCTGGGCGGTTTCTACAAGCCTGATTATCTGAGCAAGAGCGGTATCAGCCCCAACTTTTGTTGCCCGGAAATTAAAAGCTCCTGTTTTGTTTAGGGTAGCTCCAATTACAGTGTCACCTGACCTCTTTTCTACAGGAAGGCTTTCTCCTGTAAGCATGGATTCATCTACTGCGGAATTGCCTTCTACTACTATTCCATCTACAGGAATCTTTTCTCCTGGTCTGACAACAACAACATCCCCAACTACAACCTCTTCTACAGGAACTTCTTTTTCCACTCCATTTACAAGGATCCTTGAGGTCTTTGCCCTGAGGCCCATTAATTTCCGGATCGCTTCCGAAGTCCTGCCTCTGGCTCTTGCTTCAAGATACCTGCCAAAAACAATGAAAATTATGAGGAAGGCTACAGTATCATAATAGAGGTTTTGATAACCCGGACCAAGCTCCAGGAAGGTTGAAGCAACACTGATAAGATAAGCAGACCCTGTACCTGCAGCAATAAGCAGGTTCATATCGGTTACCCCATGCTTGAAACCCTTGACCGTCCCTACAAAAAATTGCCTGCCAGGGAATAGAAGGATAAGAGTCGACAGCACGAAAAGTACGAAGGGATCCATCAGGAACATAGGTATAAAAGAGAGGGATGGAAACATCATGCTCATATTTCCAATGCCTACAGGAATTCCAAGCACAAGAGCAAGAATCAGGTTATTTCTCTGTCTTCTGATCTCAGCATCCCTGAACATCTGTTCCCTGTCTTCGTATTCAGCATTTTCAGCCCGTATAGATGCCCCATAGCCGATTCCCTGCACCGCGGCAATAATCTCCCTGACAGAAATCCTGGCAGAATCGAATTCTACTACTGCCTGTTCAAGAGGAAAGTTTACTGAAACCGAAATTACGCCGTCGGTCTTATTGAGAATTTTTTCAATATTTGCGGCACAGGAAGCACAGCTCATGCCTTGCAAATTCAGGGTAACTTTATCTTTCTCAACCTTATATCCAATGGATTCTATTGCTTCTTCAATTTCCTTAGGAGAAATCATGGAAGGGTCGAAATTAACTTTTGCCCTCCCAAGCTCAAGATTTACAACTGCCGAGTTTACACCCGGTTTTTTCTTTAAAACGTTTTCAATATTTAGAGCACAGGCCGAACAGGTCATGCCTGAAACTCCCAGCGTAATCTCCCTTGAACCAGGAAGCCCGGCCTTCTGGCTGGAAATTTGTGGTTCTTCCTGAACCGGGAGTGGACATGTTTCCAGAGGACAGGTCTGAACCTTCTCTTCCGGTTTTTCTGAATTCTTATTAGTTTCTTCGGGGCTTCTTTCTGTATTTTTTGAAAGCTCAGGAATTTCTGCGTTAGTATCTATTCCTGTGTGTGTTACTATTGGAGCTTTTATTGAGGAAACTCCCTGCTTCAGATCGGTTTCTAATTCTTCTTGCTCTTTCTTGTTTTGTTCTTTCTCTTCGCTTATTTCAGATTTTTCAAGCTTTTCCGGGGGAGTTTCAGGCTGAATATAAGCTCCAGTTTCTTCGGGTTCAGTTGAATACCCTGCTTTCTGAACAGCTTCCTTTATATGTTCGATACTTGTTTTTTCAGGATCAAAGCTAACATGGGCAGAATTAGCTTCAAGATTTACCTCAACAGATTTTACTCCTGTAAGAGAAGAAATAGCCTCAGCTACTCTTTTCTGGCAATGCCCACAGGTCATGCCATAAATATCTATATCAGCTTCCATCAAATTGCCGCCTGCCATTTTTCGGAACTAAACAGTAATTAAAAGGCATTTCTGGGCTCTTTTAAAGTTTTATACCCGGCTTTAAGTAAAGCCATCTGTATAACATATGCGTCAGTTACCTGACTATCATAAGCTACGTTAATGGCCCTGTCAGGAATATTTACCCTTACGCTCGAAACTCCGTTTAGAGAAGTAACGAGCTTAGTGACCATATCCTTACAGTATCTGCAGACCATATCATCAACTATAATTGTCGTTTCCCCGATATGTTCACCCCCAGCTCATCAGCTGTCTTTGACAGCCTCCACCTGTATTATAAAAATCTGTATGTTTTAGTATATAATAGATTCTGCAAGGCCTGTACAGAATATCCGGTTCTGCAGATTAAGTTACATAATAATCCAAGAAATATCACATAATAATTAAGAAATTCCTAATTAATTACATTATACAGGTTCATACCCTGCTTCTTTAATTGCAGCCTTGACTTTTTCAAGATTTGCTTTCCCTTCTTCATAATCAATAGTTACCTGTTTGGTCTGAAGATTTACATCTGCTTTCTGTACGCCTTCTACGGCTTCAACTGCTTTTTTGACCCTCATTTGACAATGTCCGCAGGACATCCCTTCAACCTTTATACTTCCTTGAGTCACTACTCTAACCTCCATTAATATTAAAATATCTTAACAATTATCTGCCATAATAGTATGTAAACGAAACCTTTAAAGATTATTTTTGGGGATTTCAAGTAAAAATATTTTTTGAAGAATAATATTGAGGAATACCAAATAGAGAAAAGCAAAAAATGAATAAAAATGAATAAAAAAATAAATATTACTAGCTTCCAAGATTTATATACATGCAATAGAACTCAGTTCATTCCTACGCAAATTTTTGTTTTAATTTTACTTTAAATTCTATTATTATACCGTAGAGACCTTAAATATATAATTTTTGAAAAAAAAGGAGCAGGTTTTAAAAAAGTGGGCCAACCCCAAATCTTAAATTATATTTTATTAGGAATGCTGATAGTTTATTAATGTGCACCGGCAGTATGTGCTACTGTTGCACTTGTCAAGCCATCCATTGTCATATTGTGAGTCATGTTTTCGCCTGTTAGGCAGGCATAGGCTTTCATCATCTGGTTCATCATTTCCATTTGGGATGATTCATTTGCTGCTTCTTTTGGATCGCTCAGATGCAATTCGTGTACTTCTATTGCCTGTTTGATCCAGAAAGTTGCACAATCAAGCTTTGCCTGGGTTACGCTAATATTTTCATCCATTCCCATATTCATGTGGTTCCCATTAATACAGGCATATGCTCGCATCATCTGGTTCATCATTTCCATCTGGGATGACTCATTAGCTGCTTCTTTCGGATCATTCAAATGCAGTTCATGCAATTCGATAGCCTTTTTCAACCAGAAAGAAGCACATTCAACTCTGGATACTTCTGAACAGAAACATCCATTATAGTATTCATGTTCTTCAGAATTATTTGTTCCATTCATCCCCATTTGGGCACAGTAAGGACAGGTATGTTCATCATGCTCTGCTAAATTATGGTTTGTATAGTTCATCATCTCGAATGTCATATTGCCTGTCATATTACCTGTTGTATTATTTCCCGTAAGGCATGCATAGGCTTTTTCCATCTGTTCCATTAACTCCAACTGGGATGATTCATTATCTGCCTCTTCAGGGTCTACCATATGAAGTTCATGAAGCTCTATAGCTTTTTTGAGCCACAAAGAAGCACAATCAAGCCTGGCCTGGGCCATACTGTCATCATGATCCATCATGCAGTGGCAGTGCATCATTGTTTCGTTACTCTCGTTAGCGGAATGCCCATGCATCATCATACAATGTATCATAGTCTCATTAGCTGAGTGACCTCCCATCATGCCAGGCATCATAGATCCGTTACAAGGACACATCATATTTCCTTGTCCTGTAGTATTATTCACTTGATTGCTCATCTGGTGTCCGAAAGTAGTTCCAACACCTGCAATCAATATTAGTCCTATTATCGCCATCAGCAGTACTGGTTTTACTGCGCTGGATTTATCCATTTAATCTTCCCCCATATATAAAAGTAGTAATTTAAACAAATAAATTACTACACACATATTTATTCTATATCATAAAAATCTTATTATAATATTCAGTCAAAGTTGTTTTTTATAAATCTATTACATTATATCCTGTTTATACTATTTTTATATTTTTTGAATTAATTTTTATGAAAATCGGATTTATTTGAGATAAAAATTTAAAAATAAATTAAGATATGATTTATAAAAGGCATCAACTTTTGAAGATTTTAGACTTGAAGAGCCTGAAGCAAATATAATAAATATCAAGAAGTTAACAGCTAGAAGCGAGAGCTCGATATGAGCCTGCTATATTCCAGGGATATAACTCATAGTTTGCCTTTTTTTTCTTGATTTTCATGCTGACTATTCTCTTGATAATTATTTCTGTTGAGATTAGACCTGTAATCATTTTCTTTGCTGTATTCGGTTTGTTCTTCAGTCCTTTTATTATGTCGAGTAGATTGACGGTGTCCCTCATGATCACCATGGCTAGTGTGCATAAAAGATGTCAGAATGTAAATTATGAAAAATGTAGTACGGAATAGGCCATAAGGTGCGTTTTATGCTCAATAATTAAGAAAACTGTAAATATGACCAGGACAAAGAGTAGAACTATTTTATATTTCCACTCAGACCCGCCTTCTGATTTAATATTGCTGCTTATTTAGATTTTCCGCAGAAAATTATACGAATATATGGATAGATTAAAAAGAGAATCAAGAACAATAGATTTTGTAGTGCAATTTGAATAAAAATTCTTATATCTTTCCATCTACTGTGCTAATTACTTGAATTTAATTATAATTTAATCATTTAATTATTATTTAACTATAGTATATATTGCTTAATTCTGGGAAGTCCTGTTTAACAGTAATGCATTAATAGTTACCAGTAAAGTGCTTCCAGCCATTGTGAACGCAGCGATTTTCCGGCCTTAGAAGCAATCCTATAGGTATAGAACCCCGGCAGCTATTGGAAAATACCGGTCTCAGAATTTTCTTTAAAGTAATGGCTTAGAGTTTCCTTTCCTAAAGTGTTCTTCATGCCTTTCCCTTCAATTTAGATTTAGAGGAAAAATTATGGTAGAAAAATTGACTGATGAAGAAAAAGAATATTATGTACTTATAAGAAAGGCATTTGCTGCACTGGCTCCTTTTTATGATATTGTTGTTGCACCTTTTTCTGGTGTAAGGGAAAAAGTAGTGGATTTTACAAATGCCCAAAAAGACTCTAAGATACTGGATGTTGCAACAGGGACAGGAAAACAAGCTTTTGCCTTTGCTAAAAAAGGTTACGAGGTTATCGGAATTGATATCTCTGAACCTATGCTTAATGTAGCTAAAAAGAAAAATAAATACAAAAATGCAAAATTTGAAATTGCAGATGCAACAAATTTGCCATTTGCAGATAATAACTTTGATGTCTCCTCGATATCATTTGCTTTACATGACATGCCTTTTAGTATAAGAGAAAAAGTATTAAAAGAAATGGTCAGGGTAACCAAACCAGAAGGAATAATAGTAATTGCTGATTATGATTTGCCCAAAAATAAAATCGCTAAATTTTTTGTTTACTATTTTATTGCTGTTTACGAATCTGAATACTACAAGAATTTTATTAAATCCGACCTTGAAGCTTTGCTTAAGAAATACAGGATTGAGACAATAGAAAAAAGAACAGTCCTGTCCGGAACTGGAAGGATATTAAAAGGCACAAATAAAAAATTATAAATATAGAACAATCGAAAATATCGCGAATGCATTTAAGAATGTACTTATTTCTTCCATTATCATAAAATGCTATAATATTCAAACTGTTCAAACTGCTAGACTACTTTTGCAAAAAAATTAAATTTAAAAAAAGGGTAAATAAGCTTTTTAACTAACTATTCAGCTTATTGCCCTTAAAAATGGGATAATAAAAGATAAATTCATCTATAAAATCATCAGGTTCAGCTTGTCATGTTCATTCCACCCAAATAGGGCCCATGCCAGGTATGGACCCAGATCTGGCCAGTGTACGCATTTACACTCAACATACCTTCAATATCCTGTCTTCCGAAATCAAAAGTATAATACCCAGGCATTTCTTTAGATTCAAGTATCTTTGCTCTGGGCAGATAACCAGCTAAAAAATCCCCAGCAAGATTTTCAGCCTCGGTTATATCGTGTTCGGCTCCTCCACTCCTTGATCGCCCAGCCCCAAATTGAGTGTTCCACATCATATTTGGGCCTGGTTCAGGATAAGCAGACCCTGAATAGCGATCCACCAGTATCTCGGCAATATTCTTATTTGTGCCTGTATCTTTCACGATTGCGTAGTAGTTGCCGCTGAAAGTCATAAAATCTTCAACTTCAACATTTGACCCATACTGTGAAGCGAAATTTTCAATATTCTGCCTGGCCTCATCCTCACCTATAGGCCTTGCCTCTGGATAGTACAGGGCCATCATATCTCCCATTCCTCCCATCATTCCGGGTCCAGGGCTATAATTTCCATCCCGGTTACCCATCATCCCTGGCCCCATATTCCATGGCATGTTACTGCCTGGACCATAGGTAGAACCATACATCATTGGCCTGAAAGCTATAATAGCAAGTAATACTATAATCACTAATAGCAACAGGCCTATTACAATATTTTTGTTATTTGCCATAATTCCCACACTGATTATAATTATTAAATTATTTAATTTACTCAGTCTCTGAAAACAAATTCTATTAAATTTTTAAATTTTATTAATTTCTCACATAAAAAAGCCCCCTGTGACTATATGCAGGGGCCCTGAATTATGTCGGCTTTTTATAATAACCCTAAAAGTTGTCGATTTATTAAAATTAAACAAAATCTGTTTTATTCAGCCTTTTTTGTCAAAACAAACAGAATATATATATAAAATTATAAAGGGTTATATCCTGCCTCTCGAACAGCAGTTTTAATTTTTTCTAGATCAGTTCTGGTTTCTTCAAAGTCTACAACTGCTTCCTTATTTCTTAAATTTACATCAACTTCAGTTACTCCCTGGACTGAAGCAATAGCTCTGCCAACTCTCATAACACAGTGATCACAGTCGATACCTTCGATTTTCAAGGTTTTCTGCGCCAGAATTTCACCCCCGTTAAGAATTCTGGATTCAGGCTTGATTAGGTTTAAATCAGGTTTTTAATATTATTTTGGATTACCATTTATTAAATAGATTTTATTAATTAAAAATATTTCATTTCTTTCGGATTGTAACAAATAGAGCTATCAAAATTGATCCTATAAACCCGATTATTCCAATCCAGGCAAATGCACTTGCATATAACAGGATATAAGTTGAGACAGCAAGTAAAACAGCAAGGTAAAATTCCGTTGAAAAAAGGCTTTTTTCCTTTTCCTGTTTTTTCATGGAAAGGAATTTATCCCCGGTGAGTTCCATTTTTTCAGCAACCTCTCGAATTGCAGCCCTTAATTCAGCTTTTTCATCTACAGGTTCAGTACTGAACTCTATATGGAGAGCAGGCCCCTTTGGTTCATTAAGTTTTTTATAGGCATCCATGAGCACAGGAATTGCAATCGTTTTAATATTGTATCTGGGATCCAGTTCAAGACAAACTCCCTCGATAAGGAGAATCGCTCTCTGAAGGGTCGAAAATTCCCCGGGCAGCCGGATATCATATTTCAGGCCCAGCTTGGCATAATTATCGCTCTGGCGGCCTTCAAGCCCATAATTCTGGTTTGCAATCAGGTCATCCATATCTTTCCTGAGCCTTCTGACATCGACATCTCTTGAATCTGCTCCTCCTATTCTCAGAAAACCCTGAGTTGCTCCTTCCACATCCCTGTTATTTATGGCATAATAAAATTCCAGCATATTTCTTTTAAGCTCGTCATCTATACTTCCAACTGCCCCAAAATCAATGAAAGCAATAGTGTCATTTTCTTCGACAAGCATATTTCCACCATGCGGGTCTGCATGATAGAAGCCATCTATATAGACCTGCTTAAGGTAACTTTTGGTAATAGTCCGCGTATATTCCGATTTTTTGCTTTGCGGGAGCTGCATGTCGATTACATCTTTGACCTGAATTCCCTTGATAAATTCCATTGTAAGGACATTTGTCGAACAATAGTCAGAATAAATTTTAGGTACGGCAACATTTTTCACATTTTTGAAGTTGTCCTCAAAACGCCGGATATTGACGGCTTCGATTCGAAGGTCAACTTCCCGGGTAAGCATTTCCCGGATTTCCAGTAAAAATGCATCGATATCAAAATTTTTACCTACTCCAAGCAGTTTTTTCATGATGGGCTTGAAATCGTCCAGAATAGAAAGGTCAATATTAATAGTATCAATAAGGTTCGGACGAAGAATTTTTACAGCTACAGGCTTGCCTTCAAGCACTCCCCTGTAAACCTGGGCAATAGAGCCACAGGCAATGGGATCTGGATCAAAGCTGTCAAAAATCTCAATAAAGGCTTTTGCCCTTCTTCCTCTTGAAGCACTCAATTCGGCTTCAGTCTTTTTCCGCGCTCTCTCCTGCCTGCTCTGATATTCGCAAATGCAGGCAAGATCCAGAGACTCTGCCATTTCCTCAAAAGGCATTGGTCTGACCTTGTCCTGAAGGTTCGCCATTTCTATAACATAAGGCTGGGGAACAAGATCAGGCCGCTTGCTCATGGTCTGGCCCATTTTTATAAAAGTTGGCCCAAGCTCTTCGAAAGCTTTCCTGAGTTTTACTGCGGTCTCTCTATTCTCGATGTCAAAAGAACAGGTACACTCGGGATTGGAAATGTAATCAGTACGCAGGTCCCTGTAGAGTTCAGGAATTAAATTATACTTTAAAAGTACACGTGTAACTTCAAGATAGCGCTTTGTTTTCCCCAGCATCCTCTAGAAATTGGCGGTTCTTGTTTAATATGGTTTCTTTGCTCCTGAGAAAAAAATCACGGTTCTAACATTACTTTTTCAGGTGTCAAACGATTTGAGGGTTTAAAATTCAGGCAATGTAGTTGGAAGACGTTGAAAGACGTAAATAAAACAGGTTCTAAATAAAAATATTCTTTAAAAAGTATTTCTAAGAAAGCACTCTTAAGAGAGGACCGTTAAGGTTTCGCTCTAATTTTCCTGAAAACGTCCTTAACAGCAAGTTTTTTTGCTTGCAGAATAGTAAACCCGGCATCCTGTATATTCTTTACTGTATGTCGGGTAGTATGATCTCCAAGCAGCAAAAAAAGCACAGGATTAATTAATTCTTCAAGCCGGGCAATAAAAGGATAATTACTGTGTACATGTTCAAGAGCTATTAGCTCCCCCGACGGTTTCAACACCCTCCTCATCTCGCGAAGCGCTTTTACAGGATCAGGAATTGTACAGAGCACAAAAGTAGTAACAACATAATCAAAAGTGTTATCAGGAAATTCAAGTTTCTCGGCATCCATAAGAAGGAGAGTTACATTACTCATGCTGTCGGCTTTCTCCCCGGCTTTATCAAGCATCCTTACACTATTGTCGATTCCTGTTACAAAGCAATCCGGAGGATAATATTTCAGGTTTCGACCTGTCCCTACTCCGATTTCCAGGACTCTTCCGCTCAAATTTGAAAGGGCTTCTTTTCTCCATTTCCTGAAAAAGAAAACTTCAAGCGGCAAATCAAGTATCTCATAAATAGGCGCGATTCTGTTATACTTTAAAACTGCGGATTTTTTTGGAGCAGGAGACATTATAATCAATTCCCTTAGTACAAGATCTGAGTATGGGATCTAAGAGTTAACAAAAAATAATCTAAGAACTGTCTTAGCAAACATCCTCCAATTATTATCTTAAATTTTGGTTTTATTTAATTTTTATTTGATTTTATTATATTGTTATGGTTTTGCTCTGATTTTCTTGAAAATATCTTTAAAACCCAGGTCTTTTTCTTCTTTAACTGTAAATCCAGCACTTTTAATGTTTCCGACAGTATCCCTGGTCATTCTGTCCCCTATAACAAGGAATGTAATTACACTGGCTAAACTCTCAATTTGTGCTAGAAAGGGATTTTTACTGCGGGAATGCTCAAGAGCTATAAGTTCGCCTGAAGGTTTTAGCACTCTTCTCATTTCCCGAAGGGCCTTTGCAGGCTCAGGAATTGAGCCAAGCACAAAGGTACTGACTACATAATCAAAGCTTTTGTCAGGGAATTGCAGGTACTCGGCGTCCATGACAAGCAAAGTAATATTTTTCATGCTTCTGGATTTATCTCGAGCTTTTTCAAGCATCCCTTCGCTGATGTCAATACCTGTTACAGAACATCGTGCAGGATAATATTTCAGATTCCTTCCAGTCCCGACCCCGACTTCCAGAACTTTTCCGCTAAGGTTTGAAAGGGCTTCCCCTCTCCACTTACTATAAAGAAGCTTTATTGGAGACTCTATTATATCATATATATCAGATATCTGGTTATACTTTGAAACTACAGACATTAAACAACTTATGTTTTCCTTTTGATTAACCTTTTTCTAAGCTGAAAACCTGATAAAAGAACTTACAAGGGATTAAGCAGTTATATTTCTAACTTATAGAAATTTCCTAAAACCATAATGAAG
Source organism: Methanosarcina sp. (assembly GCA_049706495.1). GTDB lineage: Archaea > Halobacteriota > Methanosarcinia > Methanosarcinales > Methanosarcinaceae > Methanosarcina. Next base: position 5,092 of record JBNAKO010000150.1, on the reverse strand, counting down.
CTTAAAATAACTTTGTGGGATATATTCCATAATTTACATCGAGTTTCTTGGGGTTGTTAAAATAATATGGTCCAGCGAATTAATGATGATTATTTTGTCAATAATAGTTTTTATAGTTTTAATAGTGGTAATCTTAAAAGTAATTAACAGATTTAAGTGATTAGATTAAGCTGATAAGCCTGACCAAACTAACTTTTTACTTACATTAATAAAATTTCCACACTAACCTTTCTTCATTAAAAAGTTGATTTGCTATTTCAAATTTAATGGTTAGAACTTAATTCTAGGTATTGTAATTAGTCTAACAATTAAGAAATTTTTATGATCAATGTAAATCAGTATTAAAAAATGAAGATTAAAGGCAGGGAACTGCTATTCAAACTTTATTGAATTAGCAGGTAACAAATTGTTACTGTTTGATTGATACTGTTAACCTGTAAATCTTATTTTTGTGTGATTGGAAATTATTTGGAATATAAGTCGGAATATAACCTTTTTAATCTAATAATTGAAAAGATTAAATAATATATTTAAGTTTAAATAAACAAAATGATCGAACTTTTATCTTTTACTCAGAAGACTTATAAACAATTAATGAGAAGTAGTTAAAAAGGTTATTAAAGAATTTATAATGTTTAATTAAGTTCAACTTAACTTCACAATGTTGCCTTAATCACCGGATTATGTTATTTTGTTTTTATTAACGTTATTAAATATAATTTTTATGAAGGGGAATTAATTGTCTATTAAAAACCAAAATAAATTTCTTAGAAAAAGGCCTCTTTTCATAATTATTTTGTTTATTTGCACGATTCTTTTATTTATTTTCATAGAGTCTCCAGCACCTATTTTTCAGATATTTAATGATGATATTAAAAACCATGAAGTAACAGTTGAAATATTTAATCAAGATAATGAATTAGTAATAAACAAAATATATAATCTGGATCCTGGCGCGGATTTTTTAGAAAAACGCTCTTTAAGTTTAAGGCTTCCTCAGTCAAAGGATGAATATATATTAAAAATTACTATAGACAAAAAAATTACTAATACAACCAGAATAGAGATTTCAGATCAGTATACTGGAATTTCTATCAGGCTATATAGTAAAAATTATGAAACTGGTGAAAATATTCCCATTTTAATTGAAATTAATGAAAAGTTATAAGAAGTTATATTATTTTAAGAAGCTACATTATTTTCATAAAGTACAGCTTAAAAAAATAACTAAAGACCTAATTTAACTAAAAGTCTATTTATAAATATATATATATATATATATCATAGTATAATTCATTATTAAGTAATATTGAGTTATAAAAACAAGAGATGAAGGTATGATAAAGCGCCGTAGGCTTTTTATTTTAACTGGTTTTGTTATACTAATTTTAATTGGATTTATAACAATGCCTTTTTTATTTATAGGCCCTCCTCAGCCTCTTTTTTCTATACATAATAATGATATAAATAAGCATTCAGTTGTAGTTGAATTGTTCAATTCTGATAATAAATCCTTGTTTGAACAGACATATGAACTTTCTCCAGAAGCAACAATATGGCAGCCAAAACCGACATGGATGTTATTAGAATTATCTATTCCGCCAGGGGATTCAGAAGAATACAAATTAAAAACAATTTTAGATAACAATTTTACAGATAACTATCAAATTGAATTACAAACATGGGGAATGGCTGATATTGTATTATACGAAAAGGATGCAGAAGATCATTTGTTTATACGGGAGACAGCAGTATGATAGGATAAAGACTTAATAATTAAATTTATTCATTTATAAATATAAATAAAATAACTAATACATTTAAAGTATTTATAACTTAAGCAAAATTTATTCTAATTTTCCTAATTTTTATGGCTTAAAAATTATTTAAAGGGGGTTTTTATGAAAAATAACATAAAATATGGATCTCTTTTATTTGTAGCACTTTCATTAATAATATTAAGCGTTTTAGCACTATCAGGCTTACAAGAGATTAACAAATTCACAAATAATCCTTCACGAGATAATGTCAAAAATATAAATAACACTTTACAAGATAGCCCTCAAATGGAAAATAATGATGAACCGTTATATTGTGAAGCCAGGGGACTACTCGCTGCACTTAACGATGAGCAGTTAAATAACTATTCCGACATTATTATGATAGGCACAGTTAAGGAAATACTTCCAAGCAAATGGAATTCTGCTGACGGGAAAAGACCTGGTAATATTAAAAAATTCAGTATACATAATTTTATTTACACTGATGTTGTCGTAAATGTAGATAGGTATCTAAAAAATCAATTACCATCCGAAGTAATTACGGTTAGATTAGACGGTGGAACTGTAGGAAAAGATACCTTTATAATGTCAGGGGAAGCAAATCTCAAACTTGGAGAAAAGGTTTTACTTTATCTGCAAAAAGACACTAATCCGGATATTAAAGATATTGGGCCTGAACATTATAGAGTTACAGGAGGACTGCAGGGCAAATTTACATTAGATGACAATGGTAAAGCCATAAGACCTGATAAATCAACCACTTTGGACAAGTTATTAAGTACAACTAAAAATGAATCAAATTCTTCAAGTGGCTCTTAAAGGCTACATACTTTTCCTTGGTTTAAGAGCAATCTCAAAAATAATTCTATTTGAGAGGAATATGAGTTTAAAATTATTTTCATGAGCGGAAGTTGGTTTGACCACTTGAATTTGAAATTCAGAAATACAATTTTGAGTTTTAGGATGATTTCACTAACATAAGTTTCTTTATTTTTGGTGAAGACAGCACGTTATTACGCTATCCACTCCATTAAGTTCATAAATCTCTGAATGCTAAATTCGAGAAACCGATTCTTATTTAAGTCTTTGAAGAAATACCAGGCAACGAATTTTTCTAGAATTAAAAGATTAAAATTCGAAAGTTATTTAGAAGATATTTAGAGAATCAAGAAGAGAAACTCTGATTTAAAGAGAGGACCCCGGATGAGCAATATTTTACGCAGAGGCAGGCTTGACGCGGCTGCTCAGGATGAAGAAATTTTACGGTACACCTCCTCTATGGAGGCAGACAGGTGGATTTTTGAAGCAGATATACTGGTTGACCTTGCGCATACGGTAATGCTGAAGGAGCAGGGGATTATAGGTAAGGAGGACTGCAGCAAAATCCTTTCCGGGCTTATGAAAATCAGGGGAGAAGGGATGGAAAAACTCGATTTCACTTATGAAGATATTCATATTTCTCTGGAATCAAGGCTTATTGATATCGTAGGAGAAGACACAGGCGGCAGGATGCATTCAGGGCGTTCCAGAAATGATGAGGTTGCAACCTGCATACGGCTAACTCTTCGAGAAGAACTTACAGGCTTGCTTGAAGAAATTTTTACCCTTCGAAAAACCCTTCTCACACTTGCAGAAAAACATACAAATACTCTTATGCCAGGATACACACATTTACAGCACGCCCAGCCTACAACCCTTGCACACCATATTTGTGCGCACGAGGCTGCTTTTAGCAGGGATTTCTACAGGGTACAGGACGCGTTTTCAAGAGTGAACCTGTGTCCGCTTGGGGCTGCTGCATTTGCTTCTACGGGTTTTAACCTTAACAGGAACAGAACTGAAGAACTTCTCGGCTTTGGAGGGCTGCTGGAAAATTCGATGGATGCGGTTAGCAGCAGGGACTTTTTAATTGAGTGTGCTTCGGTTTTCACAAATCTTATGATAAATTTGAGCAGGATGGCAGAAGAAATTGTCCTCTGGTCCTCATCGGAATTTAATTTTATAGAGCTTGATGATAGATACGCTTCTACTTCTTCTATTATGCCGCAGAAGAAAAACCCTGATACTGCCGAACTCATGCGGGGAAAAACAGGGGTAGCTGCAGGAGCTCTTATGGCTCTGATTACAATTTGCAAAGGTCTGCCTTTGAGTTATAATAGGGATCTTCAGGAGGCAACTCCGAATATCTGGCGTTCGGTTGATACTGTGAGGGCTTCCGTAAGAGTGATGGAAGGTATGATCAGGACAATGCGAGTTCATTCGGAAGTGCTTGCAGCACACTCGGCAATAGGTTTTACAACTGCAACAGAGCTTGCAGATACTTTTGTCCGGGAAACAGGAATTCCTTTCAGGACTGCCCACCAGATTGTAGGAATGCTTGCAAAGGACGGGGAAAGACCTACAATGGAAAAGATCGATTCGGTATCTGAAATTGTGCTCGGGGAATCCCTCTCAGGGAGAGGGCTAACCGAAAAAATGATAAAAGAAGCTTTATCCCCTATCTCGAATATTAAAAGACGAAAAATTCCTGGTGGGCCTGCCCCGGAAGAGATGGAAAGATATCTCTCGAAAAGAAAAACCGATCTCGAGCTTAACAAACAGGAAATCGTAACTTTGAAAGATGTCATTGATTCCGCTTTTGAAGATCTTTTTGCAGTGGTCGAGGAATATAGAAAAACTTGAATAAGCTTGAGTGGTTTGAATACACAGATGTTTTAATCAAAATCGGAGACTAATAGATTAAAAGGAATTTAAACTAAAATTTAAACCAAAAATATAATGAGAACTAATAGAGGACAAAAAGGACAGCATAAAAAAGTACTATGATTCATTAATTTTTTAAATTCATGAAGAATTTCCAATATTTTGGAGTATCTATCCTTTAAGATTTAATTATTCGGCACAATTATTACAATTCAATTAATTATTATAATTAGCACAAGAAAAAGGGATTATGTATGGAGTTTAAACAGGGCGACCGAGTACGTATTGAGAAAAACGGCACAGTCTATGAAGGTAAAGTTATGCCTTCTATGGAAGGATATATTACAATAAAAATGAAGAGCGGATACAATGCTGGCTTTGCAAAGGATAAAGTTCGAATAACCCTGCTGGAAAATAATGGAAACGGGGATTATCCGAATGGAGCAAATGGAGGAAACGGAGGAAAAAAACCTGGAGAGGCTGAGGAGGAACTCTTAACTTCAGGAAAAAAGCTTCCGAAAATTGCAATCCTTTCAACAGGAGGCACAATTGCAAGTAAGATAGATTATCGCACAGGAGCAGTTTCCTCACAGTTTACTGCGGATGAT
>JBNAKO010000149.1:0-19297 GCA_049706495.1 Methanosarcina sp. | reverse complement strand
AAAACTAATTTTTATTCGACATCAATAAGATTTTGAAAATCATTTTCCGTATCATAAGATCAATTGATTATTTCAAATTCCAGATATAGTAACATAAACCTGAGTTTTGGGATAGGCTCTATATTAATGCAGTTTTAGTTTGAGGGTTATTAACTTATTAATAGACCTTAAGTTGATTGATAAGAATCTAAAAGGACATATTTAGTGAAAGAGGGAAATAAATCTACCTTTGAGAGCTGATCGGACCTGGTTACAATTTAATTAGATTTTAATCAGGTTTTCTGAAATCCAATAATTCATTAAAATTTAATTAGGCTAATTAATCATATATTTAAACAGAATCAGACTCTAAATCCAGAATCAAATAAAAAGAAATTCCGGAAATAAGAAAGAAGCCATAGGATAGAGAGGCAAATAAGATAAAAAAATTTAGGCATTTAAAACTTCAGAGGGGCAAGAAAGAAGATTTTACTGGGAAAGAGAGGATTTCGAAATGACAGAGGAAAATAAAAATATAAGTAAAGAGAAAGGAAAGCAAAAGGGGCCTGAAGAAGCTGAGAAAAGCGCAAAGCAGGAAAAAATTAAGCAACTCCTTATAAAAGCCGGAGAAACTGACAATTACGAAGAGAAACTAAAACTCTACGATGAAGCCTTAAACCAGGACCCTTTATCTGTTGATACATGGCTTCAGAAAGGTTTTGCCCTAGATAGGATGGGAAAATCAGAAGAAGCCCTTTCCAGCTATGATAAAGCCCTGGAAATTGAGTCTGATCACCCGGGACTTAAATGCTTGAAAGGGTTTGCTTTTAACAATATGAAAGAGTTTGAAAAATCAATCGAATGTTATGATGAAGTTCTGAAGACAAACCCTGAAGATGTGTTCTCCTGGTATCAAAAAGCCGCAGCATTCGAAAACCTTGGTAGATATGGAGAAGCTATGGAGTGTTATGACAGGGCACTTGAGATTGATCCGACTGATCCTTTAATCAGGGAAAAAAGATTGAAGCTTTTAGAAATTATCTATAAAGCAGGGTCTTTAGCAAATTCGATAGATAACGGTTTTAATTAAACTTTGAATCCTAAAAAGTTAGAAGAACTAGGATAAAGAAAAAGCAAAAAAAATAATAAAGAAAAAGAAAAAATAATAAAGAAAAGTAAAAAGAAAAATTAAATCAAGAAAAGAACAAAAATTAAAGTAATCCAAAGAAGATGAAAAACAGGAAAAATTGGAAAAATCGAAAAAACAGGGAAAGAGTGAAAAAAATAAGAAAAACTAAAAGAAAAAAACTAAGAGTATGCTAATTAGGCAGTTTTGGGGTTACTCTTTTGCTGTTCGTTTTCTTTCCTTATTTCTTCAACTATTTCCATAAGTTTTTCTTTGATTTTTATGATAGCATTTACTGCTTCTCCTCCGACATCAATTGGAGCCTTTTTCTCCAGGTCTGCCTTCATTAACTGGATGTCAAAGGGAATTTCTCCAAGTACCTGGATGCCCAGCTCATCAAGTTTTTCATTAACTTTTCCGTAGCCCTCTTTATTCCCTTTATTTATTACGGCAGCAAGATGTTTTATCCCTATTTCGGAAGATAGTTTTTTAATCCTTTCAGCAGTTTCAAGAGACCGCGCTCCAGGCTCTACTACTACGATCATCAGATCCATTCCTCGCGTAGTACCCCGGCCAAGGTGTTCGATTCCTGCTTCCATATCCAGAATGACTGCACTTTTCTCTTTAAGCATAAGATGCCTCAGGAGGGCGCGCAAAAAGGCAGAGGCAGGACACATGCATCCGCTTCCTCCCTTGTCTACAGTGCCCATTACAAGCATTCTTACCCCATCAGGGCCTATAACTCCATAATTCCCTGCAATATCATCCACTTTAGGGTTATAGATAAAAGCCCCGCTTTCAGTACCTGCTCTTTCCTGAATAAGGTCTTTATAATCCGCAAGGGGCTTTGGAGGGTTTTCGATCCCTAGAGAAGATGCGAGATTCATGTCCGGATCTGCATCGATTGCCAGGACTTCATATCCTTCCCTTGCAAGTAATCGGGCCAGAGTTCCTGAAAGGGTTGTTTTTCCAACGCCGCCTTTTCCAGTAATTGCGATTTTTATAAAATTTCCCCCTGAATTTTAATTCAGATCAACTGCATTGAATTTCTAAGCAGGAATATGCCTGTTTAACTGCTTATACTTATTCTTTTGTTTCAGTTTCAATTAAAATACCGGATGAATTTAATTAAATGAATTACATTTTCTGCTTTCAATTATATTTAAACTATCTTACATTTTAACTGTTTTATATTTTAAATATTTAATTTTATATTTTGCAGATTATAATATATGACTATATAAATTTTAAAATTTCAGCTTAATTTTATCATTATTAAATTTTATTATGCTATTATTTTATTTTTTAATATTTTTATTCTTATTCTAATTTCCATTGTCTTTGCTGTTTAAGCCTTGATTTTTCGCTATAGATCCATTTTCTATAAACTTATACCGTTTTTCCTGAACTATTTGCTTAAAATATTTTTCCAGAGGGTTTCCTGCCTTTTTCGAAAAACCTGCGTCTCTTGCTAATTTATCAAGAACTTTCTGAACTCCAGTCCCATACTGCATTGCTTTTTTTTCTTTCCAGACAAGTTCAGCCGGAAGGAAGCTTTCGGCTGCTTTCCTGAGAATATATTTCCTTATATACAATTCATCTTTTTTCAGGACTTTTAATTCAGGGTTTATAGCAAGCCCTACTTTAATCACTTCCTTATCCAGAAAAGGCACCCTCAGCTCCACCGAATTAGCCATGGTGACCATGTCGTCTCTTTCAAGGTTTATAGTTGAAAGGTTCCGAAGATCGGAATAGATTTCTTTATCCAGAAGTTCAGGCCCTTTTTCAAGAAAGCCTTCATGCCTTTTGTAGCCTCCAAAAAGTTCGTCTGCACCCTGACCTGTTAAAAGAACTCGTTTTCCATCCGCCTTAACCTTTTTAGCAAGCAGATAAAGGGGTAGCCCAATTGCAATCTTCATTGGATCAACAGACTCGGTTGCATAAATCACTTCAGGCACTGCTGCCTTAACTTCTTCCTGAGAGAAAAGATGCTTTTTCAAAGCATCCTGCAAACCAAGAGCTTCAGCCGCAGATTCAGCCTGAATAATGTCATATGAGCCTGGAAACCCAACAGCATAAAGAGTAATATCCGGATTAATTTTTTTTGCAATCGCTGCTATTAATGTACTATCAATACCTCCGGAAAATGCTATTCCTGAAGTATCTGTAAGCCTAATTTTTACAGCTTCTTTCAGAGTTTTTTTCAAAAGGGATAAGGCATCGATTTCTCCTGAAATCCTTTCCTTAGGCTGCTTTATTTCCAGGGACTTTTCCTGAATCTGTCCATTTTGAGTATTAAAGCTTAGAACACTGCCAGGAGGAAAAGGCCTCACATCTTTTTCTGTATTTCCTATTTTCTCCTTTTTTCCTGTATTTACACTATGTTCTGTATATTCTGAAGAAAAAAAGGCTTTTTTTTCGGACGCAAAAAAAAGAGAATTTTTTTCAGTTTGCTTTCCAATTTGTTCTCTTTTTTCTGTTTCTTTTTCATTCTGATTTCCTGTTTCCTCACTTTTTTTTTCTTTTGAGAAGTAAAAAAGGGGTTTTATACCTACGGGATCTCTGGCAAGGATGAGCTCATTTTCATATACATAAGCAAGGGCATAGTCTCCATTTACTTTTGAAAGCGAGTTAAAAACAGCATCTAAGGGCAGGCGCCCTTTTTTAATTTGAGTTTCTATTAGAGAAAAAAGAAGATTAGTATCCGAATCGGTTATTATTCCTGCTTCTAAAGCAAGCTCTTTGAAATTGAAAATCTCTCCATTAAGTACAAGAGCCCCTTTTGCTCTTAAAGGCTGGGGCATATCTCCTGTAATTTTAAGCAGGGTATTTCCTATACTCAGACTCTCATTCTGGTAAATTCCACAGGCATCAGGGCCCCTGTGGGCCAGGGCCGCAAGCATTTCTTTTACTTTTAAATTTGCATCAGGAACTCCGGCTGCTCCTGCTATTCCGCACATGTTTTCTCCTTTTCTGTTTTTCGCGTATACACTCGCCTTATCTATATTTATTATTTTGCCATTCCTAAAGAAAACTCAGGAAAACTCCAGACTTAAAACCTAGAAATATACAAAAAATGTATACATAATGAAACAAATCCGGAAATAAAACTAATATTAAATTTAATTAAATCAGATTAAAAATTGCAGGATTTATAAAGTCAGGATTTACAAGATTTAAAAAAGAAAGTTCGTTTTTCGTAATTTTAAATTCTGGCTTTTATTCTTAATTCGTCCGGAGATTCTTCCCTCAGAACCTCTATAGCGAATACAGGATCTCCCTGTAAAGCCGCAAAAGGATTTCTTGCGCTCTTTTCGTCTCCTATCCAGATAGAATCCGCACAGTAAAAACAGCAGCAACGGTTTACATAAAGATTATTTGCAGGCCGGTACCGGCTGCAGCAATTGGTTCCTCTGAGGACTCCATACTTACAAAGGATAAGCTGCTTTGTCAGGTGCAATTCCTATTCCAGGCTTTCCTTAATATAAACCTGGCTGTATTTTTGACTGTAATCATGGCTAAATTTCTGGGTGTATTTCGTACTTTTCGGTATACTGAAATCCAGAATTTCACCTCAATAATAATTAGTTTTATATACTTTTAAAACTTTGCGAATTAGCATTTTTTATAATAGTAATTTTATATATGAAGAAGTTCTGTAAGCAAACTTTTTATTTTAGTTCTCAGATATACGCAACGTTTTTAAGTATCATATAATTATTATGGTGCTGGCTCATAATTATTTATTTTTAAACACATTAAACCCCGTTTGAGATCTGTATTCAGGTCTTGAGAGCAGGAAAAGACAGGTTAATTAAAGATCTAATATTGAGGCTTATAAAAATGCAGTACCAGGCAACAGTTACAATTGAACAGAAGGCAGGCATGCTTGATCCTGAGGGCACTACAGCACAAAGGGCTCTTGGACACCTTGGTTATAAAGTTAGCAGCGTAAAAACCGCAAAGCTCTATGAAATCGTCCTCGAGGCCGAATCTGCGGAAATCGCAGAGCAAAAAGTCGACGAGATGTGCCAGAAGCTTATTGCAAACCCAATAGTTCACAATTATACAATCAGAATCGAGCAGCTCAATTAAGCATTAAACGAATCAAGTAATTAAACGAATTAAAAAAGTGTGAAATTTAAAGGACAAACCAGCAATCTTTAAGATGCTGAAATTGAGGGGAAAAAATGAAAATTGCCATTATCCAGTTCGGAGGCACAAATTGCGACCTTGATGTCTTACATGTACTCAAAGATGTTGTAGGCGTGGATGCCGAGGCTGTCTGGTACAAAGAAGAAAATTTGACAGGTTTTGACGGAGTTGTTGTTCCTGGCGGTTTTTCCTATGGGGACTATCTCAGAGCAGGCGCAATTGCAGCCCGTACCCCAATCATGGACTCAATAAAAAAACTTGCAGCGGAAGGGAAGCCTGTGCTTGGAATATGCAATGGTTTTCAGATTCTGACTGAAGCAAGACTCCTTGATGGGGCCCTTACAACTAACGAATATCCAAAATTCAGGTGCCACTGGACGAATCTTAGGGTTGAAACCAATGAGACTCCTTTCACTTCAAAGTTTAAGAAAGGAGAAGTTATCAGGATGCCTATAGCCCATATGGAAGGGAAATTCTATGCCGAAGAGGAAACTCTGGCAGCACTTGATAATGACAGTCAGGTTGTTTTCCGCTATGTGGATGAAAACGGAAAAGTAACAGATGAAGCTAACCCGAATGGTTCGCTTGAAAATATTGCAGGAATAATTAATTCTTCAAAAAATGTCCTTGGTCTCATGCCTCATCCTGAAAGGGCTTCAGAATCAATCCTGGGCTCAGATGATGGGCTTCGAGTTTTTGAATCTATGGTAGATTATATTACTGAGAATTTCTAATTTTTCAATTCTCCAATTTTACTTTTTTATCTTTTTCCAAGCCTTTTTGTTCTATGTTTTTTCTACTGTTCTATGTTTTTCTACATATTTGTTGCCAGAATAACCTTTTCTATTTTTTATTAATTAGCTGCGCCTAAATTTTAATAAATTATTAATTGTACTTTTATATTAAATTCTATTTATTTTGCTTTATTTCGTCTTTTTATTCTTTTGATTAACGATAGTTCCAGGATTTTTAGATTCCAATACTGCATTATCAGGGTCACTTTTCGAGATCATGCGCATTAATAAATAAAATAGTGAAAATAATGTTCAGGTTTATTATTCAGAAATTATATTTCAAAATCTTTTTATTATCTTAAATTATTATTGCTATGAGTGGTTATAGAGACAGTAGTTATTTTTCTGTCCATAAGGCTTAATTAATTAAGGGGAGTTTAGTTCATGAAAGCAAAACTAATTGAAAATATTTGTCTAATCTTTTTATTATTGCTTGGAATAGTGGTAGGCCAGGCTAGTGGAGCAGTCATTAATGTAAATAGCAATGGAGGGGACAACAATACTTCAATCCAGAATGCTATAAATAATGCACAAAACGGAGATACAATTTTTGTTAGCCCTGGCGTGTATCAGGAAAATGTAAAAGTAAATAAAGAAGTTACAATCACTACAAATAACGAGCAATCCGAAAATGGTGTTCGTACCTATGTAATAGGAGCAGTCCCTGGAGACCATGTCTTTTCTGTAAACGCAAATAACGTTACTATAGAAGGCTTCTACATCTCGGGCAGCTCACCGGAAGAAGGGACTCAGTCCGGAATTTATCTTGAAGGAGTTCAGAATTGTTCCTTAGCCAATAACGCCCTTGTCTTCAACAGTATAGGTATTTCTCTTAACAATGCCTGGAACAATTACCTTGACAGCAACTTCGTAACCATTGGAGATAAAGGAATTGCTTTCGCAAATGCCGGACAAAACACTGTATCAAACAACCTGGTGCTGGCAAACAGTTTGGGAATTGCTCTGAATAATTCCGTAAATAATACACTTACTGGCAACCTTATCTCAAAGAATGACTTTGGACTTTCCGGAGCTGGAGCACAGAATAACACAATAATTGCAAACAGCATCTACCTGAACGGTATTGGAGCCCAGTTTACTCAATCTGCTAACAATATACTTTACCAGAATGAGTTCGCTAACTTCCTCAATGCAGAAGACGACGCCAATAACCTCTGGAATACAACTACAGCAGGCAACTTCTGGAGCGATTATGATGGAGTAGACGCCGATGGAAATGGCATAGGAGATACCCCATACATTATTAACCAGAATGGTGTTGGAGATTACATGCCTCTGGTAAACGAAACCTATCCAGGCAACACTTCTTCAGGAAACATGAGTTAATAAAAAAATGAGTTAATTAAGAAATGATTAATTAAAAAACGTTAGTTGAAAAAAATAATATTTTGAAATAAATTAGAAGAGATATCATGGAAGCAATTACTGCATCCATGGTATTTCAATAAATAAAAACATTTTTTGGAATTTTTTATAATTTTTTAGAATTGTTAGGACTTCTGGCGGCATTTAACAACTGTCTTTTACAACCTTCTACACTTAAAATAGAAAATAAATTTTTAATTAGCGCTTCAAGGAAAAATAGTATAAAATTCATAAAATATTAAAACTAATAAAACCTAAAATTAAATTTTTCAGGGATAAAGGTTGAACCCGAACCACAGTGCTCAAAATTATTAACATTACTACATTTAACATTTTTCAAGTCTTTTAATTTCATCCCTGATGTTTTCAACAGTTTGCCAGGATTGTCTCACAATATCAGGAAATTCTCCGCAATGTTCCTTTCCCCATTTTAACAGGAATGCCTTGGTTTTGGGGTCTGAGGGATATCCGCTTCCAAAATCTATTCCCCATTCTTTTTTAAGCTCTTCTATTCTCTCGTCCCTGTACACTTTTGCGAGAATCGAAGCTGCCGAAACCACTGGAAAAACAGAATCTGCTCCATGCATAGAGATTATCTCAACTACTTTTGCATGTGCAACTTGTGTTTTCGAATACTGTCTGCGGAGATTCTCAGCAAAACGTTCAGCTTTAACATCCGCAGCATCTACATAAACAAGGTCGGGTTTTAGTTGTTCAAGAACTTTTGAAAAACAGACTACCATTATTTCGTTCATACTCATTATTTTCCTTAATTCATCAATCTGTGAAGGACTGACTTCAAGGACAAAAAAGCTGTCAGCATGTTTTTTTATCTGGGATGCAAGCTGAACTCTTTTTTTCGGAGTGAGTTTTTTTGAATCGGCAACCCCGAGTATCTTAAGAATATGAGCTTTGGACTCTTCAATTTTTACGCCTCCAATACACATAGGCCCGATAACAGGGCCTTTCCCGGCTTCATCAATTCCTGCGAGCATCATCTCTCCTTTTGAACAAGGAGAACTTTTTTCTTTATTAAAGCTTGCTTTCAAAAAAGAGAATTCTTAAAAATATATTTGAAAACTTTGAGAATTCTCATAAGATTCTCATAAAACTTTCCTCAAACAAAAAAGTTAAATCTGAGGGTGGATATTTTTGGGTTAAGTTAGCTAGCAAAGAAGAGATGAAATCCTCATGCCAGTAATTACCTTGCAGTACGATGACCTTGAAAAGCTCACAGGAACGGATAAGGAAACCATAATAAAAAGGGTGCCCATGATAGGGGCCGATATTGAAAGAGTTGAAGACGAGTATATAGATATAGAATTTTTTCCCGACAGGCCTGACCTTTACAGCGTAGAAGGGGCAGCCAGGGCAATGCGCGGTTTCCTGGACCTTGAGACCGGGCTTTCGGAATATGAAATAAAACCGTATAGGGTTTCAATCTCTATAAGTGAAGATATCCTGAGAATCCGGCCTTTTCTTGGCTGTGCAGTTGTAAGAGGAGTAAAATTTACGTCTTCTTCAATTAAGTCCCTTATGGATTTGCAGGAAGACCTGCACTGGGGACTTGGCAGAAACAGGAAAAAAGTCTCCATAGGAGTACATGACCTCTCAAATGTCACTCCTCCTTTCAAGTATATGGCGGTTGACCCAGACTTTGAGTTCGTGCCTCTGGATTACACTGAAAAAATGAGCATGACTGAGATCCTGGAAAAACACCCGAAAGGCACAAAGTTTGCTCATCTGGTCAAAGACTTTGAGAAATACCCGATTATTCTGGACGCAAACGACAATGTGCTTTCCTTCCCGCCTATTATTAACGGGACGCTTACAAGCGTGACTGAAAAAACAACTGACCTGTTCATTGATGTAACCGGACTTGGAGAAGCTGTATACACTGCTCTGAATATTGTTGTTACAGCTCTTGCCGAAAGAGGAGGCCAGATTGAGTTTGTAAGAGTTATTCGGCCTGAAGGGAAGGAATTTCTCCTGCCTGACCTTGAACCGAAATCAAGGTTTCTTACAAAGGCTGAAGTAAAAACTTTGCTTGGAATGGAGTTTTCCCTGGAGGAAATTGTAAAACAGCTTGAAAGAATGCGCTTTGGGGCGGAAGCAGTTGATGAAGAAACCGTTGAGGTAAGAATTCCGGCTTACAGGGCTGATATCCTGCACAACTACGATCTTATAGAAGATATTGCAAAAGGCTACGGGTATGAGAATATCAAAGTGAGCATTCCTGAGACCTATACCGCAGGAAAGGCCCATCCAATCTCATTGATGCGGGCGCCTGTAAATGAAATAATGGTTGGATTGGGCTACTTTGAAGTCATGCCTTTTACGCTTACAAGTGAAAAAGTAAATTTTGAAAATATGCGCAGGAAAAAGACAGATGATGTTACATATGTGCTTCATCCTATAAGCGAAGACCAGACAATGCTCAGGACAGCTTTGCTGCCCAATCTCCTTGAAATTCTTTCCCTGAACCAGCACAGGGAACTTCCGCAGAAGATTTTCGAGTTCGGAGAGGTTGTTAGCTGCGAAAAGACCCGCCAGCATGTTGCAGCAGCTTCAATTCACCCACAGGCAAACTTTACCGAAGTTTATGAGCTTGTAGATGCTTTTATGCGGGAAATGATGCTTTCTTACGAGGTAAAAGAATCCGAAGACCCGGCTTTCCTTGAAGGCAGGGCAGCTGATGTTTATGTTAATGGCAAGAAACTTGGAGTTTTTGGAGAGTTCCATCCTGAAGTTATAAGCAATTTTGCACTTGGGTATGCAGTTGTTGGATTTGAGCTTGATCTCAATGATTTGATACATTAAATTAAACAGTCAGAGGAGAATAAAATAAGAAAGAGATATTCAAAAGAAAAAGAGAATAGGAAAAAAATATTAAAAATTTTTCTCTTTCTTTATTTTATTAATCTTCTTTTTATTAATCTACTTTTTTAAGTCATCCGGTAACTTTATTTTTTCTTTTTGTAGAGTTATTTAGATATGATTTTTATTTCAATTTTAATTTTCATTTTTATTTTGAGTTTAGATGTAATATTATTTAACTGAGATATTCATTTGATTATTTCCGATCGATGTCTGATTACATTTTACTTGCTTTCTAATTACTTTTTGATCGTATTGTGGTTAGATTATAATTATTATCTGATTATTTTATGATATTTACAGAGAGTTCTTTCCCTCTATCATTTTTCTTTAATCAGTTTTTCCATTTCAGTAGCGATTCTGTGAACTTCATCAATATCATTAGTCTCATGAAGCTTATGAAGAAACTCAAGTGTTCTTTCTCTTAAAAAACAGAGATCATCAATAGCAAAATTAAGGTCTTCCACAAGGGCTTCGAGGCTTTTTGCCTCTATGAAGCTCAGGAATTTCTCGGAATCTGCTTTTATAAGGAAAAGGGTGTCAGGAGAAGAAAGATTAACTTCTAATTCTTCCTCAAAAATTGCTTTGGAGAGCGTTTTAAGCCACCTGACTTTTCTGATGTGGCTGATAAAGTTACTGAGCTGTTTATATTCATAGTTTCCAGTAACTCTTCCAATAATTACTTCATTTTTGCTTTTAAGAGGAACGGCTACAAGGTCCCCTTTCTTTATTTTTGTAATAAAAGAGCTAATTTCCCCTGCCCAGGCACATCCTCTTACTTCCTGCATTCCAGGATACTTCTCCAGCATCAACTTTTTTACCTGTTCTTCATTTTTAACATGAGATAAATTCGGAAATTCAGCCCATCCAATTGTGATCACGTTATTTTTTAGAATTATTTCTTCATCTTCCAAGGTTCCTGCAGCTTTAAGCAACCAGATTTTCATAACTCTCCCTCACCCCTTTTTCAGGGCTGTTATCAAATTTTTCAAGACTTATTAGTTCCTTTATTGGATAAAAGTCCTTTATTAAACTTAGGTATCAGATTTGATTTAGTTATTGGATTTTATCAGGTTTATTAGATTTAGGCTCTTGATATGTAGACTTTTTAGATTTACAGATTTAATGGGTTTATTAGAGCATAATTCGGTTCTGCGAAATCAGGATTTCCTGGGACACTTATTTTCTAAACATATTTTAGAAGCTTTAAGCACGTATTTTAAGTATGTAAGGAATCCTGACCTCTATACTGGAACGGACAGACTTGACAATATCATTTATAAGGTCCATCTCTTTTTTATCCAGAATATTTCCATATCGAATGATTATACAGTATATAAGAATGAAAGCTGCAAATTCCCACTCTGCTCCCGTTAACAAAAGGGTCTGCCTGGCTGCAAACATAAATGTAAGTATGGAAATGCCTATAATGGTTAATTTTCGGTACATTGAAGTAAAGGGGTGCATATTTTGCTTTTTCCAGATTTTCAGGGTCATAAACACCTCAATCGATGCAAAAGATATAGAAGAAGCTATAGCTGCCCCTATCATACCATAATGGGGAATAAGTATAAAGTTGAGCAGGACATTTGTCCCTGCACTTGCTATTGAACCTTTCATTAGAAAATCCGAATCTCCACATGCCATTAAGGTATGATAATTAAACCCACAATATGAGTTCGTTATGAAACCCAGGGCAAGAATTTGAAGGACTAAAGCTCCGCTTGCATATTCTGCTCCATAAATTTTTGTAAGGAGAATCTCAGGATATATGAACATGAATATAAAAAGAGGGAATGTGAGCAGGAAGCACCATTTAGTCGTTATTGCATAAATAGGGCCTATAGTTTCAGTCTTATTTTCCCCCCACAGTTTTGAGATTACCGGAATGTAGAGATATCCCATAGGTCCGATTATTATGGATAGAAAACTGACCAGAGGATAAACTGCACTGTAAATTCCAACTGCCTCGGTTGATTTGAAATAGCCAAGCATTATGGTATCTGTCCAGGTCATTAGATTCAGCAGAGTTGCAGTTATTAATAGAGGGAAAGAATAGCGGATTAATTGTTTTGTAGGCTCACTGAATCGAAGTTTTAATTCCGGCTTAATTGGGGGCTTTTTTATAAAGTAAATCGACATTAAAGCACAGGTAAATATCATAGAAAACAAATCTGCAAATACAATTCCATATAAAGAAAGGCTGAAAAAAACTGCCCCCGAAGCAAATAAAAGGAGAGAAAGAGGCCTTACAATGTTATAAAAATACACATTAACGTTTGTACGGTCAAAACCACGGTAAATAGATACTGCTACATTCAGAAGTATGGTAAAGGGCATGACAAAAATCAGGATCCTTACAACTGAAAGAATTTTGCCCTGAGCATCAAGTTTATCCTCTGCCAGAAATGAAAACAGGGCAGGAGAAATAAGCACTGCAAGCAGGCCTGCAGTCAAACCGAGAAGGGCTGCCGATATAATTATTTCCTGGACCTTGTATTCTTCTTTCCTGCCTCTAAAAAAGGCAATATACCTGGGAATTCCCTCATTAAGCCCGAGAGTTGCAAAAGCCCCTGTTATAGAAATTACAGTAAGTGCAAGCGAATAAGTTCCGAAATCAGCCGCAGGAAGATGAGAAGTTAAAACTCCTTTAGTCATGATATCAAACAAAAGCCCTATAAGAGTTCCTGCAAATATCACACCCGAGCCTGTTATTATCCTATTTATCGAATCATTGACTGACATATTTACCACCCTTTTTGTTCATTCCAGGCCCAGGTCTAGGGACAAAAACGGTTTTTTGTTATCAAGTCAGCAGCACGATAAAAATCAGGCCAGGCAGTTTGCAGGCACAGATTGCGGATAAAATCCAAATTAAAATTAGAGTTAAAATTAGAGTTGAAATTAGAGTTGAAATTCAGATTAAAACTTAGATTAAAGCTCAGGCGGAGATTTTTTATAACCCCGAACTTATTAATTTTAAACTTTTGGAAATAACTAAAAGTTTCAGCTTTGTTTACACTCTGGCTGTTAAACTCAATTTTCTTTTTAATTGTCTGTATGTGGATTTTGTTTACAAAATCGTCTGTTAAATTATCTGTTAAATTATCTGTAGGATTGTCTGCTGAATTATCTGTCGAATCTTCTAATTCCTGTACAGAATTATCTTTCAGAGTAGTTACTAAACAAAAATTCCGATATTGTCTGTGCCCTTTTTTTCCCACATTGATCCCTCAGGAAACCTGAAAGTTGCACTGGACAGAAACTGATATCAGACAGAAAACAGGTTCTTGCTAAATAATTGCATAAAACCTAAATGCTCATAGACTTGCAACATAAATCATAAATGATAGACCTGTTATCCGTCGTCAGGATCTGTCTTTAGGCAGAATTTACTTAACAGGTCTTTTTTATTCTGATAGTCCGTTCTCAATCTTCGAGATTCTACTTTTGTATAAAATTTCTTTACTTCTTTTAATATAACCCAGTATGAAAATATCATAAATCGATAGAATGCGGTATAATCTAGTTTTTTGATCAAATTGAGACTTTTTAACCAATTCAAAATACATCCTAATATTTTATTAAAAGAAGTATCTTATCCAAGGTATTTCAATCTTTCTTTACTTGCTAAATTTTTGAAATGATTTACATTTAAATTTGCAGAGATTATTATTAAAAATATTTATAAAGAAAAAAATATTATTGGCAAAATAACAGTCATGTAACTTCTTTAATTGACAAAAATTAATTTTACTAAATTGTACTGATTTGACGCATAAATCGACCTGTATAACACCTAAAAAGATTTTTTTTAATTAAGTTATAGCGGCTCTACAATATTTTTTTCAAAAATACGAATTTAAAAACTAATTTAAAAAATTAATTTAAAAGTAATAAAACAAACTTTAAAAACCCAGCAAAAATGAAATAAATAAAATAAATGTACCTTATGAGAAATGAAGATACAAAGAAACTCTATAATATTCTTCGTTTTTGAGGTTAAAAAGCATTGTAAATAATTTTATTATTAGTAAACCCTCTGAAATTTGTCTATTTTTTTCAACTTTGTATTTATTTTTTCCCAGTTTGATTTTACTTTTAGTTTAATTCTACTTCATTTTTTACCAGTTATTGGCACTTTTTTTACCTATACTTTTTAAATCTACAAGATAAATTATTTATCAAAATCTGTTTTTAAAAATTAGAAGAAAATCTTTTAAATTTTTGTGTCTAACTGCAGCTATGAGCAAAGTGATTTTTGCTGGGATTGATGGCTGCAGAGGAGGATGGTTTGGAGTATTTCTATCAGGAGATGATTGGGAAAAATGCGAATGGAAGATTGGTGTTTTTAAAACATTTTCATCTCTTGTAGATCAGATCATAAAAGAATATAATTCGTCAGAATTTTTAATCATGGTTGATATGCCTATTGGTTTAAAGGAAGGAAACAACGGTCCCCGTTTGTCTGATCTTGAAGCCCGAAAACTTTTGAAAGCCAGGAAATCCAGCATATTTCCTGTACCTTGCAGGGAAGCTGCCTATGCAGAAGATTATAAAAAAGCCTGTGAGGTTAATGAAAAACTTACAGGAACGCAGATATCAAAACAGGCCTGGAATATCCTTCCTAAAATTCGCGACCTGGATACTTTTTTAATAGAAGAAGAAATTTTCAGAGAAAAAATAAAAGAGATTTCTCCTGAGATTTGCTTTCAAGAATTCAAGGGCCTTCCGATGAAATATTCAAAAAAGACTCAAGAAGGTTTTCTTGAGAGAAAAAAAGTGCTTGAAACTTTTTGCCCATTCGTAGATGATCTTATTAAAACCGCTCTTTTAAAATACAAGCGCCAGGAACTTGCAAAGGATGATATCCTTGACGCCTTTATAGCTGCAGTTACAGCAAAATACGGATACAGATTCGGATTCGAATATGCATCCTGTAAGCCTGAGATAGATAAAAAGGGACTGAAAATTCAATTAGTATATTGCATTCCTAAAATCAAAGATTTAAATTAAACATTAAATTAGATTTAAACTAGATTATAACTAAATGGGAATCTAAAAAAGCTTGGAAAAGCCAGAAAAGCTAAAAAAGGCACAGAATGCTTTTTTTAGAGGAAATTCTCTTCATTTAAGGGTTCAGCTCCCTGCACGCAATATTGAAAAAGTTCTCTCCCCCAAGCCAGGGCTTTTTCTTCAAAGGATAAAACGATCTGGTCTCTTAATTTCCCATTATTCTCAAAGAGCTTGAATGCAAGAAAATGATCTGTGACAATCACAGAGGGAATAGCTGCAGGTTTTCGGAGAATAAATAGTCTTGATTTTTTGGCCAATTCCTTCGCTTGTTCCGGATAAGTCAGAAATAAACGTTCCGCAACATTTTCTGTCATACAAAGGGTAATTTCTGCGCCTTTTTCCACAAGTTTTGTATAAATATAAGGGGATTCGGGATGAAAGTAAGTTACAAAAGTCAGTATATTTTTTGAGTTTAGCAAATTTTCAAGAAAGACCCTGGGGGTTTCAAACATGTGTTCGATATCAGGCTCAAGCAATTCAAAACTTCCGATTTCTCCGATCCTCTCCAGAAGAAAATAGGGAATTGAGTTCAAATCATGGTTTTTCCAATATTCCGCATTTTCTTCAAACACGTATGCCATGTCAAGGAGAGGCTGCACATTTTCAGCAATTGCTTCTCCTATTTCTGATAGCTCGTAAACTTTATCTTTTTCAACTATTAGATGTGATTCTTTCATTCTTTTTATATGGGGCTGGATCGAGCCTGAGTCCACGTTAAGAGCTTCTTTAATTGTATCAATATCTCTGGGTTCTTTTTTTAAGAGAAATAGAAGATCTTTTCTTTTATCTGAAAAGAAGACAAGATCAATAAGAGATTTTTTCATGAAGGTCACGGATTTATTTCTTAAACAGGTTACTCATTTTAGTATTGAATTACAGCCAGTATTAAAAAGAATTTAATATAGAATTATAAGAACTGCACTTATTTTGCTCTTATTTATACATTTGTAATATGTTTGCTTTATTTTAGCGTTTAAAAGCTTTTTCATTTAAGCATAAAACTAATTTTTCAAGCCTAGTTTTATTAATTTTAGATGTACAATAAAAGGGTTTAAAGTTAATATAGAAAAAACAGAGTATAATTAATTAAAAGAACAGAATATTTTTACTTATTTTTAATTCTTGTTTAATTCTGGATTCTTCGGATGGTGAATAGGTGGACGAAAAAAGAAAACTTATAGAAAAATATAATATAAGCGAGAAAAATCAGGCCCTCCTGGAAACCATACTAGACAGTATGCTTAATCCTGTATTTTATAAAGACAGGAATGCAATTTATAAAGGATTTAATGAAATTTTCCAGAAGCAAATCCTGGGACTTTCGAAAGAAGAAATTTTAGGCCACAGCTTACCCGAATTAAAGGAAAAAATAATTCATGTTTTCTCAGACAAATATTCTGCTCAGGATCTTAAACCCCTTTCTGAAAATCTGGAAAGGTATCACGCTAAAGATTTAGAGTTACTTGAGGAAGGCGGCTCAAGTATACACGAGCATGAAGTTTTGTGTGCTGATGGGAGGAAGAGGGTTTTCCTGAGCACGAGAACTACATACCGGGATTATGACGGGCAAGTTGCAGGACTGGTAAGTATCATGCAGGATATAACCGGGCTCAGGCAGGTACAGGAAGAACTGCTTAAAAGTGAGGAGAGATACCGCCTTATTACTGAAAAAACCGGGCTTTTACTTTACCATTGTAATTATATGGAAAATAAAATTGAGGTTGTAGGTGCTATTTTTGAAGTTCTGGGGCATGATATAGGAGATTCAGGAGTTTTTAGTGTAGAAGACTGGATTAACCTTGTTCACCCTGATGACCGGGAAAAGATGAAAAGAATCTACAGCCAGCCCCTTAAAGCAGAGGGAAGTTTTCATACAGAATATAGAATGAAAAGAAAAGATGGAACCTATTTTTATGTCGAAGATGAAGGTGTCGCTTTAAAAAATGAAATCAATAAAGTTTACAAAACTGTTGGAGTAATCAAAGATATAACTAAGAGAAAACAAGTTGAGGAAACCCTTGTAAAAATTGAAGAAATCCGTAAGAAAGAAATTCATCACAGAATTAAGAATAATCTGCAGGTAATTTCCTCACTTTTAAGTCTTCAGGCGAATTATTTCAAAGATATGAAGGTTATCGAAGCTTTTAAAGACAGCCAGAGCCGTGTAATATCAATGTCTCTTATCCATGAAGAGCTATACGAATCAAAGCACAATAAAATGCTTGATTTTACGGCATACCTCAGAAAATTAACACAGGAACTCTTAAATTCCTATCCGGTTGGGAATTCCAGGATAGACTTAGAAATAGATGTTAATGAGGAAATCTTACTTGATATGGACACCGCAATTCCTCTCGGAATGATTATAAATGAACTTGTCACAAATTCCCTTAAGCATGCTTTTCTCAAAACCTCCGCGGGAGCAATTAAAGTGAGTTTTTACAGCAGAAAAAAGATTTCAGTTGATTCAGTCGAAAATGCAGAAAATCCTGAGAAAATAAGCCCTGTAAATAAAGAAACCTGCCAGTTTGCACTGGTAATAGCTGACAATGGGTCCGGTTTTCCAAAGAATCTTGATTTTGAAAATCCTGAAACCCTGGGGCTTCAACTTATAAATACTCTGGTAGAACAAATAGATGGAAAAATTGAGCTTAACAGGGATCAAGGAACAGAAATAAGGATTGAATTCCAAACTCAGCCCTTAATTGAATAAGTTTAATTTTATATTAAATTTGGAATTAAGTTTAACACTTCAAAGGAGTGTATTGAGCATACAAATCGGATTTTTTAATAAACGGTGGAGCCTATGGATCTGAAACCTGCGGATCTGAACGATTCAATTAATAAAAACGAGTGTTTAACAAAAACTGAATTTTTTGAAAAAAATTTACTTGAGAAACCAACCGATAAACTAGCTTATAAAGCTCCAGCCTTTAATTTAACTATGTTCCAGGATAATGACCCAGATGAAAACTTGCTGGGAATGGAATTTATCTTTATCCCTGCTGCAGAATTTAAAATGGGTTCTCTATTCACGGAAAAACGCAGAAAGCTCTGGGAAGGTCCTGTACACGCAGTGAATATTAAAAATGCCTTCTGGATTGGGAAATATCAGGTTACACAGGAACAGTGGCAAAAAGTTATGGGAAATAATCCTTCATACTTTAAAGGTGAAAAACTTCCTGTCGAAAATATTTCCTGGCTTGAAGCCCAGGCTTTTATCCAAGAACTCAATTTTCTTGTAGCATCCAGGAAAAATTCTCCAGATAAAACTCCAGAAGAATCTCAGGAGAATACAAAAATTAATTTTATCTACCGACTGCCTACAGAAGCCGAATGGGAATATGCAGCAAGAGCCGGGACAACTACAAGCTATTTTTTTGGCGAGGACGAATCAAAACTTAAAGCTTATGCCTGGTTTCTTGAAAATTCCAGACTTGAAACCCACCCGGTGGGTTTGAAAAAACCAAATCCCTGGGGCCTCTATGACATGTATGGAAATGTAGGGGAATGGGTCCAGGACGAATTTCATATTGATTATAAAGGGGCGCCCACAGATGGCAGAGCCTGGGAGAACTCATTTCCAAATGTATCCACTCCAGTCCGAATCAGGAGAGGGGGAGGCTGGAACGGAAATGCAGGTTCATGCAGGTCAGCAGAGAGACTTTTTGCAGCACAGGATAAAAAACTTAACAGCCTTGGATTCAGAATTGTCAGAGAAATTAAATCTTAAAATATTATCACAGGTTCTAAATCCCTGTTCCGAAAAAAAATTCATTCTTAATTATAGTTATTCTCGCAAAGAATTACACTTGAAACTGAAGGAGTTTATTCAACATAGTCTACATCATCATATTTAGGATTCCTTTCAGAAAATAAGTGTAAAGATTTGCGGCCGATACTA
>JBNAKO010000148.1:0-7801 GCA_049706495.1 Methanosarcina sp. | reverse complement strand
AGAGAATTACCTTGCTATGCTACATTTAGCATGTGCATGGATAACATTCAGAGCAGCAGGACTTTTCGGATAGGCTCTAAATGAAAACCGGAGAAAATAATCATTACACCCAGGAAATCGTTTAATTAAAAAGTTATAGAATTTCTAATTTATTGCCTGATAATGGCATGAACTTTAATTATAGTTGTAGGTGAGAACATTCCTAAAGTATCAGTTGTTATGCCAGTATATAAAGGCGATAATTATTTGTCAGAGGCCGTAGACAGCATTCTTAATCAAACTTTTTCTGATATTGAATTTATAATTATCTGTGATAATCCAAATGATAAAACAAAAGATCTGCTTGATAAATATAAGAAAGCAGATTATCGAATGAAAATTTATTATCAGGAAAGGCAGGGATTGGTTAATTCGCTCAATAGAGGTTTTTCCCTTGCACAGGGAGAATATATTGCTAGAATGGATGCTGATGATATCAGTCTGTCAGATAGATTAGAAAAACAAGTAAAATTTATGAACGAGAATCTTGAGATTGGGATTTGTGGAGCCTGGATTGAAAGAATAGGAGAACCTCCAAGTTATGTTTGGAAAGTCCCATGTGACCACGAAAGTATAAAGTCGAGATTGCTTTTTGAGCCAGTAATTGCTCATCCAAGCATAATTGCAAGGAAGGAAATTTTTTTAAAAAAAGGGCTTGCATATATGCAAGATGAAACGTATGCAGAGGACTATGGACTATGGGTTCGTGCTGCAAAAAAAATTAAATTGGCAAATATGCCTGAAATATTAATGCGTTATAGAATACATAAGTCAACCTCTAATAAAGAACAGCAAAGGAATGTAGCAAATAATATTAGGCTTGCTCAAATTAAAGAACTGGGCATCAACCCCACGAAAGAAGAACTTGAAATTCATGAAGCACTTAGTTATTATGAAGTTGGCTATAGCAGGAAATTAATCTTCGAGGTAAATTTGTGGCTTGAAAAATTGTTAAATGCTAATTCTAAGATGAAAATATACCCTGAGCCTGCTTTCTCAGCCGCCCTTGCTTACTACTGGTACCATGCCTGTAACTCTTCGACTTATTTAGGTTTAAATTCATGGAATTTGTTTAACAAATCTAAATTAAGTAAAAAAGTATCTTTATCAACTTTTCAGAAAACTAAATTTATTCTAAAGTCAATAATTAAATACGATTAATAAATTAAAAGTCTATCCCTCGCTTATTTATGGTTCGTTTATAAAATTATTTCAAAATACTCACGAAATAATTCAAAAAGTAATTTTTCTTATTAAAATTTCAGAATAATTTTACAAGAAGAAAATAAACTGATTACTGAATTTGAAAACTAAAACAATTTTGGTTAATGAAATTATTTTGTAGAAAGATGCTTTTAGCAAAATTAAAACATTCTAAACTTTATCCGCTATCCGGCCTATATATTGATATAAATATATAGACATAAATCGAATTCAAATAAAAGAGTACTCTTGATGTTAGGATTCAATAATTTTATAAAAAGAACTTATATAAATAAGTTAATTCAGAGAATTCATAATCATTAAATTAATAATATATAGGTGGCCTCTTATTGGCAAAAGATTTTTTGTACAACTATATAAATAATATTTTGAGGAAAATATTTCCGTATGTAATGAGAGCCCTTGAGATACCTCTTATACAAACTGGTAAGTTTGTAGGTTCATTTTTTACTTCGTATTTTAGATCACAATTCTTTTTCCTTTTTCCTTTTTACCATATAGGAGGGGCCGAAAAAGTCCATCTGAATATTACCAGCTGTTTTAAAGACTATAATCCTATAGTATTTTTTGCGGATAAATCGAAAAATTCTGCATTAAAAAAAGAATTTATGCGTAGTGCCAGAACGTTTGATTTGCGCTATTTCAATAATCCATTACTTATTTACCTCTGGGTTGGGGTATTATCTACTATTTTAAATAATAATAAAAATTGCGTAGTATTCGGATCTAACAATCTTCTTTTTTATAGATTAATCCCATATTTAAACCCGGAAATCTCTTGTATAGACCTTCTACATGCCTTCGGCGGTGGAATTGAAAACTTTAGCCTTCAATATGTTGATAGATTAGATAAGAGGGTTGTTATTAACACAAGAACACTGCAAGACCTGAAGGATCAATACCATTCAAATGGTATTAGTGAAAAAATGATTGAAAAAGTTTTTTTAATTGAAAACTGTATAAGCATTCCAGAAAAAAATACGGGGAAGAATAGAGACTCGGTTTTTAGAATTTTATACGTAGGACGTGGGTCAGAAGAAAAACGAGTTAATTTAATTGGAGAAATTTCTTATCTATGTCATCAAAAAGGTATGCCAGTTGAATTCGTATTAGTAGGCGACCTTAAAAGTGCAATGCCCAAACAGTATAGAGAGTATTGTAATTTCGTAGGGGAAATTGTAAACGAAAAAGAAATCTCAGAAATATATGATAGTTCTGACATCCTGTTACTTGTATCAAGCTATGAAGGGTTTCCCTTAGTTATAATGGAAGCAATGGCCCATGGTGTTATAACTATAAGTACTGATGTGGGAGGTATTTCGCAGCATATTCATAGTGGGTCCAATGGTTTTCTTATAAAAAACGAAAGTGAAGATATTATAGTAAAAAATGTGTGTGAAGTTATAAAGGAACTTATTTCAGATCAACTTCTAATGAATAAAATCTCTATTGAAGCTTATAAGTATGCAAAAGCATATTTTAATTGCGAAAAATTCTGTTTAAAATATAAAGATCTAATTTTGCATAAGTAAGTATCGCAATCTTTTAATAAGTATAAATAATCCTTCTATTAGTCTTTTTTCGTTATTCTAAAGTACATTAGGGGTGTGATAATAAATTATTAATAAAAATCCTACGACCCAATTCTATTAAGAAACAGGGTATCATATACAATGATTTGACCCCGAAATTCCGCAGTAAAAAGATAATATGATTTCTGGCATAATAGTAGGTTTGTTTCAAGTGTCCGGATAATCTACAGCCGCCCGTAGCAATTTTATTGTGATCTGCTATTGCGGCAGGTTGAAAATAAAATTTGAGTCCTCTATTTATAAGCCGCATATTCAAGTCGCTTTCTTCACGACAGTAATTACCTTTATAGGCTTTTTCTTCATAGCCATCTATAGCCAATAACTGATCTCTCGGGTATAAAGAACATGCATGCCCTATATCTATCTCCAAAACATTTGGAAAGTTTTGGCCATAATTATTGTAAATCTCCCCAGTTAATCTATTGATATAAAATGGCACATTATGCCTGACAGCTTCTTCATCCGGGGCTATATTTTCTAGCAACCTTGGGACAATGACTGTATTTGGGTTTCTATATGAGTTGTAAGTATTGACCAGTTTCTCCAGGCAATCCTGATGCAATACCAGGTCATCTTCAATAAAGAATACTAACTGGCCTTTCGCCATAAATAGAGCTGAGTTCCTATTGCGCGGAAGTCCCAGGTTACATTTATGTACCACGCCTTTTATTCTAGAATCAAGCTTTGCATAATGGTTTATAACCTCTTTTGTGTTGTCACTTGAACAATCATCTGAAATTAAAAGTTCCCAATTAGTATATGACTGGCCTAAGACTGATTCGATACAAACTCCAAGGATAGATGCTCGATTATAGGTAGGCAAAATTATGGATACTTTAGGAGTTTTATTCATTGCTTATTCACCTGCTCATAGACTTCGAGAGTCTTTTTTGCAGCTTCTTCCCAGCTGAACACTTTTGATCGGGCTAATCCTTTTTTAATGATGCTCCTGCACAAGGTCTGGTCTGTGAGGAGAGTACACATTTTTTCTGTAAATCCTTCTATATCATAAGGATCTGCAATTACAGCAGCGTCTCCTACAACTTCTGGCAAAGACGAAGTATCTGAGGTAATAACAGGTGTTCCGCAAGCCATTGCCTCCAGGGGAGGCATCCCGAATCCTTCATATAATGAGGGAAACACGAACAGATCCACAGCATTGTATATTTTTGCCAGTTCGCTCTCAGACACATATCCCGTAAAGATTACATCTTTCTGTAAGTTCAGGGACTCGATCTGTTTCATAAGCTTTTCTCTCATTCCGATATAGTTTGGCGTTCCTACCTTTAACAGTTTTATATGTGGAATCCTATTTTTTAATTTGCTGAATGAATTTATTAAAAAATGGACATTTTTTCTCGGCTCTTCAGCTCCAACATATAAAATTACTTTTTCACCTTCACCAATGCCATATTTTGATAAACATTTTTTATTTCGGTTCGGATAGTACAGATGATGGTCTACAGCAGGTGGTACGATCTCGATTCGTTCTTCCGGATATTTTATGTACTTACTAATATCTTCTTTAGAGAACTGGGATACCGTAATTATTTTTTCTGCTTTTCTCAATCCTTTTGCATTGAGTTTCCAGATAGGGTTTCGGGTATTGTAGTATGCTACAGGTATTATATCGTGGCAGGTGATAATAGTTTTCTTTAAATCTACTAACTCCAGGAGAAATGCCAGATCCTGGCGGGTCACATGCTTGACATTATTCTCAATTACTTTCCTTTTCACAATAAACGGATATGCTAAATATTCGACAACTCTATTAACCCCTGCCACTTTTGATACCCTAGGATATTCTATCCTATTTAGTTTGATATTGTTTAACCTTCTATGAATCTCACTTTGATATTTTGACATCCCAAATATTTCATCTGTTTTCAGGCCGTTTATATAGTCAATTTCCATCTTTCAGTTCCCCAGAAACCTGGAATAATTTATCAAATCTCTTACCTTAAAAGAGCAATTTATTATTTCTATGATGATTAATTTATTTTTATCCTAAGTATTATCGCAGATAACCTATTTTTATTAAGAACGCTATTCTTTTATCCTGAATGACTTATGAATGATTTTATTTATCGCGAGTGATTTGTTTTTTATTTTGCATATACTGTTTCTCAGTTCTGGCTGAAACTTCATTCCAATCAATTATGTTTTTATCTATCCCGGAATTTATTCTGGAGTTTCCTTTTCTTTTATTTTTCACGATTTCCTTCATTGCTCTGTAAACCTTTTCTTCTGAAACCGAGTTCTCAATCCCGATACAGTTACTTCCGTCCACAAACTCCTCAAGTGCGCTTCCTCTTGCTACTATACACGGAGCTCCAGCAGCCAGTGCCTCAGCAACCGTTATCCCATAAGCTTCATGAGAGGAAAGCATCAGAAATATATCCGCATCTGCATAACATTCAAGCAGTTCTTTCCTTGAGAGGTCTTTCAACCACTCAACCCTTTCCTCAACTTTAAGAGCTTTTGCCATATTGTGGAGTTCAGCTTCATATGGCCCTTTCCCGACAACCCTCAAATTGAAATCCTGAAATTCAGCCAAACTCTGAATGATATACTGTACCCCTTTGTATTCTTCCAGGCGGCCTACATAAAGAAGAAGCTTTTCTTTCCCTGCCTTCTCTTTTGAACCTTTTCCCAGCCGCCTGAGTTCTTCGAACTCTTCGAGATTTATTCCGTTGGGGATTTTCACGGTTTTTGCAGCAACCTTAAAATCCTCTTCTACAAGCCTTTTTTCGTAATCTGATACGCATATTACAGAGTTTGCTCTGGAAAAAATTTTCTTTCCCAGGAATCTGTAAGGTATATGAAGAAAATCCCTGATGACTGTATGGCCATGCCTGTGGTAGTGGGGAGTAAATACAAATTTTCCTTTATTGAAAGCTAAGGCTGCAAATAACGCTGGAAAAGCGTGATAGCTGTGTGCATGGATTATATCATAGTTTTGTTTTTTTAAATAAAAAAAGATTTGAGGCGCAAGAAAATATGCATTTCCAGGCGCAAAAGACCTGAACCGTGTAACTTTCACTCCGTTTATTATCTCTTTTTTATTCAATCTTCCCCCTGGGTCGGTTGTTATAACCTCAACAGAATGCCCTTTTTTGGCCAACCTTTCACTGATTTCCTTAACATGCATCTCTACACCTCCAATTTCAGGCAGGTAACGGGGACAGATCTGGACGATTTTCAAGGTTAGGCCTCTATTATAAACGTGTGTTATAAGCACTCTATATAATAATTTTGCATTGATGCTTATATATAAATGTGTGTAAAATATGTCTAAAATATATAGTTTATATGTATGTGAAATATATGTATGAATCATATGTATAAATTAAGCTCTGTCCTTATGAAGAAGGTTTTATATTATAAGTATAGAAGTAATTTTGAAGTGAATGCTATATCAATTAATGCATTAGCTTAATATAAAGATAATGTAATAGTTAAGTAAATGTCAGCTAACAAAAGCATCTGTATAGTCGGCCCCTCAAAACGTTTTTTAAGTGGCATTAGTTATTACACTATTCGGCTTGCAAATGCTATGTCTGAAGAAAAAAATATTTCTGTAATCTGTTTCCGACAGTTGCTTCCTACATTTTTGTTTCCGGGAAAATCTCATGTAGGAAAAAATATTTCCGACCTGAATTTTTCTTCAGAAATCCCTGTCTATGATGGTATGGATTATAATAACCCGTTAACATGGATTGAAGCTTACAATTTCATAAAAAACCAGAAACCTGACATTATAATTTTGCAATGGTGGACTTCTTCGGTTGCTCATATGCAGCTTATGCTAAAACTGTTTGCACAGCTAGTACATAAGCCAAAAATAATTATTGAATTCCATGAAGTGGTTGATCCTTTTGAGGAATCCATACTCCCAATCCGTTTATATTCCAAATTAACAGGAAAATTACTTCGTAGAAACCTTGATGCATACATAACACATTCTGAATCGGATAAGCAACTTGTTGCAGAAAGGTATGCTATTAAGCCTGAAAAAATTCATGTAATTCCACACGGCCTTTATGATCAGTATGGAGAATTACTTAATTCTAAAGATGCAAAAAAAACTCTCAAGATAAATGAGGAATTTGTTGTCCTTTCTTTTGGTTTAATTCGAAAATATAAAGGAATTCCTTACCTCATACAGGCTTTTGAAAGTTTGCCTCCCACTATTCTGAAAAAAAGCAGGCTGCTCATTGTAGGAGAAATCTGGGATGATAAAAATGAATTGCTTGATCAAATCAGGGTATCTCATGCACATGATAGGATCACATTAGTTGACGAATATGTTCCTGATGAGAAAGTAAATGTGTATTTTAGTGCAGCAAATGTGGTAGTTCTCCCTTATCTTAGAGCTTCTCAAAGTGGAATTGCACATATTGCAATGTCTTTTGGAAAACCTGTTATAGTATCGGAAGTGGGTGGCTTAAAAGAGTCAATGGCCGGATATGAAGGGACTTTTTTTGTCCCTCCTGGAGATGTCGAAGCTATTCAAAAAAAAATTATTGACAGAATGGGAGATAAAGAAAATTATAAGCCTCCTGATCAGAAATGGGATAAAATTATAAACCGTTATATAGAATTAATACATTTAATTTGATTTTATTCTTTCGAAAATTATATATTTCATTAGAAAATTTACCTCTTAAAGGGGATTAATATGAGTTCTCAGGATCATCCTGTATCATCAATAACAGATAAACTAAAAACTAACTGGCCTTATACACTGGCGGTTACAATACTAACACTTATAGCCTTCAGAATAAGAACAATTCCTTCTGCCAGTATACTTTTGCCAAATGGGGCTGTAAGGTTTGCGACTAACGATGCCTGGTACCACATGCGTACTTTGCATACTCTTCTTGCAAACTATCCTGACCGTTTGTTTTACAATCCAATGACCAACTATCCTTACGGGAGTTTCA
>JBNAKO010000147.1:0-6216 GCA_049706495.1 Methanosarcina sp. | reverse complement strand
TAGTTATTCTTGCAAAGAATTACACTTGAAACTGAAGGAGTTTATTCAACATAGTCTACATCATCATATTTAGGATTCCTTTCAGAAAATAAGTGTAAAGATTTGCGGCCGATACTATAATTTACTATATCAAATTCCTTATCAATTTGCTGTGTTACTTAATCTTAAATTATTATAAAATATTTTATCGGGTTTAAGAAATATTTCCCCACCCCCTACCTCTCCATTCCTTATTCTTTTAAGTTAAAGCTCATTTTTTAGCTGCTGCAATATATTTGGAAATAGTTTTAGTACTACTGCCTTTTGCATTCTTTACAGTCAGGGTAACATTATATTTTCCTGCCTTACTGTATGTATGTTCAGGACTTTTAACCACTGAATATTTTCCATCTCCAAAATTCCATTTCCAGGAAGTAGGAGATCCTGTGCTTTTGTCAGTAAACTTCACTTTTAATGGAGCTTTTCCAGATCTTGGAGCTGCAGAAAACGCAGCTACTGGAGCTTTCACAGGAAGTGCGGGAGATGTAACAGTTACATATTTTGTTTTTATTTCAGTATCTCTCCCTATTGCATTGATTGCAGTGTGTTTTACCGTATAAATCCCGGCTTTTGAATAAGTGTGCTCAGGGTTCTGTTCCATCACGAGAGGAGAGCCGTCTCCAAAATTCCATTTCCATTCGGCTGGAGAGCCTGTACTCGTACTGGTAAATTTTACTTTCAGTGGAGCTTGTCCGGAAAGAGGAGTCGCAGTAAAGTTTGCGACAGGTGGATATATTACAGGTTCATCTTGATCAAGGATAAACATATATATATCCCCATTTCCATTCCGCCAATCTGTCCATACTATTTTGTTTTTATAAATAACAGGTGCTTCTTCAGCCGATTTGTTGATGGTAATCTGACTTTCTTTAGCTGTTGGGGTATTATATGTATAGATATCTCCTCCACCATATGGATATTCAGTATTGCGATAATCTCTCCAGACTATATTATCCCCATAAATGGCAGGATGCTCGTGATTTATGCCGGCATAAGTAATCCTGTTTTCTCTAGAAGTTGCAAGATTATAAACATACAGATCGAAGTAATTGTCAACAGCTGTTGATAAACCGACTTCATATACGATTATATCATTGAAAATAGCCGGATTCAGTTGATATCCCTGATTAGCCGAATCAGCCTGTTCGGATTCGGTAGTCATAATTTGCCTTTCTTCAGCAGTTGACATATTATACATATAAATGTCCCAATTTCCATTGCGATTATCTGCCCATACTATTCTATCTTTGTATATCGCAGGGGTAATTTGTTGCGATTGGTTTGCGGTTATTTGGGTTTCTTTATGTGTGGAGATGTCATACATGTAAATATCATGAATTGGAACATAATTGCTCCCTTTATTCTTATCACTTCGAGTGTCTTGCCATACTATTTTATTTTCATATATAACAGGGCTGTCCTGACATGATTCATTATTTGTGATTTGAGTTTCCTTTTTCGTCGAAAGGTCATACATGTAGATATCCCAATTTCCAATTGGGTATCCATTAAAAGTTCCACCATGACGTCCATCTTCCCATACTATTATATCACCATAAATTACAGGATTTAGCTGGTCAGAAGTGTTAGTGGTTATTTGAGTCTCCTTTTTAGCCAAGAAATCATACATGTAAATATCCCAGTTTCCATTGCGCCAATCTGTCCATACTATTTTATTCTCATAAATGGAAGGACTA
This sequence comes from Methanosarcina sp., assembly GCA_049706495.1. Taxonomy (GTDB): domain Archaea; phylum Halobacteriota; class Methanosarcinia; order Methanosarcinales; family Methanosarcinaceae; genus Methanosarcina. The sequence continues at coordinate 4,480 of JBNAKO010000147.1, read as the reverse complement.
CGCTGAGTTGATTCATCCGTGGTAACCCGAATTTCTGTTCCTTTTGCCTGATCTGCTGTTGCGTTTCCCATTATCATTAATATAAAAAATAAAATAATTCCAAAACAAAATATCTGGTTTTTAATTTTGGTCGTATTTGTCCCCTCTTGGATTTCCTTTAAACCCTTAATTCCAGTGCTTTTTCACTTTGACAAAAAAATAAGTCTTAATCTTATTAGCCCCAGAAGCCGAATTGGAAAAATTAGTATTTAATCCCAACTCTAAAAAGAGAGTTTTCGAAAAGGATATATGTATTTCTATTTAGTCCAGAATCAAATCGTTTATAACATACGGAGGGAAGTTCTCTTCCTCGAGTATCTTTGTTACTGAGATAAAAGAATATTAAATCCATAACTTAACTATAGAAAAAACGTAACTTAGGAAGCTTTCATGAATAAAAAGAAGTTACAGGCATAGTTTATTATTTTTATTTGATTAATCCGGAAAAAGATTATGACATCTACCGTTTATCATTGAGGTTACTTATTTTAAATTTTCTTTTCTTCTTTTCTTTATTCCTCTTCGAAATATATCCTTATATATCCTTAGGAAGCTAGCATTTAAGAGCAGGAAATCCCAGATAATACTGTATGAAACTGGAGAAACCTTACGTTATTTCCGTGTATGCTATTATCCGGAATCCGAAAAATGAATTTCTTCTTTTAAGGCGTGCGGAAAATTCTCACAGCAATCCTGGCAAATGGGACCTGCCTGGGGGAAAACTGGGGCCCAGAGAACCTCTGGATGAAGCTGTTGCCAGAGAAGTCTGGGAAGAAACCGGAATAAAAATTGTTGTCGGGGAAATTGCGGGATATACAACCTTTGAACTTCCGGCGAAAAAGGTAATAGGAGTTGTTTTTAATGGGGGATATGTCCTTGCAGATATAAAATTAAGCTATGAGCATATCGAATATGCATGGTTCCCTCTTGATGAAATTCTGGAAATGAGTACACTTCCCGTTCATTTTAGAGAATTCTTTAAGAGATTTGCCGAGGAAAATAAGGAACCTTCAGAATTTCCAATTTAATGTTGCTTTATTTAAAATACTTTTAAATTCTTAAATTTTTAAAAGTTATTAAATAATTATTTAAAATATTTATCTTCCAGATCTTTTCTTTTTTTCTTACTAAGCAGCCAGCTTACTCCAAGGAAGACGAGAAGCGCCACAGCTACGTATACTCCTATACGTATAAAAGGGCCATATCTACTTGCCAGAAGAGGATTTATATCTTCTCCAAGATCGTATTTAGGATACATAATATCATCTCTATCTTCACTATGTCCCAATCCGAGAGCATGGCCCAATTCATGCTTTGCAAGGGAAAGCATTGTAGCATCCCCGTACTGTCTCCAGGCTTTTCCTTTATAATCTCCGACTTCAAGTACAATCTCTACTCTTGAAAAACGATTCACTTCTATATAAGGGAGGGCATAACCTGCCACTCCTGATGGCGCACCCTCTACATTTTCCAGGTTTTCAACCCATCGTATTGTGATATCTGCATCTTTTGAATCTACAATTTCAAAAACAGGCGTATATTTTAGTTTCCCGTTTCCGCCTTTTTCCCAGTATTCAAGAGCTTTTAAAACCTGTGTATAATAAGTAGGACTATAATGCTCGGGTGTTGTTTTATTATCTATATATACAGTGATAGGAGAATGCTCCCATGGATAATCCAGAAGAACTTCTGGAATCTCTTCGTTAGCGGCTGAAATAGAGGGGAAAAACAAAAGTATTAGCAATAACGTAAAAAATAGTTTTATTCCGTATGTATGATTTAACTTAATGTAAATCTGCCCCCAGTAGTATAATTCAATGAATTCCATTCATTGGCTTATGACCCTAGAACCTGAGACTTTATATAGTGTTTTATTTAAATAATAACTTCAAAACCTATTAAATATCTTTAAATGTCAATATCCTTAATTGTCTTGAATTCTAAATATAATTCTCTTAATTAAGACGTTTTTCATGGTATTCCTGGACAATAAGAGTAACTAAATAATCAGCTCGCTAGTATTGTTTTTAAACTAACTGAGATTTGACTTAAAATTTATTTATGTCAATAATATAACTAAACTAATATATAAATGAATTTATATACCAATAAACAATCTATAATTTTATTTTTATATATTTTATTGAGATTAGCTCTATATTTTTGAGATTATCTCTTAATATTTTGAGTATCTCGTAAATAAACCATTTTTTAAAATTCTAAAACCTGGAAGTAATTCTCAGGTTGGATTTTCCAGTTTTAAGGTTGATTTTCAATTAACGTTTCAAATAGCTGTTTTACGGTTAGTTTTTTAACCTCTAAAAATAGCCTGTTCATTCCAGAGTAGCTCGCGATATATTGCATATCTCACAATTAGGGTCGCGACAGTGTCTTTCTTTTCTACTCCCTTCTTTATCTTCTTCTGGATTTTCATCTCCTGGAAACTCAGATGCAAGAGCTCGTGTACTTTCGGCAAGCACGGCAGCATTTGAAATAGATGCCCCTATCATAATGGCAGAAAAAATACTCTCTTTTTTAATCCCTTTTCTTTTTGCAATCCTGATATGCATTTTCAGGCAATGCTCACAGCGAAGAGCAGAAGCTACTCCTATTGAGATCAGCTCTATTGTTTCCGGATCAAGGTGTTTGAATTCCCTCATGATAGAGTTATCGTAAAGCGTTTTTGGGATAAAGAGCTCAGGAAGATCTTTCATAAAATTCATTATATAAGGAACTTCTCCGTACTGCTTTCGAACATCTTCAAGGAGTTCTGGCACAGCTTTGTCAGGGTCCTTTTTCAGAATTTCCACAATATCCTCAAGTTCCATAAGAAACCACCAGCATAATTAACGTGGAAACGGATTTCAGACACCGTTTTCCGGGTCAGGCTTTACAGTTTAAAGGATAGGTGAAAACGACACGAACCCAGTAAAAATGTAAAGTGGATAGTTTATTAACACAACAGAATCCGGGTCAAATTGCAAAACCAACGTCTGACTTAGATTTGATTTTTATCAATATATAATTTTTCATTTTTGATCTTGAGATCTCTGCAAGCTCTGAAAGCATAACTCCTTCATCAAACTCCAGCTTTTCAAGCCTTTCGTGATATTCATCATAAGGCAGTTTAACCCTTAACCCATTAAGCTGAAGAGTAAGTGGAGCAGGCGAAAGTACTGTACGGATGTCAGAAACCTGATTTTCTATCTCTTTCATTACTCTGGCAGGAAGGATAGCCAGAGGGTCTCTTGCCTGCTGCCTCCGAATTTCATCTGCAAGCTTTCCAACCTCTTCGTTGAGTTTATCAAGAGCGTTAACTTCCTCAGTTTTCCTTAATCTGTGGGAAGTCCTTCCAATTCCTCCAACATAAAGGTCTGCTCCATGCACGTCTTCAGTTTTCAGGTTAGGCCCACCTGTTACTACAATCGGAATTTCTATACCTTCAAAAAGTTTTGGCTTTTTATTAATTATACAATCGCTGAAAGATCCAAATGTAAAAAGGGCAATATCGTGTTCATTGATCAGTTTTCTTTCAAAGTCCATTGAAAGAGACACTCTCCGTCCCATTCCTCTGGCAAGCCCAATCATATTTGTATTGGCTCCCGGACGCCGAAGATGTTCTGCAACATCGCAGGCAGTATGAGGAAGATGATGGGAAGCAAGGGTTGGAGAAACAACCGCAATTTCAACACCTGTAAGAGGGGCTTCTGCCATAACTCCAAGCAATTCATCAGACTGCTTTTTTACAATACTGATGTCTTTCTCAGGGATAAGCATCACAAGGTTAACTTCAGTCCCTGTAACGACCTTCTGGATTATGTAGCCTCCCAGATCTTCCAGAAGTTCAATTAAAAGGCCATGTTTGTAAACACCGCCTGTATAAAGATAAGGTCGAAGCACAGCCATTTATTATTTCCCTCCTTGCATCAGCTCTTCAAGCATTATGTTTGCCTCTTTAATCCATTCATCTTCCAGTGCTTCTTCGGATGCTACAAAAATAAAACGGTTGCCTTTATATAAGTGGTACCTGACCCTGAAACCTTCCGGGGTGACCCGGATCGCAAAATCTACAAGGTTCTCGTGAAGTCTGTGTCTGGGATCAGCAACCATCATTTCTTTAATAAAAGCTGCTTCTTTTTCTGGATTTTCATTAGATATAGCTACAGTCCAGCGGTCTGGCTGGCTGATATTTGCTTTTCCGTAACGTTCCCAGAGCTTTCCGAGCAATTCAGGAATGTACTGTTCCTTTTTGATAGAAATCACTATCTCATGAGCAATCGGTTTTGCTTCGATGTCTGCAATATCGATTGCTGTAACCTTTGTGCCTACATCCCTAAGGATTATTGCCATCTGAAAAAGAGAATCTTCAGGTCTTAGTACTACCTTGATCCTTCCTATTGCCGGGGCAAGCTTGAGACTGGCAAGATTGTCCTCAATAATC
>JBNAKO010000146.1:0-9049 GCA_049706495.1 Methanosarcina sp. | reverse complement strand
ATCTCCAGGCTGAAAAATTCCAGGACAAGGATGTACTGGAAGCTTTTAAGGAAAGCCAGAACCGCGTAATTTCAATGGCTCTTATCCATGAAGAACTCTACAAAGGAGAAGGAACATATACCCTTAATTTTTCTGCATATCTTAAGAAATTAGCTGAAAACCTTTTTCAGACTTATAGCCTTAAAAGTAAAAATATTCACCTTTCAATGGATCTCGAAGATGCATGCTTTGATATGGATATTGCTGTTCCCTTAGGAATAATTGTTAGTGAACTAGTTTCTAATGCTCTCAAACATGCGTTTTCTGGAAAGGAAAAAGGGGAAATTCGAATCAGACTTTGCAGAGAAGCAAAAGATAACGAAAAGAATAAATCTACTTTCAGCCTGAAAATTTCCGATAATGGTAAAGGCATTCCTGAAAATCTAAAATTGGAAGGTTTTAAATTCCTTGGGCTAAAGCTGGTAAATATTCTTACTGACCAGCTTGATGGAAAGCTCGAGCTTAATAAAACAGAAGGGACAGAATTCAGGATTACCTTTAATGTAGTGGAAAATTCATAACCGTATACAGGAGTACCTATTAAATAAGTACGTATTAAATATATACAAAAAAATCAAGTTTAATGATTTATTTTCTTAATTTTAAGTAATATTTTTTTTTCAGAGCAATGTCGTCTAAAATGGAATGAAGAAGTTTAGATTTTTCTTTGATGCCTGTTTTTCCAGACTTCTCCGATTCTTCTTTTGCCCAGGCCAATGCGTCCTTCAGTTCCTCTATTTCTAAAATAGTTGCAGCAATACAATAATAGCTTTTAGAACGGCCTTCATTATAGACTTCCAACATTACTTTGAGTAATTCCTCTCTTTGTTTTTGTAATTTCTCAAACTTCTGAACTCCATTCTTATCTATAAACAAAATATCCTGCTCAAGGGTCTGATAACATTTGAATGAATCATGTATTTTACCTGCTTGCCTGTGTTTCCTCCATTTTTCACAGGTATTGCTTTCTTCACACTGCCAGCAAAATTCGATTCCTTTTTTCTTTACAGCGCATGTGATAAATGGACAGCCAGCACTCATTCTATCCGGGCTCTTACACCCCAAACATCTGCTTGCGGCTTCTGTATTGTACATAGGACAAAGTCTGCAGGAAAGTCCGCAGATTCCAATCTCAGGATATTCGATGTGCATAAACATCCCTGTCATAATTGATTACTTTTTTTTTATATGCTGGCAAAATCCAGATAGAAATCGAACAGTTCTTTGTATTAATATATATAATGGAACCTTTCTTTAAAATTAATTTTATTAGCTTTGGGCGTTGATATTTATTATATCCCTGCTTTTCTTGTTAACTTACACTTGATTCTGTTTTGAATAGGCTTCAAACGATAAAATGCCGAAATTGATCTTCCATCTGGCTCGTTTTGTCCCTGAGACACAGAAGGCGTTTCTTGACAATGGAATTACTACAGTTCGAGAAGTCGGAAGCGGCTATGGCTGCGTCATTAAACTTCGTCAGCAACTCCGAAACGGTGACCTGGAAGGTCCAAGCCTGTCTGCTGCCGGCTCTGTCTTTACAACACCAGGAGCGTTTACCCTTGCCGTGATTTCACATTTTTCTTTCAAATAATAGAATATTAATATTACCTTTTTAATATCAGCTTCATGTTTCAATGAATTCAAGCCTGAGAAAAAGGCTTAGTGACTCAGGTCTTTAGTTCGTTGAAATAAACTCCAAATCTCATGTGCTCTGAAATAATATTTTAACTTTCTAATTATTATTAATTTGCAAATCTCATTAACCTTTAACTGCTATTAGTATAAATTACTAGCAAATATTATCAAACCGTAATTATAAATTTGATTTATTTCCCTAATTCCAAACTCTAATTGTAAGCTTAATAATAATAAATTAAATTAGTAAACTCAAGTTTATCGCTCGATGTTTATTCCAAATAATTTATCCTTGATAATTTATATTCATCAATCCAGGGTTACAATAATTTATGACTGCCATGAAACATAAACCTAGACTTATTGCCTGGGAATTGACTGCAGGCTGCAACCTGAACTGTGTGCACTGCAGGGGAGCTTCCACCTCTTCAGTTCCTGCAGGAGAACTTACAACTCATGAGGCTAAGCATTTTATTGACGAGGTTTCGGAAATTGGGAAACCTATCCTTATCCTGAGCGGAGGGGAGCCTCTTACCCGGTCTGATGTTTTTGAGATTGCTCAATATGGTACTGAAGCCGGACTCAGGGTTGTGCTTGCAACAAATGGAACCCTGCTTACTCCTGAAATTGTGGAAAAATTAAGGGACGCAGGGGTTCAGAGGTTAAGTATCAGCATCGATGGGGCAACTGCAGAAACTCATGATAATTTCAGAGGGATGCCTGGAGCTTTTGAAAGAACGCTTGCAGGCATTGAAGTGCTCAGAAGAGCAAATTTTCCTTTCCAGATTAATACAACAATTTCAAGAAGGAATCTTGAGGAGATTCCAAAAACTTTTGAGCTTGCAAAAGAGCTTGGAGCAGTTGCGTATCATGTCTTTTTCCTTGTGCCTACAGGCAGGGGAGAAGAATCCGATGAGGTCTCACCTGCAGATTACGAGAGGATTCTGAACTGGTTTTATGATATGCAAAAAGAATCCCGGATCCAGTTGAAAGCCACGTGTGCACCTCATTATTTCAGGATTATGCGCCAGCGGGCAAAAAAGGAAGGAATAGAGATCTCAGTAAAGACTCACGGCTATGAAGCAATGACAAAAGGCTGTCTTGGTGGCACAGGTTTTTGTTTTGTTTCAAGCATCGGGGAAGTTTATCCCTGCGGATATTTGCCTGTACTTGCTGGCAATATAAGGGAACAGCCTTTTAAAGAGGTCTGGGAAAATTCCGAGGTCTTCAGGAAACTAAGAAATCCGGAAGAACTTAAGGGGAAATGCGGGATTTGTGAATACAAAAAGGTCTGTGCCGGCTGCAGGGCAAGAGCTTATGCTGCTACAGGGGATTATCTTGAGGAAGAGCCTTACTGCGTTTACAGACCCGGGAAAAAATGATAGTGATCAGGATGATTGAATTTGACAATTGCAAGTGTCGGCTTGAAGAAAAGCCTGATTTAGGTTCAAATGAAGATTCAAATATAGAGTCAGATCTTGATTCAGATTTAGAGTCTGTTATGGAGCCCTATGAGGAAGAAACCCCTTTATTTGAACTTGATGAAACAGACAAGCGAATTCTAAATCTGGTTCAGCAGGAAGTACCTCTTCAAGTCGAACCTTTTGAAGAATTAGGGAAAATTCTGGGGCTTTCCGAAACTGAAGTACTTCAAAGACTGCGCGAACTTAACAAAAAAGGAGCAGTCAGAAGAATAGGCCCTGTGCTCAGTACTCGAAATATGGGCGGAGTAGGGACCCTTGTTGCCCTGAAAGTGCCTGAAGATAGGATTGAGCAGGTTGCAAACTTTATTAACCAATATCCTGAAGTTTCCCATAATTATCTTAGAAGTGCTGCAAAATACAATCTCTGGTTTACCCTTTCTGCCCCGGATAAATCAAGGCTTGAAGAAATTATTTCCGAAATCCGGCAGAAAACCGGATTTCCCCTGTTAAACCTTCCTACAAAACGCCTCTTTAAAATAAATGTTAAATTCGACATCAGGTGAAGATATGGATAAAACGGATGTAAAACTTCTTAAGCTTGTGCAGGACGGGATTCCCTTAACCCACTCTCCTTTTAAAGGCCTTGCTGCTGAGCTTGGAATAAGCGAACAGGAAGTAGTTGACAGACTTAAGCTCCTTCAGGACACCGGAAAAATCCGGCGTTTTGCAGCTTCAATTGGGCATAGAGCAATAGGGATTACAGCAAATGCCATGTGTGTCTGGAATGTTCCTGATGAGCAAATAGAAAAAATAGGAGCAATAATGGCCGAGTTTCCTGAAGTTACTCACTGTTATGAACGCCCCAGATATCCTGACTGGCCGTATAACCTGTTTACAATGGTCCATTCCTATACGCCTGAAGACTGTAAAGAGGTAGCTGTAAGGATCTCCGAAGCTACCGGAATAAAAGATTACGCCCTGTTCTTTAGCGAAAAAGAATTTAAGAAGACCGGGGTCCGGCTATAACCCTGGCCTATTACTTATAAGCTTGCTATCTTATAATCATATTATTTTATATCTGATAACTGATATCAAGAGGTAGTTTTTATTTCTCAAACTTAAAGAAAATTAAGATCTTATTTGCTTAGATTTTATTTTCTTGATTTTAGATAAAAGACAGGACTGAATTCAATTTTTAGTATCCATTCTCCTAAGTTCGAGGTTCCTGAAATGCCTGAAAAAATGCCTGAATCAAAAAATTTTCTTCCCCTGATGCTTGACCTGTCAGGGAGAAAAATCGTTATTTTCGGGGGAGGTTCTGTAGGAGAACGTAAAGCAGAACTTTTCTCTGGCTGCGCAAATACACTTGTTGTCAGCCTTGATTTCTCCAGCCGGCTGCATGAACTCGAAAATTCAGGCAGGGTAAAGCTTATTAAACTTGATCTTCTCGTAGCTTCAGATCCCGAATTGAAGCAGCTTATCTCAGGGGCTTTTATTGTTATTCCTGCAACCAGTAATTTCGAGCTTAACCAGAAAATCACTGAACTTGCTAGAGAAAGCGATATTTTGATTAATCAGGTCGATGCTTTAGGTAGTGTTGTAGTCCCTTCAGTCATAAAAAGAGGTGACCTTGTAATTGGAATTTCCACGCTTGGAAACAGTCCTGCCGTTTCAAAGTATACACGTAAACAGATAGAAAGGGTAATAACGCCTGAATATTCCTATATGATCAGACTTCAGGATGAGTTAAGGACTTACCTTAAAGAGCATGTAGCAGAGCAAAGAAAAAGAAAAGAACTTCTCTGGAAGGTCCTGCAAAGTGAAGCTGTCTGGAATGGACTTTCGGAATCCTATACTACAGGGGCAGAAAGGGCTTATTCTATAATTTTGGCTTGTTTAGAAAACTCTGAAAATTTTAATTCATCCTAATTAATTCTAATTAGATCAAATTGGAAAAACCAGGTTTTAATTAGATAAATCTGGATTGTGATCTACTAAAATGGTAACAGCAAAACCAAAAAATATTATTTTGATAAATTAAAATCATTTAATTAATTCGAATAATGTTAATTTAATATAATTGTAATAAATTAGAATTATTTATGTTCTAAAATAATAATAATAATAATAATAATAATAATAAATAACCAATAAGCCGATCATAAAATAGTAATGAATCAATTTCCAAACGATGCCCAGATAATATCTAAATGATATTCAGTATTGTTCAAATAGTAAACAAAGGTGTAATTTAACAATAGTCAAACGAATCAAACAAAAACTAATTAATAAGCAAGAAAATCAAAATAAAATCAAATAATTAAATACTGAGTTATAAAATCCTTTAGTGAAAAAAGGTTGAGGAAATCTGGATAAACTTATTTACCACTCCTTATATTCCTTATATTATTATTCTATCCCCCTTATTCATTCTATCCGGAGGCTCTCTGTGACAGAAATCTCAAGTATGGTCATATCCCATAAAAAAGCTAAAATTGAGGAAATGGAATCCGCCTGGCACGGAGATCTGGACGGGCTGCTTCAAAATCTCTACAATCATGAATACGTCTACGAGTGTGTTGTTTTAAAAACGTGCAACCGTGTTGAAATCTACGTTGTTTCCCCCAAAAGCAGTAGCGTGCTTTTCTCTTTTGCAAAAGAAATGGGAGCTTCCACCCACATTATGGATTTTTACGGGCATGACGAGTCCCTTGAACATCTGCTCAGGCTTTCAGGCGGACTTGAATCCATGATCGTGGGCGAAGACCAGATCCTTGGACAGATAAAGGAGCTTTATGCCTACTCCAAGAAAAAAGGTACAACCGGAAAAATCCTTGATACTGCTTTTGATAAGGCTATCCAGGTCGGGAAACGCATTCGCAATGAAACCAAAATTAATAAAGGCTCGGTTTCCATAGGTTCTGCAGCCGTAGACCTGGCAGAAGATATCCTTGAAGGGCTTACAGGAAAAACCGTACTTGTAATCGGGGCCGGAGAAATCGGAGTCCTTGTTGCTAAAGCGCTTGCCGAAAAAGATATTGAGGGAATCTATATCGCTAACCGTACCTTCCGAAAAGCCGAAGAAATCGCGTATGAACTTGGCGGGCATGCGGTCAAGCTTGATGATATTGAGAATTACCTGAAAGACGCTGATGTAATTATTAGCGGGACAGGTGCTCCTCATTATATTCTAACAAAAGAAATGATTGAAGAAGCTCTGAAAGACAGAAGAAAAGACCGAAAGCTTCTCCTGATCGATATTGCAAATCCCAGAGATATCGAAGAATCCACTGCCGAACTTGATAACGTTGAACTCTGCAATATTGATAACCTCAGGGTAATCAGTGAAAGAACCCTTAAAATGCGAAAAGAAGAAGCTAAAAGGGCCGAAGCAATAATTCAGGAAGAAATAAGGCTTCTAAACCTGCAGTACAAGCGTCAGAAAGCCGATCAACTTATTTCAGAGCTCTATAGACAGGTATATGATGTCCGTATAAGAGAAAGGCAAAAAGCTGTTAACAGGCTTTGTGCTTACCATACTATTGGAGAGATCGAGACCGAAGTACTTGACGACCTCACTCATTCTATTGTTAATAAAATTCTGGCCGAGCCTACAAAAGTCCTGCGGCAGGCCGCAGAACTGGGAAATGAAGAGTTTCTCGATGTTGTCTCAAGGGTTTTCTGTCTTGAGAAAGAAAAGACAAGGGTCGAAAAAATAAAACCAGGCTGTGAAGGCCAGTTAAATCAGGTCTCGGAAAAGGGTAATTCATAAAAGGGCAATTCATAAAATACCTGAATACCCAATCCTCCTGGACCGGGATTTGATTTTTTTATTATGATTCATATCTATACACAATTTTACATAGTTTGACAAAAGTTCAGAATTAATAATCGGATCGGTAATTTGAGTAATAATCGTATGATCAGGAAGGAGTGCTTACATGTTTCCAGAAGTCAGGTTAAGAAGATTGAGAAAAGGAAAAATCAAGAATCTTATTCGTGAGACTACTTTATCTGTGGATGATCTGGTTCAGCCTATTTTTATAGACGAGAATATCGATGCCCCAGTTGAGTTCTCTTCCATGCCGGGAATATACAAGTTCCCCCTATCGGAAGTTGCAAAAGAAGCGAAAGAGGTTGCAGAACTTGGGATTCCTGCGGTTATTCTTTTTGGGGTACCTGCTTTTAAGGACGCAGAAGGAAGCTCTTCCTGGGGAGAAGCTGATGTTATTCAGGAAGCTATCAGAAGAATAAAAGCCGAAATCGGAGACGAACTTCTGGTAATAACAGACATCTGCATGTGTGAATACACGAGCCACGGGCACTGCGGGATAATCGATTTCGAAACGCAGGAGATCCTGAATGACCCTACCCTTGAGGTGCTCGGAAAAATTGCAGTAAGCCATGCCAGCGCAGGTGCTGATATGGTAGCTCCTTCAGGAATGATGGACGGCATGATAGCCGCTATCAGGCAAGCCCTTGATATGAACGGGTATGAGGATATCCCTATCATGTCTTATGCCGCAAAATTTAGCTCCGCTTTCTACGGGCCTTTCAGGGAAGCTGCGGATTCAGGGTGCTGTTTCGGAGACCGTTCTACCTACCAGATGGACCCTGCAAACAGCAATGAAGCTCTAAGAGAGGTTACCCTTGATGTAGCTGAGGGAGCAGACATAGTAATGGTAAAGCCGGCCCTGAGCTATCTTGATATTGTTTATCGCGTCAAGACCGAATTTGGAATGCCTACTGCTGCATATAATGTAAGCGGGGAATATTCAATGCTTAAAGCAGCCGCAGCTAACGGCTGGCTTGATGAAAAGAAAGCCATGTATGAGTCCCTCCTTTCTATAAAGAGAGCGGGAGCAGATATTATTATTACTTACTTTGCAAAAGATGCTGCACGTATGTTAAAAGAATACTAAACAAACGCATCTTGAAACCTGAATTAATTGAGATAAGTAAATTGAGATCAATAAATTAAGATAAATAAATTAACACAAATAAATTAAGATAAATGAATTAAGGTAAGTAAATTAAGATAAATAATATTTCTATTTGAAATTTCTATTAAAATAACTTAAACTTGATAGACTAATTTACAATTCTGTTAATAAAGTGGTATCGAGGTAAGTGCATTGAGGTAAAAGTTGAAATAGATACTTTACATGTTCATATTTCAGCTTCATATCTCAGGATTTTTATTTCCTTTTTTATCTTACTTTGCCATTTTTAGTTTAGATCCATTTTATTTTGCATGTCCATCAATAACTGCTTAATAGAAGAAGACTCTGTTATAGGGATAGAAAGTGGAATATAAAAAGGATAGGATAAGAAATAACTCTAGTTCCTTTTTATATAATTGATTAATTAATTTCATAGTTCAATTAGCCAAATTTTTATGTAAAACTTCGATTTCCAGTTTATGTTTAATCATTTGTCGTTAATGAGCTCAGTCTAGTAATTAAATTTATAATTGAATTTAATAATTTAATCTATTAGTCAATTTAATAAGTGTATTTTAATAATTTGTGTCTCATTTATCTGTACTCAATATATCTGCTAGTGAATCTAGCGTCTATCTTGTTATAATTCATAAATCTAATCAAATCTAGTCAAATACAGTCAAATCCCAATCAAATCTGATTACATCTTGATTACATTTTGATTAAAATTTGATTAAAGTCTGATTAAATCTTTAAAACCCTAAATTTCAATTAAAACCCAGTGAATCCCAGTTAAAGTCCACTTATAAACTAAATTTCAAAAATATTGGTTTAACTAAGCCTTACACTATCGTTCCGGTTCGGTGAGATTTCATGAAATCAGAGTTAGCCCTTGAGAAGTCCAGACAGATGTTTGAAAAAGCTAAGACCCTTATTCCCGGGGGAGTTAGCAGTCCTGTACGTGCAATTAAGCCTTATCCTTTTTATACAGCTTCAGCGAATGGC
>JBNAKO010000145.1:0-10863 GCA_049706495.1 Methanosarcina sp. | reverse complement strand
ATAATCGTAAAGATACTTGAGATGCTTATAGCTTCTACCTTTCCGTAGCTTGAAGTCCCCAATCCCTTTGGGTATTTCCGTGTTATATTGTTTGCCCACAACTTCGCTTGTTTCTCGCTACAGTATTGGGGTTGCTTATAACAATATATATAAATCACTTAATAAAATAAATAATTATGCAGAATTAATAAAAGTTAATTGTTTAGAAGTTTACGGCTTTCATCCTCCACCTGCCAGCCTTCGGCTGTCGAGGAAGGGGACTTCCCGCCTTAAAGTTAAACAAAAGAAAGAATTTGCTTTGTGTTTATCAAAAAGAGAATAGAACACTTCATCTGGATGGTTTTTGTGTGGAAATTAAAAAAAGTGCAATAATATTATTTGTGGTAGCTATTGCAGTTAATATAGCTTTTATAAATAATGGGGCTATTGCAGCCGAGCTTATTGTGCATAATGGAGAATCAATACAAAAGGCAGTAGACGCTTCGGTTCCTGGAGACATAATAACCGTAGAACCCGGGGTCTATAAAGAAAAAATTTCCACATATACCAGTGATCTTACAATTAAGGCTTTGTCAGACGATCCGGAGGATACAATAATAGAGGGGCCAGGTTTCATTATCTGGGCCTCAAACGTATCTATTAGAGGTTTTGCAATAAAAGGGACTGAAGATTACAGCGGAATTGCCGTCCTTAACAAAACAGGCAAATGCAGGCTTGAAAATAATGAAATCTCAGATTATGTGTCCGGAATTGAAATTCCAATAGGCAGCGAATCAAATGTTGCAGATAATAATAAAATTTCAAATTGCCAGAATGGAATTATGGTTTTCGAAGGGATTGAAAATGCTGTAAAAAATAATAAAGTTTCAGATTGTGAGAATGGAATCAGTTTCAGGGAAGGTACTGGAAATCTTCTCAATAGTAATATTATCTCCAGATGCCAGTCCGGAATAATCTATATGGAAGGTTTCGAAAATTTAATTAGCGACAACAGGATTTCAAACTGCAAATATGCAATTAATGTAGGAAACGGTGATGCAAGCCCTCTTGAAAACCGGAGCAGAGTTGAAAACAATACAGCAACAAAAAATGAGGTAGGTATTAGCGTAAACGGTGCTGGGGGTGGCGGGTATACATTTGTTAGTAATAATATAAGCTTTAACAAGAAATTAGGTTATGAAGACTACTCTACTGGCATAAACCAGATTTATAATAATTATTTCAACAACACTGAAAATGCAAAAATAGGGGCCTACTCCAGGCCTGAACCAACGTGTATATGGAATACTACCAGAACTGAAGGGCACAATATTATAGGAGGCCCTTCTATCGGGGGGAATTACTGGGCTACGCCTTCAGGAGATGGTTTTTCCCAAACTCATTGTGATTTTAACGGGGATGGGACATCTGAAGCTTATTATTCACTTAATGGGATAGATATCGATTATCTGCCTCTTGCTCTTCCTTCCGAAAACCCAGAACCTGTACGCCCTGTAGCTAATTTTAGTGCCAACATCACACAGGGCTATGCGCCTCTTTCTATCCAGTTTACTGACCTTTCCCGGCATACAACCTCATTGAGCTGGGACTTTAATAATGATAAAATTCCTGACTCTTCAGAGCAGAGCCCTGTTTATGTATATTCTGCCCCTGGAAATTACACTGCATCTCTTACTGCAATAAATGAAAATGGTACGGATTTAAAACAAATTCCAATAAGCGTCACCGAAAAAGTTAGCATTCCTCTCGAAAATTCAGAAAAAAAGTCAGAGGAAACTTCAGGAAATCTCCATGCTAATGAGGGAGAAGAAAAGAGCCATAATAAAAACAGCAAAGGCAGCTATACCAGGCTTAATAAGCCAGAAAAGAATCCCGAAATAAGAGAATTCTCAAAAGCGCCTGTTAGAAATGGAAAACTAGTACAATTTAATTTTACAGAGAATAAAACCTGTATTTCATACTTAAGGTTTGAATCAAAGGAAATTCCTGAAAAAACCATAGTTATTGCTGAGATGTTAAAAGGAAAATCCATCCCTTCCTTAGAATCACCTGCGCTTCTGACTTACAAATTTTTTAATATCTGGATTGGGGAAGAGAAAAAAGTAGAGAAGGAAACAGCTCTTCAAAATATTGAAAATGCGGAAGTATGCTTCAAGGTAGAAAAGGACTGGGTAGATGGTAAAGGAATGGAAAGAGATTCAATAAAATTAAACATATATCAAAATGGAAAATGGCACCAACTTCCTGCCCACTTTATCACGGAAGATGGAAATTATCTTTATTTCACTTCAAAAACCCCAGAATTTACTTCCTTTGCTGTAACAGGAATAGAAAAATCCATCCAACCGGAAAGTAATGCAACTAAAACAACAATAAATCTTGAACCTGAGAATAAAACCCCAAATAATCACAACATACAAAATAATGAAAATAAAACGGAAGAGGAAGAAACTCCGGAGACTCCTGCATTTAATATTATCTACAGTATAATCTGCCTTTTTAGTATACTAATTTATGAAAAAAACATTAGAAGAAAATAACAAAAAATACTATAAGACACTCAAAGAATAAAAGATTCCAATAATTAAAGTTTCAATAATAAATTATCGACCTTTCCTTTTCTCAATGTAAACTACCAAATCAATAATTTTTAAGAATTCTATTTGATAAAAATTACAGGTGACAGTTCTGTTCAAGAAAGAGTTTAAATTTTTTTGTCTTTTATTTTTGATTATTCTTGTAAATTCTCCACCATCCTTCTGTCTTGGTTCTTCTCCGATCATCTATGTTGCCGGAGATGGAAGTGGGGACTTTAATTGTGATGGGATGGATGACCATGTACAGATAAATCAGGCTCTTCAACTTGTAGCCGAGAATTCGAATTATACAACAGTTCATTTGAAAGGTCCTTTTACATTTTTCGTAAATGATACTCTTCTAATTGCGAATAATACAACATTAGAAGGAGATTCAAATGCAGAGCTTAAACTTGTAAATAACGCAAACTGGAAGGTTTCAAAGCCAATTCTTATGGAAAAGAGCCTTAATAGCCAGAATATTAGCATCCACGGTTTCAAAATTAATGGAAATCGGGAAGGAAATACAAATGTTGCTAGCGGAAAGGGATATAATAATCTAGTTCACCTGAGCAAATGCCAGAATATAAGCGTGCATGACATGTACCTGGCTAACAATCATGGGGATGGATTAAAAACAGATAGCTGTTCTAATATCACTTATTATAACAATAAAATATATGAGCTCGGTCATGATGGGCTTTATGCCAGCAGCTGTTCAAATATAGAAGCTTACAACAATACAATAGTCTGCAGGACAAATAGTGCTTTGAGGTTGTACAACTCAAATCATGCAAAGTTTTATGATAATACTATAAGTTCCCGGGGTTCCGGAGGAGCAGGGATTGAAATTCAGAAATACGGAACTCCTGTAATGGATGATATTGAGATATACAATAATACGATTTATAAAACCGCCCTTACAGGAATCTGGGTTTTTGCCTCAGGTTCTGCATACCCTCTTTCTTCGGCAAATGTCCTGATTCACCATAACAGGATTTATGATACAGGGACAAGACACAGCAACCCGATAATAGGAGGAATTGTCTCAGGAGGATTCAATGTCCTCCTTGAAAATAATGTCTTTGATGGTTGTTACGGCTCAGGAATCTCCCAGAAAGAAACCTATTCTTCA
This sequence comes from Methanosarcina sp., assembly GCA_049706495.1. GTDB lineage: Archaea > Halobacteriota > Methanosarcinia > Methanosarcinales > Methanosarcinaceae > Methanosarcina. The sequence goes on along the minus strand of JBNAKO010000145.1, from coordinate 7,152 downwards.
ATTCCGGGTTCAGGCTATGTGCTTACTGCAAGAAATAATATTATTACAAACTCCAGGTTTTCTTCTGGTGGAGGAAGTGCATACGGCACCTATAATTTACTTCCAGGCACACATTCATTTGTCCTGCAAAATAATTGTTTAAATAATAACACTGGCGGAAATTACGGGAGTGTCCAGACATCTCCATCAGATATAAAAGTAGACCCACAATACGCGGATCAGACTGGAAAAGATTATCACTTAAAATCAAAAGCAGGCAGATGGAATGAGAATAGAAGTATCTGGGAAACAGATAACATAAGTTCTCCGTGTATTGATGCAGGCTATATCTACTCGGATTATTCAAAAGAACCTGAAAATAATGGAAACAGAATAAACATAGATGCATACGGAAACACAAAATACGCCTCTAAATCAGGAAGTTTGAACGAAAGTAACGGGCAAACCTCTGCTTTTTTTGAAACCCAGCTTACAAATAATAAATCAGATCAATCCGGGCCTGCCATAAATGGCGATATAATAGTCTGGATGGATAGCAGGAATGAGAGCTCTGAACTCTATATTTATGATTTATCCAGTCATAAAGAAGCTAGAATTCCTGCAAATAGCTCATGGGCATCCAATCCTGCAATTTACGGCAGCACGATTGTATGGGATGATAATCGGAATTCGAATTGTGATATTTATATGTTTAATATTTCGACCTTTAAGGAAATTCAAATTACTGCAAATCAATCCTGGCAGGGGAATCCGGCTATTTACGGGGATAAGATAATCTGGACAGATTGGCGAAATGGAAATGCTGATATCTACATGTATAATTCCTCATCCTCTGCTACGACTCAGATTACCACAAATAAATCGGATCAGGTAGAATGTGCACTTTTTGGAAATAATATAGTTTGGCAGGATGCCCGCAATGGGAACTGGGATATCTATGCTTATGATCTTTCTGCCTCAAAAGAGATCCAGATAACCACTGATAAAGAAAATCAGGCTTTTCCTGCAATTTATGCAGACCAGATAGTCTGGCAGGACGCACGAAACGGGCAGTGGGACATATATATGTACAATCTTTCAACATCAGCAACAACCCGCATAAGCTCAAATGCCTCGAATGAAGTTAATCCTGCAATTTACGGATATAAGATAACGTGGGACGACAATAACGCGTTTAACTCAAATATCCAGATGTTTGATATCCTGACTTCCAGGGAAATCCAGATTACTAAAAATGAGTCCAGGCAGGGAAATTCTGCTGTTTATAGCAGCATAGTAGTATGGGAAGACGGTCGTAATAGGAACTCTGATATTTATATGTGCAATATCTCAGAGAAACCTGAAATTAAAAAACCTGCTGCAAATTTCAGCAGCAATGTTACCCAGGGGTATGCTCCACTAACTGTACAATTTACTGATCTCTCAAAGAATGCAACCTCAAGAAACTGGGATTTTGAAAACGACGGAAAGATAGATTCCACTGTCATTTCACCTGTGCATATTTACGAGGCTGCAGGCAATTATACTGTCAACTTAACTGCAATAAATCAAAATAGTACGAATTCAAAACTTGGAACGATTACTGTACTGAGAAAGCCAATAATTCCTGTAGCTGATTTTAGTACAAATGTCACAGAAGGAAACGCTCCCCTGGTAGTCCAGTTTACGGATCTTTCAAAAAATTCAACTTCAAGGATCTGGGATTTCGGAGACGGAGCAAATTCTACACATCAGAATCCGGTACATACCTATTCAACAGCAGGGAACTATACAGTAACCCTTACTGCAATAAACTCGGATGGTAAAGATACAAAAACAAAAATAATAAACGTAAAAGCAGCACCTCAAAAGCCAACTGCAAACTTTTCAGCTTTTCCAGTATCAGGAAATGCTCCTCTAGCAGTTTCATTTACTGACATAAGCAAAGGAGCTCCAACCTCATGGATCTGGAATTTTGGGGACAGGACTACTTCAACAAACAAGAACCAAACTCACACTTATTCACAAGCAGGAAAATACACAGTCAGTTTAACGGTAAAGAATGCTATAGGGAGCAATACGACAACGAAATCGAGTTATATAAATGTCACTGCACCGCTTAAAGCTCCAGTTGCTGCTTTTTCCGGAACTCCAATCTCAGGAAGAGTTCCTTTGAAAGTTCAGTTTACTGATAAAAGTACAGGTTCCCCGAATTCATGGGCCTGGAGTTTTGGAGATGGGATTACTTCAGCCACCCGCAATGCTTCACACACATACCTCAAAGCAGGAAAATACACTGTGCGCCTTACAGTAGAGAATTCCGCAGGAAGTAACACAAAATCTACTTCCGGGTACATTACAGTAAGAAGCAGATAAAGATTCCAGAAAACATCAAGTCCACATTAAGTCCAATAAATTTAACGATATCAGGCTACATTACCGTGGTAGCAGATAAGGATTCCAGGTGTCATCCGGGTGCCAGAATGACAAATGGTCAGTTTATCAATGAAGATTGGATAGATTTTAGAAAAAATATAAAAAGTAAAATAATTAAAGAATATTTATAATTGGGACATAAATATAAATTGGAAAAAATATTAAATGAAAACTATTAGAATAAATGAATATACAGCTAATAAAATATTATAATCTAATAGTAGAATATTAAAAAGAATAATAGAATCTTAAGAATAATAATAGGATATTAAAAATAATAGAATATTGAAAATAATAATAATAATAATAATAATAATAATAATACAATTTATAAATTGTTAATTTACAATAGTTAAATACTGTTCAACAAAATATCAAGTGGATTAAAAAGTTCAAAATTCGAAGCTTTAAAGCTCAAAAACCTGTCCGTCATACCCCAATGGTAAAAATAAAGATTCAATATGATGCGGGCGGAAGAGGTGACTGAGGTGGGTAAGCACCACTTCTTTTGCATTAAGTTTTTTCGCAAGTTCCAGAGCTTCTTCAGAATTCATATGCTTTTTTATATGAATGTTGGGAGGAACTATTGCATCAGCAATAAGGAGATCAGGATTTTTCATCAGTTCCAGGCTGACTTGAGGAATTTTTGAGTTGGTATCTCCGGTGACCACAACTTTTTTACTATCTTCCTGGATCACTACGCCTGTTGGGACTTCTACAGGAGGATGATTAACTTCAAAAAGTGTGAACTTAAGGCCTATTAGTTCAAAAGGCTCATAGAGTTTTACATAATGATATCTGGGTTTAAGAAAAGACACATATTGATTTATATAATCAATAGTCTCGGGAATGCCATAGACATCGACCTTGTTCTGAACCCTGTAAAATTCTCCGAAACCTGAATAATGGTCATAGTGCCCATGAGTCCAGATTACGCCGTCTATGCGGGAAAGATTTTGTTTGAGAAACTGCTGCCTGAGATCAGGGCTCGAATCAATAATGATTTTACCTTTTTCAGACTCTATAAGAATGGAGGAGCGGAAACGCTGGCTCTTTCCGCCCAACCTGGCATCTTCACATGCCGCACAGTAGCACCCTATCTTCGGAGTCCCGACCGCATCTCCGGTTCCAAGCAGTGTTAGCCTCATTTTTACTTCTTCCCTTCGTACTCCTCGGATTTAAGCCCTGCTCTCTCATCAAAGGATTTTACAGCTTCTAACAGGTCCAGTTGATGAAGTATTTTTCTTTCCTCAAGAAGGGCTCCAAGAACTGCTTCCCTGATAACCATACGCAGGTCAGAACCTGAGTAGCCTTCTGTTAAGGCTGCAATCTCTGCGGTGTCAAAATCTCCTTCAATATGCTTTGTTACAATATCAAGGATATTTTTCCGCATTTCAATATCAGGAAGCGGGAAATGAACTATTTCGTCAAAACGTCTCCAGGCTGCACTGTCAAGCATGCGGGGATGGTTAGTTGCAGCGATTAAAAGAACTCCGTGTTCTACAAGGCTGATTTCATCGATAGCCTTAAGCAGAGTATTAACCGCTCGCTTAATAGCAGCATTTTCGTCAGAAGTCCTTGCCTTTGCTACAAAATCCAGCTCATCTATAAAGAGGATGCAGGGATTGAGTTTTTTTGCAAGCAAGAAAACCCTATCAATGTTTTTTGCCGTTTCTCCAAGATACTGGTCTGTTATCATTGAGAGTTTAACTTCGACAAAGGGAATTGACAGTTGTTCGGAAAGCGCACGAGCGACTGAAGTTTTTCCTGTCCCGGGAGGCCCGACAAAGAGGAGTTTTCCTATATCATGCAGGCCAATTTCCCGGAGATAATCCCTGTGCTGGATAGCCTTCATGATTTTTTCAACTTCGCTTTCCTGTTCCTCGGTGAGCACAAGATCCTTTACTTTTTGCTTTACATCTTCAGGAGCGATTATCACTACGAGTTTGAGCATTTCCTCGCTTTTGTCTTCTTTCTTGATTTCTGCAATAAGCGATTCTATCCATTCCCTGTCGACTTCTTTAGGTCTTACTTTTGCTTTGGCAAGGGCATAATTTGCAGCCTCGGTTTTCCTGATTTCTCCGAAATAGTAGGCTAAAACAGGATTATTTTCGATTCTTTCCTGAGAACCCTCCTGTTTTTCAAACCATTCTGCTGCGAGTTCAAAAGCGCTCAGGCGGAGTTCAAAATTAGACTTATCAGTAACAATAAAGGGAACATTCCTTACGCTTTTTTCGATGTCCTTTACCCCGTACATTTTTTCAAGCCTGATAAATGTAGCTATCATGGGCCTTGGAACTGTTTTTTCTGTGCCACTCCAGTAGTTTTTCCGGATATTTTTGGGAAGATCATTTACATCCAGATCCGGGTAGCGATTATAGATTTCCGCTGTTAGCAGCAGTTCTACAATATCTGTTATGATGCCTGACATGTTTTTTTACCTGTTACACGCATAGGTTGTTTTATTATCAAATAGCGGGTACTCAATGCGGTAATTTTTAAACTGATTTTTGAATTGCAAACCAACTAATTGGTTTTCTTCAATGATAAAATTTACGAAGCAGCCGACAGGAAGTCGAAAAATAACTGGAGATGATAACTTTATCTAGCAGAAGACGTTATCATCTAGTCTATCTCTTCATGGAATTTCGAGACATTTTCCTGAAAAACCCCTATCAGTTCCGGAAAATCCCTCATGCCAGCGAAGAAATTAAATTTGGGAAATCCCTGGATTATCTTGACCGGAGATTTCCGTGAAAATGACTGAATTTCAGATAAAAATCAAAGAATTAGATTTTATTTCCGAAAGATTCAGTATTATTAAAACTTGTGCATTATCAGAATTCCTATATTTAAAACTATCATTCCGAAGATATCTCTATCTAAGGAAATTCAAATTATCCCTAGAGGACAATTGCATGGTAAGAGAACAACTCTATTCAGGGAAAGCAAAAACCATCTATAAGACGGATGATCCCAATACCCTTATCGCCGAATTCCGAAACAGCTTAACTGCTTTTAACGGAGAAAAGAAAGGGGAAATGGAAATGAAAGGGTATTACAACGCCCAGATTTCGAAAAAACTTTTCGAAATGCTCGAAGCCGAGGGCGTCAAGACCCATTTTGTGGAAATGCTTTCAGACATAGATATGCTTGTAAAGAAAGTTGAAATCATACAAATTGAAGTTATTGTCAGAAACATTGCCGCAGGCTCAATTACAAAAAGGTACCCTATTAAAGAAGGCACTATTTTTAAATCTCCTGTACTCGTTTTTGATTTTAAGAACGATGATTACGGGGACCCGATGCTTAATGATGATATTGCACTGGCCCTTGGTCTTGCAACTCAGGAAGAACTTGCCATTTTGCGAAAACTTGCTCTAAGGATTAACGAACTGCTTGTGCCCTATCTTGACCAGAGAGATATTGTACTCCCTGATTTCAAACTGGAATTCGGAAAAACGGAAACCGGAGAAATTATCCTCGCAGATGAGATTTCCTGCGACACCTGCAGGTTCTGGGATAAAAAGACCGGCCAATCAATGGATAAAGACGTTTTCAGGTTCGATAAAGGCGATATTTCCAAAGCATATGAGGACGTTGCCAGGCGTATAGTACCTGAAATATTTGAATAAATACCATATGTCCCCAAAGAGTTAAACTCTTGAGTTAGAGATACCTATCAGGGTTAATTAACAGTTTAACAAAGTTTGGAAATAGGATTATTAGCAAAAAAAGTTATCCTGAATCAAAACAAACACGTTTTTTTCAAACGTGTATTCTTTTTTAATCATCACATAAGAAATAAAAAGGATAATTTATTATTGAGGCTATCCCAAAACCCATTTTTACCTATTAATTCTAATTTCTCAAAATTACTTATGTTATAAGGAGCACAGTTGATAATCTGGAACACAGGATTAAGAGCAATAATTTTGAGTTTTGGGATGGGCTCATTGTTAAAAACAGCAATACGTTTTTAATATTTTTTCAGATCTTTATATACTGTCCGTACATAGCATATAGTTATATTGCAGGAAGTAACAACACATTTAAAAAAATCGTTCAATTTTTACATAAAATAAAATATATCAAATAATTAAAAATCACGAAATTTACTTGTTATGTTCACTCGACCAAAACAGTATCATATAAAACTATATTGCTACAGTAATATTTTACAGTAACATTTATTACTATATGTAGCCTCTTAAGTAGTTTTAAATAATCATCGGTTAAATAATATTATAGTAATAATACTAAGCAAGAGCTTAAATTACACAGTCCTGATTGAACAAGATGAGGATGGCATCTATATAGCAAAAGTTCCTGACATACCGGATGTTACAATCAATGAAAAATATTGAGCAGTTTATGGAACGTATAAGAGAGGCAATTTAAGTCTGCTTTGAAGTGGAAGAACTCCAAGATGGTGAAAAACTCAGTGTTTCCTCTTCATCTCAATGCTTCTTCTTCATAAAACATATAGCAATAAAATCGATTATTATACCGCTACCCATTCCCATGTAAAGATTATACCAAAACGGAATCATAATAATTATTATGCATTACTAATTCAAATAGTTTATGCAGTTTGACAAAACCTAACTATAAGCCTATCCCAAAACTCAGGTTTATGTTACTATATCTGGAATTTGAAATAATCAATTGATCTTATGATACGGAAAATGATTTTCAAAATCTTATTGATGTCGAATAAAAATTAGTTTTGGGATG
>JBNAKO010000144.1:0-23585 GCA_049706495.1 Methanosarcina sp. | reverse complement strand
ATTCTCAACTTCTTCAGGAACAAGTTTGCGGAACTTTTTGTCCTGCAGAGAAACAACTCCGACTTCAAGGGTACTTGCATCGAATTTTCCTTCTGCAGCCTTATAAAGGGCATCCATACCGAGAAGGATAGCCACATCGATATTCATATCTTCTCTGTAGTCAGCTTCAAACACTTCAACAACTGCATTTCTTCCTGCTCCTATAGCAGTTGCCTTATATTCGAGAAGAGCGCCGCTCGGGTCTGTCTCAAAAAGCCTGGGCACGTTATCGTCTACCCCTGCAATAAGCAGGGCAGTTCCATATGGACGAACTCCGCCGTACTGGGTATAAGTCTGCTTGTGATCGCAGATTTTCTTTGAGATAACTTCCACACCTATGGGTTCATCATAAGAAACCCTGTTAACTTGGGCTTCGACACGTGCCCTGTCAACAAGGGAACGGGCATCTGCCACAAGGCCTGAAGTTGCGGCTCCTATGTGGTCATCAATCTGGAAAATCTTTTCAATAGATTCAGCTTCCACAAGTCTGCTTGTTATCCTCTTATCAACCAGCAGCACAACCCCATCTGCTGCCTTTATCCCCACGGCTGTTGTTCCCCTTTTTACCGCTTCGCGGGCATATTCTACCTGAAAAAGTCTTCCGTCAGGGCTAAAAACCGTAATTGCCCTGTCATAACCCATCTGTGGTGCCATCTGCATATTCCTTATCTCCCTTAATTTATATTCTATAATGTTTTCAAGTTTTCCCGGTTAAATTTCCGGTTTTTCTTTCAGGATTTGTATCCTTAGAACCGTTAGCTAAATCACTACCCTCCCAAAAAAGGCTTTGGTCAGTGATCACATACGGATATCCCGAAAATTCAGGAACTTAAAGTCCCAGACCCAGTATGCAGGTAAGGAAATCTATTTTTCCCTATAACGTATTTCTTCCTTATTAGAGTTTTTAACCTACCGGGATTTACAACCCTTACGAAGTATTTTCGATTATATCCGAAAATACTCAATAAACAGGAAATTTAAGGTATTTTTCCTGTATATATTTTCCAGGTGTAATCTGGATTTGGACACTCTATACACCTGGACATTTCAATGGTTTTTAAGGTCTGGTTATATTGTTAACTAAGTCTGTTAATAAAGTGTATTTACTAAGTTATAATGCTTGTGAAGCCCAGAGTTTTTGAGCCTTCATATTGCATTTAAGTCCTTATTAGAAATCTGAAGATTTTCATCTTTAGAGTTCTTCTGCAAAGGGTTTATTCCCTCAAATTCAGACCCTTACCACTTGCATTTCCTGATACTCAGAATTTTTTCTCAAATCAGGGTTTGCCAGTCTTATTATACTAATTATATCTGGTTACACAAATACTCATTCGTTATATTATATATTAAATAGCTTACTGGATAAGTTCGTTAGATTGATTTATCAAACCAGTTTTCTTTATTATTACTTTCTTAATAATATTAATTGGTTTCCCATTATTCCCATAGTTTGTTATTAATGGATCATGTTAGTTAGCCAGTTACCGGATCTCTCATTAATAAATCATGGATGCTATTTAATAGATATTTCACTAGACAGCTATCTTATTTATAAATTGCTTGGTAAATTAATAGCTTGCTAAACATTTATTCAATAAATATGGACTTAAATAAACCTGATCTGATAAAATTTGCTAAAATCTAAGAGAAGTTTATTAAAAAATTAATAAAAATCAATGCTATACAATAAAATCAATACCAGGTAATATTAACTAGGTAACATTAACTAATATCTCCTGATAAAAACATTAAAATGGTTATAATTAATAATTTTAGAACTTACGCACTTGAGATTCAAAAACAGGCTCAATAGACTTCACTATTAAATACTGCTTTATAAAGTTGAAGGTTTAAAGCCGTTGATTATTCAGTTCAACCGCGTAAGTCCTAAATTTATTTTAACAATTTTTTTAATAATTAATTTTGATAATTAATTATTTTGACAACTATTAAAATCAATTTATAATCCATTTATAAACCATCTTAGTAATTGATTAATGCTGGATTCAAACCTTCTCATTCTGGAGGAATTTTTCAGTGACTCTTTTTACGGTACCTGAACTGCCCAGTATATGTAAAGTTGCTCTTCTCCCATTAACCCGGGTAATGGCTGCAATAACAGCTCTTGTTTCTTTTACTTTTATGTGGGCACACTGGACGACTCCTTTATTATTTTCAAACCCAAGGATTTTAAGCTCACATTCACTGGCTTGAACATCTCCAAGCAGGGCTGATGCTGAGGACATAATTTCTTTCACAATATCCCCCCGGGTAGCATTCGTCTGCTTTTCGGAAATCAGCTCAAATGCCAGGTAACGTTTTTTTGCCCGAAGCGAAGGAAGCAGACGTTTCAAAAACAGTCCTCCTCAATCACTTCAATTCCCTCCCTGATATGCCCGGGTCCTGGCCTGTTTTTTGCAAGGATTTTTTCGGGGACCGTACTTATGGCTCCCAGGGCTTCAGCTTCTTCAAGCCCGCAAACTTCAGCCACAGCAAGGGCCTCCATTGGCGCACGCAGGTCAAAACAGGACATTGCGTCACTCAGCAAAATAAAAGGGACATCATATTTTCTTGCAAGGTCAAGGTTTACCCTTAAATCTGATAATAAATGTATCCGTCTTGAACCTCTGGAATGTAAAATAGGCCGAAGGGAGAGCCCAATTGCAACATTATTTTCTGCTGCTGTTTTTGCAAGCACCTGGTTTAGCCCGCTGCTTTTTTCAAAAGCCGGGTGGTTAAGGATATCAACTCTTGGGTTCTCAAGGGCTGCCCTGTTAATGTTTTCCGAGCCTCCGTGTACTATAAGCACGTCTACTGTTTTCCGGAATTTTCCAATTAAACCCTGCAGTTTGGAAGGATTTTCTTCCACAAGCTCGATTCCTTTAAAAATGTCAAACCCGGATTCGGCCGTAATTTCGGGCTCAGATTCGGTTTTAGGTTTGATTTTAGGTTCGATTGCAGATTCAATTTTAAACTGATTTCCAGGGCTTTTTAAGTCTTCCGTATTTTTTGAGCCTGCTTCCGGCGTTTTTTGGGGCTTCGGAGCAGCAGCCTTTGATTGAAAAAGTTTGTCCGAATGGTTTGCAACCGCAATCCCCGAATATCCAAAATACCGGGCAAGAGTAGCCATTTCTTGAAAAGAATTTTCTCCATCAGGAACAGTATGCACACAAAAATCGTAAAATTTAGGCTTACCCAAACAACTCCTCCACGATCGCTCCGGCTTTCTCCCTGTTCTTCGGATAGGTCTCAATCTTGATTTTTGCAGTAATTGCATCCGAGGAATCAGTTAGCTTAACCTGCTGTAAGTATGCAGCCTGCTTATCAAAGCGGAGATGGAAGACCTGATAATCGTCAAGCCTGTCAGGCATTTCTTCCCTGAGCTGAGCCACATCGGCTTCAGAAAGCCTTTCCCTGACAAAATGCGCAAATCTCAGGCAGTCTGCCTTTTTCTTAAGCTGGGCGCTCAGAATAGTAATCGGGTTTCCGTGATGCCCTTCAGCCTGAAGTTCCTCAATTAGATTTCCTTCTTTGCTCGTATCTTGAGCGGCGGCCCCGGATAAAAAAAAGTCCAGAGCCTCTCTGACTCTGGATACGTCTTCGGTTGCGTGGGCGAGCACACGCAGATTTATGTGATGAATCACTTGCCTCGACTCTTACTTTCCTCTATTCCTGTGTACGCGAATGCTTGGCCTGGTTTTCTCAGTACCTTTGCCGCGTGTAGACATACCCCTGCTCTTGCGGCCTGCACTGGTCTTACCTCTTGAAGCTCTGCCTCTGATTGAGGGGTCGCAGATCCAGTTCAGGTTTTTGTCGCTCTTTATGACAGGGTGGTGAGGGTCTACAAGGATAACTTCATACCACTTGTTCTTTCCGTCTTCGCCTACCCAGTAGGAGTTAAGCACTTCAAGATTCGGGTATTTCCTGTCAGCACGGGCTTCAGCAATCCTCTGGATGCTCATTCCGCCTGTGATCTTATTCTTTCCCATCCTCTGGGTTCTTCTCCCACGGTTGAACCTTGTTTTTCCAAGCCCACCGCGGCGAACCTTTACCCTGACAACAACAATGCCCTGTTTGGCTTTATATCCAAGGGTGCGGGCCCTATCAATTCTGGTTGGTCTTTCGACTCTGGTCACAGACCCCTGCTTTCTCCAGACCTGTAAGCGCTCCCAGCGGAGTTCATTTACATAAGTCTCATCAGGGTTTTTCCATGCATCACGTACATATGCGTAAAAAGATTTTACCATTTAAACACCAAGTTTCACTTTTGTTTCACGGTTCAGCCCTGCGTGCAGGACTACATTCCAACGGGACCTAATCCCGAAAATGAAACATGCGATAAACTGAATCATCTGATTTAAAGCTTTGCCCGAGGAGTGGACTTTAAAGATAGAATTGCAGAAACAGAGAAAAAAGCAATATGTTTCTTAATTTTATTTTCCAATTGTACTTGCTAAAACGGGCTTCGATAATTATAGGGCTTTCCGACTTTATTATAAAGAATTTCCATAAGTCCAAAGCCATCTGTCATATTTGTAAAAAGAATATTATAACGCTTGTTGGTTTCCAGCAGGGCCTTTCTGGTTTGTTTGCACTCAAGGATGCCTTTTCTTTTGGAACTCTTTATTTCTTTTCATTTTCCTCTTCTTTTAGCTAAAACCACTTGATGATTTGTGACAGTATCCATTATATTTGTCGCATTGCACGTATCGGAACGGTAAAAGCATAAGAGAATCATCTGGTTTTTATTAATGATCCCGTTCAATTTTTTCTCATATTCCTGGAAATTATCCCAATTTTCTTCTTCCACCCAGCTTATATCCTTCATTGCTCTTAGCTCTTTATAACCAGAAGCAAGGACCCTGTTAAGCTTTCCTAGCCAGTAGTCCAAGACCCTTTCCGTGTTGAAAACGCCTTCTTTAAAGAACCAACCCAGTTAAGGAACTATTTCGACTTGCCTTTTTTCGAGATAAATTTCAAAATTAGGAATAGCTTTTTTCAAAGTCTCTCTTATATCTTGAACTTTGAGAGGTTCTGAAGTAATAAAGATACAGCACTCATTATTTTCAAGTCTATTTTTAAAGTAGGGAATGGCTAACTCCAATAAATCTTCTTTCTCGTAATAACCCAGCCTGAAAGTTTTGAGAAAATGTTATGCAAAAATATTATAAAAAATCGGATACGAAAAACAGGTGAAGAACGACAGGAAAAATTTCGTAAGAAGAAGCCCGGAGATTATCTTTCTGCTGCATCCCCCAATACAGCCCCTTCAAATCACTCATGCTCCCCCAAGCAGGTCAATTTGAACAGGATTATTATCTCCAGGCAATTTCTTATGGATGATACCCCATTTCCCAACTCCAGAATCTACTAATAACGTAAATTATTTTAAATTAATTATACAAAAAATTGGCTTTAACCAAATATTTATTTTGAAATAAAAATTTTAACGTAAACATAAGACTTATTTTATAAATTTAATAAGAATTGATTCAACTTTTATAAATCTAATTTCAGCTCAGAAATTTAGTTTAAATCCAGTTTATCGAGTTTTAAGCCTCTTTTATTATTTCAAAATAGAATAATCTCCTGCTTTTTTACAATTTAAATTTGAATTATTAATATTTGGATTATTAAAATTAGAATTCTTAAAATTAGAATCAATATATAATTTTCATATTATCCAGGGTCTTTTATAAAACTTAAAAACGAAAACATTTATATCTTGTTAACACTGTTTACTTACCGGGTTCATATGCGAATTCAATGGATTGATGCTTTAAAAGGGATTGGAATCATACTTGTAGTGCTGGCACATCACAGCCTGCCAGTAGCGCTTGACACTTATATATTCTCTTTCCATATGCCACTTTTTTTCTTTATTTCGGGATTTTTATTTGATTTCGGGAAATATGCCAGCTCAACCCCGGCTTTTGTAAAAGGGCGGTTCAGATCTCTTATTGTGCCTTATTTTTGCTTTGCCTTGCTCACCTGTCTATTTTACTTTTTACTGGATGCAGGTTTCCAGCCGGGAGTTACAAATATAGATTTTTTTAAAAACAGTGCACTTTATGGCCTTTATTCCATCCTTTACGCTCTTGGCCCAATGGTTTCCTATAATCCGCCTCTCTGGTTCCTGAGCTGCCTTTTTGTAACTGAGCTTCTATTCTATGGATTTGCAAAAAAATATTATTCAGAACCAAAGAAACTTGTTTTCTGGCTTGCTATAGCCGGGATTATTGGATATTTTTATTCTCTGTATATTCCTTTCAGGCTGTTCTGGAACGCTGACGTAGCTCTTACTGCTGTAGTGTTTTATGGGGCAGGGAATCTCTTTAGAAAATTAATTGAAACAGAAAGAGAAGAAGAACCGAAAAAAAATTCAGTGGCAAAAGCAGGAGAAAAAAGCACGGTAAACTTTTATTCTCAGAAAAACTCAGGTTTTACCAAAACTTTTTATCAAAATCAAAGGCTTTTCGCCGGGTTCTTTATTTTTCTAAATTTATTTTATCTGGCTTACCTTATTCAATTCCCTACTGCAGATAAAGTCAATATGAACGTGTTAAGATATGGAGGTTTTTCCTCTTACTATATTCTGGCTTTTTCAGGAATTTTTACCTTCTTCTATCTTTTCAAAAAAGTTGGAAGTTCAAGAGTTCTGGAATACTATGGAAAGAACAGCCTGATTGTACTTGCCCTTCATTTTCCTCTTAAAGATATCTTTACAAAACTGACTGTCCTTATCCTGGGAATTGAAATTGAGGCTGTCCATTACAATATTGGTTTTGCTCTGGGCTTAACAATATTAAATCTTCTCTGCCTCGTACCTTTAATTTTCCTTATCAACAATTATTTCCCATTCCTTATTGGAAAAAAGAGTTCTTCAGGCGGGGCTAAAAGCTTCAAAGCTCGCTTAAAGAAATATGTAAGTTAATAAAGTTAGTTTTGTCAAGTTATTAAAGAGAGTTTTAAAGAGAATTTTTAAAGAGAGTTTTTGCTTAATTCAAAAAAAAGTTTCAGTTAGAAACTTTTCAATTTAATACATTTCTATATTAGAAAATTTTTAATCTAACTTTTTAAATTTAATAAATTATAATCCAGGAAATTTTCAATTCAGTGAATCTTCAAATTCAGTAAAAATTTGTGTTTTTGTTGTTTTCAAAGAAAAATTGAAAAATAATTGATATTTCTTCTATAATTACATATGACATTACATATGATCTCCTTTTTTTCTGTTATCCTTTGCCCGTACAATAATTTTGGTTAATTCCCGAAGCCAAAGTATTGAACTTGCAACTGCAAGCGAGAGTAACCAGTCATTGAGGCTCAAACTCACGGTCGAAAAAGCTTGCTGCAAAAATGGGATATAAACAACCGCAACCTGGAGCAGGAAAGACAATATTACGGCTCCCCAGAGCCATTTATTTGAGAAGAGCCCGACAAAAGCACTCTGTTTATCTGAACGGGCATTGAAAACCACAAAGAGTGAATATAGCACTACAGTAGTAAAGGCCATTGTCTGGGCATGAGCCAGGCTGCCTGAACCAGCGATCAGCCCTCCGGGTAAACTTGAATCAATTATAAATAATGCTCCTACAGCCATAACTACACCTGTAAAAAGGTTTGCAGCCCACATACCCCGGGTTATCACTCCTTCTTCTCTCGGACGTGGTGGTTCTTCCATAAGTCCTTTTTCTGCCGGATCAACTCCGAGGGCAAGGGCAGGCGGCCCGTCTGAGATAAGATTGATCCAGAGAATTTGTGTTGCCAGCAGGGGTAAGCCCACTCCTCCGTCTTCTCCTGTAAGACCGATTACATCTGCGAGCAGGATCCCGAAGAACATTATCATAACTTCTCCAAGGTTTGAGGAAAGCAAATATCGTAAAAACTTCCGGATATTTGAGAAAATCGCTCGCCCTTCTTCAACGGCTCCGACAATAGTTGCAAAATTATCATCTGCAAGTACTACATCTGCTGCCTCCTTGGAAACATCAGTGCCTGTTATGCCCATTGCAATCCCGATATCTGCAGTTTTCAGGGCAGGTGCATCGTTTACCCCGTCTCCGGTCATCGCTACTATTGCCCCTGTTCTTTGTAATGCGTTTACAATCCTGAGTTTGTGCTCAGGGTTCACGCGGGCATAAACCGAAACTTCCTGGACTGTCCTGTCAAGTTCCTCTTCAGGCATTTTTTCAAGTTCAGCCCCAGTAGCAACCCTGTCATAAGTAGGGATTCCAATCTCCCTTGCAATGACCGAGGCAGTTTTAGGGTGATCTCCGGTAATCATCATTGGACGAATCCCTGCGCCCATAGCGCGTGCAACTGCATCTTTTGCTTCCCTGCGCGGAGGGTCAATCATGCCAATCAGGCCCAGGAAAACAAGGTCTTGCTCAAGGGTCTCATCCCATTCTTCGTTTTTCAAGGCGTCCTTTGGCAGGATGCGGAAAGCAACTGCAAGGGTTCTTAAGGCTTCAGATGCCAGTTCTTCGTTTTTCTTCAAAATCTCGGCTCGCCTTTCTGCAGCCAGCGGCTTAATTTCCTCGCCTACAAGCTCTTTTGTACAGCGGGCAAGCAGTATATCAGGAGCTCCTTTGGTAAAGGCCAGAAGGCGTTCTTTTTGCTCGGCATCACTGTGAACCGTACTCATCAATTTGCGTTCCGAAGAAAAAGGAACTTCTGCAAGCCTGGCCAGGCGGGCATTAAGGGCTTCAGCTTCTAAACCGGCTTTACGGGCTGCAACAATCAAGGCTCCTTCAGTCGGGTCCCCATAGACAGTCCAGCGCCCGTTGCGTTCATGAAGCACTGCATTATTTGCCCGGTCAGCAGCAGCAAGTGTACGTATGAACTCGGACTGAAGTGAACCTCCGATTTCTCCTCCATCTTCCCTGTGCACATTTCCTTCAGGAGCATAACCCGTGCCTTCTAAATTAACCCGACCATTTGCAGTAACTACCGCAAGTACAGTCATTTCGTTCTTTGTAAGTGTACCTGTTTTATCCGAGGCTATAACATTTGCTGAACCTAGAGTTTCAACAGCTTCGAGGTGGCGCACAATAGCGTTTTTCTTTGCCATGCGCTGTACTCCAAGAGAAAGCACAACTGTTACGACCGCAGGCAGGCTTTCAGGCACTGCTGCAACTGCCAGGGCTACCCCTAAAATAAGGACATCAAAAAGCGCTGAAAAACCATTTACATCTCTAACCAGGAGTATGGTTGTAATCATTACAATCGCAATAAGGACAACAACAAGCCCGAGTAATTTGCCAACGCGGTGCAGCTCTTTTTGAAGGGGAGTAACTTCTTCTGGCTCTGCTTTTAACATTCCTGCGATACGCCCTATCTCAGTCTGCATCCCGGTAGCTGTAACTACAGCTCTCCCATGCCCGTAAACAGCTACTGTACCGCTGAAAATCATATTATCCCGGTCTCCAAGCCCTACTTCTTCTGAGATTGGAAGCGGGTCTTTTAAAACCGGCAAACTCTCGCCTGTAAGGGCCGCCTCAGCCATTTGAAGTGCGGTAGACTGAATCACACGCCCATCTGCAGGAACGGTATTGCCTTCTTCAACGATAATGATGTCTCCAGGCACTACATCAGTTGCAGGAACACTCTGCCTTGTGCCGTCTCGAATAACATTAGCCTGTGCCGCTGACATCTGGCGAAGGGCTGCCATTGCTTCTTCAGCTCTTGCCTGCTGAACATATCCCATAATCGCATTGAGCAGCACAACAGCGAAAATAGCAATTGCTTCATAGGGTAAGGCAGTATCACGCTCATAGAGCCATAAGGCTGCTGAAATCAGGGTTGCAATAAGGAGAAGAATAACAAGGATATCCTGAAATTGTTCAAGGAATTTCTTCCATGCAGGTACAGGCTTTTCTGCCAGTAATTCGTTTTTCCCATACTTCTCAAGCCTTTCCTGCGCTTCTTTTCCGCTTAAACCATTCCGGGTATCTGTGCCTAGTCCAGTCAGGACTTCCTCAACCGACTGGTGATAAGAAATTGTATTATCTGGTTGAATTGTCATAGTGTTCAACTTTAATCCTTTTTCTCACCTTTACGATTCATTTGACCTTCGAGCAGAGCGCCGAGCTAAAGGAAAACAGCTGGTAGCGAGCATGCAGCTTGCATAGATTCGGTTTATGCGGACAGCTAATAAACAATTGATACAAAAGAATCTGTAATCTAATTTCGTAAGACCTTTAATCAGTAATAAATCTCCAGCAGATCGAATAATTTACAAATAGCAGGATTCTATTGAATTCTAAAACGGATTCAGCTAATTACTAAATATATTTTATAGCTGTAGCCTCCTCACCAGCCCCCAAATCATTGACCCTTCCCCGTGCTCACGATACTTATCATTGATAAATATACAACTTTAACCTTTTATTTTATTATATTCTGGATACTTGGATAGCCTGAAATTCTGTTATTCGATTAGGTGTTTATTCCTAGTTTAATATAATTAAGTCAGCTATAATCAAAGATTGAAGTACTATAGCCTTCTAATATCCCCTTGTAATATTCCCTTTTTTATAAGCTTTTAATTTTAATAAAGCTTTATGTTATAAGTCTTTATAAATACAATCAACATAAATTCATTTTTTGTTCGATTTTTGTTCGATTTTTATTTTATTTTTATTCGATTTTGATCTGTTTTTAAAGTTATAAGTTAGATTTTGGGACGGCAGAGAAATTTACAGGTACAGAAAGCTTCAGGAAAAGAAGATCCTTGTATTAAAGCTCTCATTTTTTGCTACCTCAATTCTGGCTTTTATAAAAATGGATTTCAGAAAAAACTCTATTACGTATAAAAGTCTTTTACAATTAGTCACTGATTTTTAGCTTATTTAAAAAATAAGCAAAGCAATATTATATGGGCATATTATAAAAGTAATTTTTTAGAACTTCCGAAAACTTGAGAAAAAGATTAATATCTAAAAAATGATATGCAGGTGGAGGAATTTTATTGCGCTTTTTCAATTATTCTCATGAACCTGATACGGATCCAAATAACGGTTCTTTAGCATTAAAAACATTTGTTCTTTTTCTTGTTTTCCTTTGCCTGGTGCCCTCAGCAAGTGCAAGAGACTATGCTCTGGATGAAGCTACATCGAATATAACTATTGATCCCAATGGTATAGTGCATGTTCAGGAGGCAATATCGTATACATTTGACGGGAATTACAATGAGGTTTTCAGAAAACTCAATGTGCCCCCCGGAGAATCCATACATAATATTACAGGTTATTGCTCTGATAATACATGTAAGTTCAGCGTAAATAAAATCCCTGACGGATATGAGCTAATAGGCTCCCTTCCCACTCCTACCCCTGAAAAGGTTACTTTTTTTATTTCTTACGATCATTATGGCGCAGTTAAAGTTCACAGGGATATTTCGGAATTTCATTACAAGTTATGGGGAGATGAATGGGACAAACCCTTGGGGAACTTGAAAGGGAGTATTGCTCTTCCTGTAGAAAATGAAAGTTCAATTCAGTACTGGATTCATCCAACCAGTTATACAGAACAGGTCAATACGGAAAATAATGTCCTCAAAATAAGCACATATGAAATTCCTGCCTATCAATGGTATGAGGTCCGTGTTGTTTTTCCAAGAATTGACTCTCCCAATCCGAATTTTGTTCAAATAGACAATGCAGAAGGACTTAAGGAAATCCTGACCATTGAAAATGAATACCAGCAGAGAGGTTCGATTTTAAAGAATATATACAATGCAACGCTTTTATCCGGGCTACTTGCACTTATATTTCCGGTTTTTATATACTTCAGATATGGGAGAGAGCCAAAAATAGATTACAACGGGATATATGAGAGAGAGCCTCCTACGGATTCAAAAGCTGCTGTTGTCAATGCTATAATGGAAGGAAAAGGCGGGATTCCGAAAATCAGCGGGTTTACAGCGACAATTATGGACCTGGTTAACAGGGGCTATATCTCATTACGTACCGTTGAAGTGGAAGAAAGTAAGTGGGCAGGCTTATCTAAATCCAGATCTGAAGATATTTTCCTTGAAATCTTTGAAAGGAATCCTGATTCGAATAATAAAGGAAGTCTTGAAAACTCGAATAAGCTTGAGGGCTTTGAAAAAGATGTGCTAGACCTGTTAAAAAGTCATGCATCTGGACATGAATTATCCTGGAAACAGTTGAAAAAAGAACTTGGAAATGGGACCGAGTTCTATGATTTTATCACTTACTGGAATAAGAGGGTTAAAGCCCTTACAGGGATCGAGAAACTTTTCCGAAATAAGGGAAATAATTATATCAGAATATTCGCAGGCGTACTTGCGGCTTTGGCAATTTTTTACATTTTGATAATTGCACAAAACTTCCCTTCAAATGAATTTCCTCTGGCTTCCAGTCTGAATACTCTTGTTTTCTTAATTGGCGGGTTTGGAATCCTTTTGATTGCTATTTCCGTAGCAGGCGAAAGAGTACTTGGTCAGTGGACTCCTGAAGGGAAACTCTATTATGAAAAATGGAATAATTTCAAAAAATATCTTACGGATTTTTCAGCTCTTAAAGAACACCCTCCAGAATCGATAAAAATCTGGGATTTTTATCTGGTATATGCTACTGCCCTTGGAGTTGCAGAAGAAGTAATTCGGAATATGACACTTGTTGTTCCGCAAGAACAATTACAGACAAGCAGCTTCTATCTTATACACCACAACTATTCTCAGTTCGGTTCTGGCTTTGACAGCGCTTATGCCTCATCAAATCCGGCTTCTCAGGGAGGTGGTGGAGTTGGAGGAGTAGG
This sequence comes from Methanosarcina sp., assembly GCA_049706495.1. Lineage (GTDB taxonomy): Archaea > Halobacteriota > Methanosarcinia > Methanosarcinales > Methanosarcinaceae > Methanosarcina. The sequence continues at coordinate 10,760 of JBNAKO010000144.1, read as the reverse complement.
AGGAGGTTCCGGGGGTGGAGGTGGCGGAGCCCGGTGAAGTTTTTGTGTATTAAGTTATATTACATTTAATAATATGTTACATTAATAGTATATTTCATTTAACAATATATTTCATTTAATTACAAATTTCATGTAATTGTATATTTAATACACCAGATTTGAACATAAATTTAAAATTAATAAACTGATTCTCCTGATAGAGATGAAAAATATTATAAAAGATATAATTCCTTATAAATATATAATAACTTATAAAAAACCTGGAGCTCAGGATAAATATACTGAATAAAGGCTAAAAAAGGATAAGAAAAGAAGGCGGTTTATTTGTTACTGGAAATTTTACTGGTTTTAATTTTAGTTTTAGGCTTAATTTTTGTTTTGATTTACAATGATCTTATTAAGCAGCGAAACAGGGTGGAAAACGCCTGGGCTCAGATTGAAGTCCAGCTCAAAAGAAGGCACGACCTTATTCCAAACCTGTTAGAAACCGTGAAAGGATACGCAAAACATGAAAAAAATCTTTTTGAAAACATTACAAAAGCCAGGGCTGCAGTTATGGCCGCACATGATGTTAATGAAACTGCAGAAGCTTCCAACTATCTTTCTTCAACTTTAAAATCCCTGTTTGCAGTTGCAGAGAATTATCCAGAATTAAAGGCTAACCAGAACTTCATGCAGCTTCAAAAAGATCTTTCAGATACTGAAAATAAAATTTCCTATGCAAGACAGTTTTACAACGATACCGTCATGAAATATAACATCAGTATTCAGACAATTCCGAAAAATATTGTTGCGGCTCTGGCCGGATTCCAGAAAAAGGAACTATTTGAAACTTCGCAGGCAGAAAGAGAGGTTCCAAGGGTTGAATTTTGATCTGGCCTCCTGCTATCTACTGAAGATAATCAACTCTTGAAAATAATCAACTCGTAAATATTTCCTGTTTACCAGATGAATAATAAATATACAGATTTTTGAGTTCGACTTGTTATAAGCTTGAATTTCAGAAGGCTTCTGAAGACTATAAATCTCTTTCAGAGGCTATCTTAAAATTTAAATCATTCATCAATCGAATAATGTATAATGTGAACTTTTTTGCAAACTTTAAACTTGTGTTATAATTTTTTTGTGAAATTAAATCTTCATAAGAATCTGATAAAACGAAAAAAATAAAATCATTTATATAAAATTAAGAGAGAACAGATAAAGCCAAGAAATCCCAGAAATATATTCTAATTATGAGGCTCTCTGATTACATTGGAAAGTATTGGGCAAGCGCTGAAGTAATGTATGCCGTAATAATTGCAATTACATTTACCAGTAGCCTTTGTGATTATAATGCCTTAGCAGGAATATATTATTATACGGTTGTATTTTCAGCGCTATTCTGCTGTGTAGCCTGGGAATTGCAGACGGCTTGTTTTATGCCTGGGAAGAAAGGTATATTACGCGGGCAGAAAACAATATTATTGAATCTTCGAAATCACCCGGGAATAATGAAGACACACTTTCGCTCATAAAAAATGAACTGGACGACACAATTTTAAGAAACCTCAGTGAAGAGAATAGAGAAGAATTGTACCAAAAGTTGGTGGAAGATCTAGCCGAAGTTGAGCTTAGAAGGAAGCTTTCCACAAGAGACACTTTAAATATTGTTCTAAGTACATTCCTGGTCTCTACAGGGGCCGGTCTAATTGTTGTTTTTCCCTTCTTTTTGATAGACGACTTAAGTACAGCTTTGTTAATGTCTAACCTTTTAGGAATCTTTATATTGTTCATAATAGGATTCTACAGAGCACAAGGCCGAAGCTTATCTGCAAAAGCAACAACAGGTTTTAGTACTGCCTTTGTAGGAATCATAATTACTGTCATAACGACCTTACTGGGTGGGTAAGATAAGAGTCTGTCTTAATTATTTTGTTAAAATTATTTTTACTTTTTATTCTGTCCTATTTTATCCAGTCTTTTAATTATTTACACTCTTATAATTTATACATTCTTATAATTTATAAACACAGCTTTCGAATTTATCAATTCCTGACCAGAGGCTGTCAACTCTATCCAATTTTTACCTAATAGTTGACATTTCCCTAACTGTCTGAATACTCACTCTATATATCGCAACTCCTGGCCATTAAGTAGTAAATAAAAATCTCTCGCAGTAGATACTCGTTAAATTTTTCAGCAGAGAGCAGCAAAGGATCTTAATTGCTAGGACAAGCCCAGGTTATATAACTCAAATATAATAAACAACTAAAATATAATAAATAATCCAAATACAATAAAAATTAAATGGCAAATGTTCTGAATAAACTGAATATTAATCAAAGAGAAAGCAGAGTGGAAAATAAATTCAAAGTAAAGCCAAAGAAGAGATAGAGTAAAACATAATACAAGTAGAGAAATAATTTCAATAAAAATAAATATAAATTATTTAAAATAATATACGGGCTATACGGGTCGATATATAATGATAAAGATAATGAATGAAGATCTTAAGACCCATAAGTAAAACTAACAGAAAAAAACCTAATCAGATAGAACAAATAATGCTGGAAAGAAATTAAATGGAGTCGAAAAATGGAAATTTCCCGGCTGCTGGATGAAATAAAAGCTTCTAACCGTTACGAAAACCAGATTGTCCATATAGAAGAAATCCGTGCCCGAGAGGCTGTTTATATCCCGATTTCATTAAAATCGCAGGTAAAAGCTGCCCTTTCAAAAACAGGAATTGAAGCTTTATATTCTCATCAGGGTGAGGCTATAGAAAAAATCCGGCAAGGAAAAGATATTGTACTCTGTACAACCACAGCCAGCGGGAAATCCCTTACTTACCTTATTCCTATTTTTGAGACTTTGCTTGAAAACCCGGAAGCGACTGCCCTTTATATTTCTCCTTTGAATGCCCTTGTAAATGACCAGTTAAAGGCTTTTTTAGAATTTGAAGCAGCTTTAGATTCAGGAGCCCGAATAGCCAGGTATACAGGTGCACTTAGTGAGGCTCAAAAAAGAAAAGTTAGAGACGGGAGTACAAACATTGTTTTTACAAACCCTGAAATGGTTCACATGAGTTTCCTTGCCTGGCATCATCTATGGGCAGGCTTTTTTTCAAACCTTAAATTCATAGTTGTTGATGAGAGCCATTATTACAGAGGGGTTATAGGCAGCAATATGGCAAACGTGCTCAGAAGGCTTTTACGGGTTGCTGAATATTATGGAGCTTCTCCCCAATTTATTTGCTGTTCTGCTACTATAGGAAATCCGAAAGAGCATACAGAAACCCTTATTGGAAGGCAAGCTGAGGTTATCGAACAAAACGGGGCTTCAAACGGGCCTCAGAAATTCGTTTTCTGGAACCCGCCGCTTTATATGAATAACAGGGGGTCTACTCTCAGGAGAAGCAGCTTTTCCGAAACAGTGCCTCTTTTTACCAGGTTTGTGCAGGCAGGCATGCAGACCCTTGCCTTTACGCGCTCCAGGCAGGGAGTTGAAAGGATGTATAAAAGCTGTAGAGAGATTTTAAGAGATCGAGGTTGGGAGAGAGAACATAATTATAATTCTGGAAGCAGGAGCAACGGTCTCGAAAATATCCCTGGCAACAGTCTTGCTCATGCAATCTGTTCCTATAGAAGCGGGTATTTTGACCGGGAAAGGGAAGATATCGAAAAAAAAATGAATTCAGGGGAACTTAGAGGCGTTATTTCCACAAATGCTCTTGAACTCGGGATTGACATTGGGGGGCTTGATGCCTGTATTCTGGACGGCTATCCGGGGACGGTTATGAGTGCGAGGCAGCAGGCAGGCAGGGCAGGCAGAGGGGAGAATGAGAGCGTTGTTGTACTTGTGGCAGGCACAAATGCCCTTGACCAGTACTACATGAGAAATCCTGCTGACTTTTTTGAAAGAAATAGTGAAAATGCAGTCCTTAACCCTAAAAATCCATACATTCTTTCAGGCCATTTGCTCTGCGCTGCAAAAGAAATTCCTCTCAGAGATTCGGATGAGAATTATTTTGGAAAAGGTTATTCCAGAGTCGTAGAGCTTCTGGAAAATGAAGGTTTACTTGCGGGTAGAGGTAAAGACCTGAGATACTGCACTGATCCATTTCCGTATAAACATGTATCTCTTCGGGGAATTGATAATAATACTTATTCCCTGCTTGCTTTTGAAGGCGAAAAGAGCTTCCTGATCGAAAAAGAGATCGAAGAAAGCCTGGCTTTTCGGGAATGTCATCCCGGGGCTGTTTATATGCACAGGGGAGAGTCTTACTACATAAATAAAATCGATTATGAGAAAAAAGAGATCCAGGCTTTAAAGACACATGATAGCTACTATACAAAACCAATGATTGATTCTTCAGTTCTTGTGCAGGAAACCTATGCAGCAAAAGTCCTTATACACGCTCCTGAAGTAGAAGTCGGTCTTGGAGAAGTCGAAGTAACCGATAGAGTAATAGGATACCGGAAATTCCAGACGCACAGCAATGATGTAATGAGCGCGCACCCTCTTGAGATGCCTCCGGTAACTCTTCAGACAATGGCTGTCTGGCTGAAGCTTCCTGACAGGTTTAAAGAAACAGTAGAAGAACATAAACTGGATTTTGCAGGCGGAATTCACGCAGTCGAACATGCAATGATTTCCATGTATCCTCTGCACCTGCTTGTGGACAGGAGTGATGTTGGAGGAGTTTCCACCCCTTCCCATCCCAATCTTGAAGGAAAAAGCGGGATCTTTGTCTACGACGGGCATAGAGGGGGAGTGGGATATGCCGAAAAAGGGTATGACCTTATCGAAGAGGTACTTGACGGAACTTTAAAGGCAATTGAAAGCTGTCCCTGTGAGGGAGGCTGCCCAAGCTGTATCCAGTCCCCGAAATGCGGAAACAATAATGAGCCTCTGGACAAGCATGCTGCAATTATGCTCCTGCATGAACTTCTGGGAAAAGCCCCGTACATTCCTCCTGAGAAAAAGGAAAAGCACCTCTCGGAGGTTAAAGTTTCCAGACCTGCTCCAGAAAAAGTAAATACAGCAGATGCCTTAAACAGAGTCAGGAGACAGCTCAGGCGGGAGACTATAAAACAGGAATCGTCTGGAGAGCAAGCAAAAAATGAAAAAAGCAAAGAAAAAACCTTCATTGCCACGGATGAAAAAGGAGGAATGCTTGGAGTTGTTTCGGCAGTTTCTCCTGAAAAAGCCACTGTAAAAGCTTTTCGCCAGAAATTCAAAGAAGAAAAAGAGATCTCAAAATTAACAAAAGAAAATCCCTTTGAAATTCGAATCCGAGATCTAGGGGCAGGCAATGAGTTCAACTTCCAGCTCTGGATTGAACTCTTCGACAGCAAGGCAAATGTTGATCAGATAAATAATGGTAGAACAGAAAATAATGGTAAAACAGAAAATAAGGATAATAAAGCTGTAAAGAAATTGATTATCCGAAAAATAAGTTGAATAGTTTTAACTGAGATATCCTTTTTTATTTTGTTGTTTTTCTTTTATTTTCTTTTTGTTTTTCATTTTTTCCAATTTATGATTTTTTTTATGATTTCCTCTTTTAATTTATTGTGTTATATGGCCTTTTCTCAGATATTCCTTTATTCTTTTAGTTTTTTGCTTATATATTTGCAAATCTAAAATGATGAGTTCTTATAATTTTCTTTAATTATTCTTTTGTATGTTTTAAAAATAAAATTAAAGTTTTTATACGGATAGCCTCATACGTATTTAAAAGGAAAAAGGATTTTGCAAATTTAATTTTGTAACCAGGGTTTATTTTTATATAATTTTTATTAGATGCCCAATTTAATTCTCAAACATAAATTCTCGATTGCCAAACTGTCAATTGAGGCAAATTAACTTCCAATATTGAACAGTATTCAGAATCAGCCCAAACATTCTATACAATTTAATTGTAAAAATGGTAATATAAATCTCAGAAAGGGGTAGGTATGGGAATTCAAGAGAAATTTTCTGAGGAAGAAGAATCCCAAAGAAACTATATTTCTTCGAAATATGATGTAATAATTATAGGCGCAGGGCCTGCAGGCATGTTTGCAGCGTATGAAATTGCTGAGGAAAATTCTCAGGTAAATTCGTTAGAAACTCTTATAGTAGACATGGGGAGGGATATAGATAAACGGTTTTGCCAGATGAAAACCCAGACATACTGCATGCACTGCACTCCATGCGATATTATGTGCGGGGTAGGGGGCTGCGGGACCTTTTCAGACGGGACTCTTAACCTTCGGCCTGATGTCGGAGGAGACCTTGCAGCTCTTACGGGAGACCAGACTGAAGCCTGGAAACTCGTGGAAAGGGTGGACAGGATTTTCCTTAAATTCGGAGCTCCTCAGGAAGCGCTTCTTACAATCGGGCCTGAAATTGACGAACTAAAACGGAGAGCTGCGTCAGTTGGGGCCCGTTTTATCGAAATAAAACAGCGGCATATAGGTTCGGATAATGCGCCTGCAGTTATAGGTCGTTTTAAACAGGACCTGGTAAACAAAGGTGTGGATTTTTTACTTGAAACCGAAGTAGAAGATCTCATAATTGAGAACGGAATCTGTAAAGGCATAGTTCTTAAAGACGGAAAAATTATTCAGGCCCGATATGTGCTCCTCTCTCCGGGAAGGAGAGGCTATTCCTGGATTTCGGACATAATTAAGAGACATGGGATTGAAGCCAGATATGGAGGAATAGATATTGGGGTGAGGGTCGAAGTCCCTGCAATTGTTATGGACCCTGTAACCAATATTAACCGTGACCCCAAATTCCATATTCAGAGCCGCCGTTATGATGATTTTGTGCGGACTTTCTGCACCAACAAACGGGGATTTGTTGTAAAGGAAGAATATGAAGGCTTTATAGCTACAAACGGCCACTCTCTGGCAAACATAGAGTCTGAAAATACTAATTTTGCCTTTCTTGTGCGGGTGGAACTTACAGAACCTATTGAAAACACCACGAAATATGCACGTTCCATTGCAAAACTTGCAACCACAATCGGAGGAGGAAAGCCTGTTCTGCAGCGGATGGGAGATCTAAGGCGCGGCCGTCGTTCAACAAAAGAACGCCTTGCCAGAAACCTTGTTGTAAATACCCTGAAAGACGTTACGCCAGGAGATATTTCTATGGCTCTGCCCCACAGAATTGTTATGGATATTATTGAAGGCCTTGAGATCTTAAATGAAATTATCCCTGGAGTTACTTCGGACTCGACTTTACTTTATGCCCCTGAAGTAAAATTTTATGCCATGCATCTACAGGTAAGCCGTAAAATGGAAACAAATATTGGGAATCTTTTTGCAGCAGGAGACGGAGCAGGCCTTTCAAGAGATATTGTTAATGCGGCTGCAACCGGGCTTATGGCGGCTGAAGGAATCCTGGATAAAGAAAAAACAAACAAAGAAGGATGAATACGAGTATAAATAGGTGAAAAATAGATGAAACAAAGATGCGAACAATAAAAAATCGAAAATACAAGTAAAAAAACAAAAAATAACTGAAATTGAAGAACTGGACTAACTAAAAGATATAGAGCAATTGTATAAGAGAACAATTGTGTAATAAATACGATATGGATATAGAAAAGGAAAAAAGATTGGATAAATTGAGAAAAAATATTTTTTAAGAGAGGTTGCGTCCTCATCCAAAAAAGCCTGGAAGTTCTGAAAGACAATTTTAATGCTTAGCTTTTTTCTGGAAAGAGAGATTATGCATCTCGGGGTTGAGAGTTCTTGATTTTAATCCCTTAAATTGCGGTAGATCTTTTTGGAGTAGGCGTTTACTAGTGGGGTGTTCAAGGGATGAGAACGCAATTTATACTAGGAACTCAATCTATATAATATTTTTAACATATAATATTATTTTATGCTTCTATTTCTTATTATATTGTGTTAATCTTTAGCTTAATTGTATAATGATTATACTAATCATATAACGAGAAATTTTAATTTAAAATTTTATCTGAGAGTGCAGCCGCTGGAAATTAAGAATTAGATAGTCTTGTTCAAATGCAGGCAACAGCTATCCAATTGAAATAAAGTTTAATTAATTTCAGTTTTTCATCTTCATTAAAGTTGTCAGAAGCTGGCTATTACTTATAAATAAAACCAGTGGGGTAGAAACAAAAAACTATCTTTATAGTGCTTTGCCTGTCATTTCACAGAGCTTGCTCGGGCCAGTTTAAATAGAAAAAAACACTAAAAGATTTATTGCACATGAATTGCACATAAAACTGAAAAGCTTCTTTTTATTTTAGATTATAGAAACACTTCTTAATTTTCTTCTTTTTAGTATAGCCTCACTTCGTTCGGACAATTTCCGTTTAAGATGCGAATAAGATTGTTTTGGCTCAGTTAATTTCATGATGGAAAAAAAACCGAACAGCGACATAGATATTCTTGCAGAGTTTAGTGAGCCGAAAAGCTTGCTGACTCTGGTAAACCTCGAACTTGAACTCTCTGACTACCTTGGGGCTAAAGTCGATCTTTTAACTGAAAAATCCATAAGTCCACACCTGATTGAAGGAATTAAAAAAGAAGCCAGAGTGATTTCTTAATTAAAAAGGAGGTAGGATATCTCTAACCCATATCCTTAAGTCTATTTCTTTAATTGAAGAATACACGAAAATCTCACTGAAGAGGATTTTTTCTGTAATTGCAATTTTTAACTTCTCTTCTTAACTTTCTTTCTTAACATCCCTTTGAGGGCTTCCATCCTTCGGATTCCAGTGCTTCCAGGACAGTATAAACTCTTCTATCTGTAGTTCCTGTTGCCTCTGCAATTCTGTCTATACATGCTTTAGAGATAGCTCCATTATTCTCTGTATTGCATCGAACCAGCATGGAGGCAATTTCATTGAAAATTTTTTTAGCTCCCTTAAACCCGCTTGTTTTACTGTGGTCTTCTATTACTGGTAAATTCAGAAATTCCTTTGCAAATTGTCTTGAAGTATCGCTGACGTTTACACCTTGATCGGGGGTCCATTCTAAAAAGTCCAATTTGCACTCTTTCAACTCAGTAAGGTAGCTCTTATTATCCTGATCTTCCATAATGCTTACTAACTCCCAGCATATGCAATTTCTTTTCAAAATATTCTTCTGGTTATTTATTGGGGTTCTGGATATAAAGGGTTTTTTTATTTAGTATATTGAAGATGTGTATAAAAAAGAAAATAAAAAAGGAGTTTTAACCTAATTTCTTTACATATGACCTTTTTTTACATATGATCTTTAATAACAAAGACAATAAGTAAACTCTTAATCTAAAAATTTATATAGTATTAGAACTGTATTAGAATATGCAGACTGCCAAGGTGGCGGAGCGGTCACGCAATCGCCAGCAGAGCGATTCAGTCTTGGTTCAAATCCAGGCCTTGGCTTCATTAACTTCTAATGCTTTTTTAATACCTTTTCAATAGTTTTTTATACTTTTTTAAACTTTTTATAATTTTAACTCTTAATAATTTCGACCAGGACAGTTAAATTCTTAATTGTTTTTATAGCTGGGTTTCTATGACTAAAAAGTTTATATTGTTAGAGAGACTATCAGGAAAGATATTTTTTAAAACGACTAGTCTAATTGAGTATAGAGTATTGAAGAATGAGAAAAATCAAATGCATAGAGTTTCCAAGTAATGAATTATCTGAGAAAAAGTATAATGAAACCTCTTATATTCTCGACGTTAAGTCAGAAATATTATATATTACTTATAAAGGAAAATTCTATAATTTCTTTTTTAGAAAAAAAGCTCCTTTTCTAATTAGCCTTTTTGGGAAACAGAAAATTCAGGCTGCAGCAAATGTTTTTATGCCTCTATTTGAGCTTATTTTTCTCTCTTTGTTATTTTTATCTCTCCTTATACCGTTCTCATTTTTGTTCATGTTAATGCCTTTTCCTCTGGTCGGAGAGTCTTTAAAGAACATAAATTTTTTTCCTGGGCATATAAAAGATTCAATCTTTATTGGACTGCTTTTAATCACATTATTATTCGGTTTTATAGGAACTGTTCTTAGAAATGTAGACAAATACTGCAAAGATACTTTTTGCCACAAATGCGGCAAAGAATTTGCATATGAAGAAATTAAAGAGCCTGAAATCAAAGAAACAAGTACATTTGAAGATTATAGAATAATAATGACAAGGTACTGGAAATGTAAATACTGCGGGGACGAGAATTTTAAAACAGAATTAATGGATATCTACAAACATAAAGGTGAAAAAAGTAAAGTTCCTTCTGAAAACTGTAAAAAATGCGGGAAACAATCAACTCTGATCGAATATAAAAAACCTGACATAAAGGAATTAAAGTATAAAGACACCATAATCAGACATTATAAATGCAGCTACTGCAATTATCATGAAATAATGATAAACGAAGAATCGTCTCTTTTTTTGCTTTAGCACTGATCGCTATTAGCTTTTGAATATAATTTTTAATTTTTTCAAAATTTTACTTCTTCTAAAATAAATCTTTCATCTAAATACAAGTTTAGTGCTACGAATAAATTATATAACTTGAAAAATCTTGCTTAAATATCTTACTTCATAGCTCATTCTTCAGATTTTATTCAGATCTTATTCAGATCTTATTCGGATTATATTCAGATTTTCTTTTCTAATTTAGAAATTTTATAATAATAAATATGGCATTGTTAATTAAAGATAGTTAACTCTTTATTTCTGTACTTCATTAATAGAATAACAGAGTACTTTAGCATTTGAAGACTTTTCGTATAACACTTTGTCTTTCTTCTCAATCTTGC
>JBNAKO010000143.1:0-14104 GCA_049706495.1 Methanosarcina sp. | reverse complement strand
CTAATATTTAATGGTAAGGCCCTTGTGGGTCTTTTATTAACTAATGATAAAAAATCCAAATACAAAACTATCCCAAAGCAAGATCCATTAAAACTAGGATTTAAACCAGAAAATCAAAGGAAAGAACATTATTCGGATGCATGCAAAGCCGCATACTACAGAAAAAATAAACAAGCAGGAAATTAAAGGCGACCATATTTTTTATGTGATTGTTCAGCTGTTAAAACATCAAAAACGATAATTACATTTTCTTCAAAATCGACAGTATAGGACCCTCTGTAATTCCCTATTCTAACTCTGAAAACTTCTTCTTTGTACCCTTCAATTCTACACCGATCATCGCCCTGAAATCCATTTTTTAGATCTTTTAAAGCTTCCTTAACTTGTTTTCTTCTTTCTTGTGGCAGGTTGTCAAGGATCTTTGCCTTAATGAAAACTTTAAAGGGCATCGATATCAATGTATTCTTCAGGATGTTCTTTGAAGTGAGTTTTTGCGTCCTGGGCTATTGCGTCTATTTTCAGCCTGTATTGGCGCTCCTTATGTTCCTTGATTAATTTCTCTATGACTTTATTGTAGTCGTCACCCATTGAACCGATTTTTTTTAGTTCTTCTCTTGTTTGTTTTGTTATCTGTATTGTTGTTGTTTCTGACATGATAATCACTATAGCGGCTATATTATTTATAATTAGATTATGCTGCACGTTCTTTCTTGCAGTAATCACAATTATCATTAGGAAATTCCAAAGCAAAATCCATTAAAACAACATCTAAACATACAAATTTGAAATATTTTCTCAAATTTTTCACGATTCTAAAGAAAGATCTATTAAACTAGGATTTAAACATCATCGTTTAAAGTCTTCTGTATTTATTGTATAACTAACCGCAGGCTCCCCTCTGCCTGGAACTCTGCCTGAATTTAAGAGACAAATCATACATATACAACACGTACTTGTATATGATATGGCAACAAAAACAATATCCATTACTGAAGAGGCTTATGAAAGGCTCAAAAGCCTGAAAGTTTCAGAGAAAGACAGTTTTTCGGATGTAATTATTAAATATTATCCAAAGAAAAAAAAGCTCTCTGAAGTTTTCGCAAAATATGGAGTAAATGAAGACCTTGCAGATGCGATTGAAAAAGCTTCTAGCGAAATGCGAAAATCGCACATGAGGGATGGACTTTGACGCTCCTTGATACTTCATTCCTCGTTGATTTTTTAAGGGGTAAAAAAGAAGCTCATAAAAAACTGGCTGAAATTGAAGCTGAACACTCTCTGACTACTACTGAAATTAATGTTTTGGAACTGTACAAGGGTGTATATTTATCGAACAATTTCGCTCGAAATTTAGAAATGCTGACTGAGCTTTTAGAGTCTCTCACTGTTTTTAATAGCGAGCCTGCGTGTTACAACATATTCGGCTCGCTATCAGCTAATTTACACTCAAGAGGAAAGCATATAGGGGACTTTGACGAACTCATAGCAGCAATTGCGTTGCTTAATGACGAAATTGTGCTTACAAGAGATAAACATTTTAACGAGATCGCAGATTTAAAAGTTGAAAATTACTAAGTTAAATTATTAAGTTAAAAAAGTTCAGGGAAATAAAAATAGTAGATAGCAGATTTAAATAATTCAGCCAATAATTTACAGGTCCCTTTATATTTATTTGAGAGAACATTTATTAAAACAATAATTAAAGCATAAACAAATTAGAGAATATCTTACTACAAAAATTCGAAAGCAAATCCATTAAAATAAGAGTTTCTTATCAGTCATGAATATAATGCCTATGGGAATTATTAAAAGTATAAAATATCCCGATAAATTCCTTTTTAAAAAAATAATTAGAATAACCCTAAGGGTTTAATCTAATTCGTTTAATTTTAAACTTTCATTCTGCGTATTTATGACACATAAACAATCTAAATTATAACAGTCAGGATTGGTGCAGTTTACCGGATCGGTACAGGTACAGTTATTATATTGACCAAAGGTAAACATTGATACTGGGGTTCCTGTAGCATTCAGGAGAAAAACAGTGTCTACATTATCATTTATAAAGTTTTTATGCGGGCATTTTTGCAGATACAAATATTGCCAGTTATTTTCTCCTTTTCCTGTCCATATTTTAGACATATTGGTTGCATTAATAGTTCCATTAATTACTGCAGAATTATTGTATTTATATGTAAAAATCTGATACCCTGTAATATTAAATGGTATATCCAGAGAATTCTTGACTTTTATATATTCCAGTCCGGTTGAGTTAACCTCTGTAATATTCAGTCCTACATCTGCAATATTTACATTACTGAGATTGGATATATTGGAATAGTTCCCCACAAAACTACTGCTATTAAATGTAAATCCAGCCATTGAAGGTGCTGGAATTAAAGCAAATAGCATTAAAAACATAACAACAATTGCTAAAGACCTCATATTTCCACCTCTTTTTAACTATATTTTTAATTAAGAATATTTTTTAAATGTCAGTAAAATAAATCTCTTAGTATAAAAAAGTTATTAAAGAGTCTCTGTCCTCAAAACTTAATCTAAAACTTAATCTAATTGTAAAAAGATTATCCGGAAACCCGTATTTTTTATATATACATTTCTATAACTTTGCAGTATTCTTTGAAGACTTTTGCTTCCCTGGTTAAGTTAGTTTTCAAGTCCCAGATCTCGTTAAAATTAGAACTATCAAAACTGATATTATTTTTTAATTTGCCGTCAGGAGGCTAAAAATACATATTCAAGCATAAAATCTCTCAAAACAAGGATAAAATATTATTCTCAATATAACTTATCTGCTAAAATATTATTCTTCGCATAACTTATAATCCTGTTAAACACCGGTTTAGAATATTATACACTTCAAATAATTTTATCAATAAACTTAATATAGTAGTTACTGCTATTTTTATTCAAACCTATATATTAAAAATATTCTAATGTTTTTGAGAGGAAATAAAAGGAGCGTTAAATTTAAATTCTTTTTTATAATAATACAGAAATTAATATTTTCATAGATACTAAAATATCAAAAATGGATGGAAAAATGATAGAAACTATCTGGATAATTATCCCGAATTTAATAGCGTCATACATGGTCATGGTCAACAAAGCCTTCTATGCAAATCTGATTTACTGCTTTGGTTATCTTTTATTTATCTGGCACAATTACAACTCAGGCGACAGTTCTCAGATGATTTATTTCACAATTCTGGAAATAATGTCAATTGTTGGGGTTTTTCTGTATATATACACTGCTCGAAAAACAACAGGGAAAACTACTGAAAAAACTGCTGGCATTAAGAGTAAAAAACTCACTAATACTGAACTTAATTAAATTAAAAATTCCAGATTAAACTTAGAAATAAAACCAAAGATTCCTGGAAACTTCTTATAATCAGATCTTTTCATTTTTTTATTACTTTTATTCTTTATATCTTATTTTCAGTTTTTTTTATTCTTTTTTAGTCCCTTTCAGTTTTCTTTAGTCTTCTACTTTTATACTCATAACAAAATAATTAACGAAAAGTATTTTAATGGTCACAGGCGAAAAATTTATAATTAGTAAGTAATATTCTTTTTACATAGGCTAAAATTTAAAGGTGTAAGTAACCCTAATGATCTGTCTAACAGATTTCCATAACATGATTTCCTACCTGATAGCGACCCACACTGGAAATCGGGTTTAAGTAAAAATGGAAGCTTAAAACCTATTTACAGGGCCTGATTTAGGTCATATCCCAGCTATCTGGTTTTAAACGACATATGCAGGAGAAAACAAGTAATTCTGAAAAAGATGATATAAGGTGTTAAATTGTCCCGAAAATACACAAACTCGATTATCTCTGTTATCCTTTACGACTGCGGAAAAGCTCGCTATCTTTCTCCAGAAACTGCTCATACTACCGAATACCAGGAATCTGAAGATCTAATTAAGCTTTTGAATCCCACAATTATATTCGAAAAAGGAATTGATTGTGTTTTTTACAACGGGGAAAAATGGGATGAAGAATTCCCTGTAAGATTCTAATAAACAGCTGTATGACTCTGTTCTTATAAACAATCTTCACAAATGAATCTTATTTTTTAAGCATTATGAAATCCTTCGTGTTCTTCAACAAAAAGAAGCTTTTTTAGCAATTATAAACACAGTAAAGCTATAATCGCCTTAATTGGGGCCTTCAAGAAATTTATGGGACTCCATTTTTCCATTAAGGCCTTGAAATTTTTTTTTAGTAAATACAGTTATCTAATGCCCTGAATATTCTTTATAAGTTACATTTTCAGGAGATATTTTTTGATAGAAACAATTTTAAAGTACACAAAAAAGGGTTTAAAAGCTTTTCTTCAAAATTGGTCTGACAGTTTTATAAACCATTCTATATAAAAAACTAAACGTACAACTTTTTATTCATGACTTTCTAAAATCCGAAATAGAGCGAAAATGTTAAAAAGATGTTTGCTATAACTATCTTCCACTTAATACTGTACTAAAGTAAAAAGGAGTTAGAACGACGTCTCCAATTGAAATAGAAGCTTCAGTATGTGCATTATTATTTTTATGTGCATGTTTTACACTTTTATTTTTCGGGTGTAAATTAATTTTCCGGAACTGCTCACAATATGAAAAGCCCATAAAATCTGAGGTTAAACCCCTGTAATCTTAAGGTAATGCCCCTAATTATGGATTCGTACGCGAGAGGTTATTATATAGGACTGAGAAAATGCTTTAGTAGATTTTTCTAGTTGCCCCTTAAAGGTCTTTAACAATTCCATGAAAACCCCTGACGTTTTATCTAGAATTTCTTGACAGGCTCATCCCGTATTGGAAATTCTCGATTATTTCATGGTGCCCCCTGACGGTATTAAAAATTATTTTAATTTAATTTCTTCGGTTAGCAGACAGCCCGAATCTCGTCTCAATCGGCCAGTGCGCTCATATTTTGCCCGAAATATTATATCTAATAAGATATTTAACATACCGAAAATGATAAAAAGGATGGCTGTTTATCGGGCATTAAATAGCAAAAAATAGGGGCAAGGTTAAATGTCGCCGATTGAAATACAGACGTCAGTGTGTGCACTTTTCTCTCTATGTGTAGGCTTCTCAGTTCTCTTCCTGGGCTACAAGTATTTCGCCTGGAAAAGTCCAAAATACCAAACAGATCCGTTTATTAATGCCTGGACCTGGGCTATATGCGCCTGGTCTGGCAGGAAGAAATTCCATTAAAAATTGATCGGCCAGGGGTTGGGTTAAAAAGAGTACAAAGAACCATACATAATTGGTTAATAGATACTTCTATACAGGCTTAACTATATAGTTGCTACCCGATTCATTAATATATGAATTTAACAATATATTAAATTGGGGCGGGTAGCAATAAAAATAGATTTCTTTTTTCTCTTAATTTTTTCTTTAATTTATATTTTTATTAAGTATGGACCAGGAAAAGAACCTTTTGAGCGCTTGAAAAACTGGTTTAATGCTGATAAAAGAACCAGTAAAATTATCCGGGCGCAGAGGTCAGTCAGGCAGCTTAAAAAAGCAAAAACCAAAGGTTATATAGAAATTGATGCCGAGTTCTTGGAAAAAATAGAAAAACTGGAACTCGATCTTAAATCTGAACTAAATAAAATTAAGGAAGGGGAATAAATATAAAACACTGCTGCAGGCTTCAGACTAAACGAATTTAATTTTCAATATTATAAGAAGTCTTATCTCATAATTAAATGATATTATTCTTACAAATCAGCCATTAAAATATATCTTGAAAATGGTTTATTTAAAAATATCTCGAATTTGTATTTTAAAAATTATTTATTAAAATAAAATTATTTATTAAAATATAATCATACTTTAAAAAGAAAATACCTTTCAGATACTAATAAGGGGTCAAACAGAAGATGGAGGAATATTCCGGGTTCCTTAATTTCATTGTTTTTTTGATATATTTATATCTTCCATATAAAGGTATTAAAGATTATATAGCTCTTGATCAGGAAATTGCCACAATAATTCGATGTCACAACTCGATAGAATATCTCAGGACAATAAGAGTCGACGGATATATTGATTACGATAAAAAGCTGGATCAGAAATTTAAAGAGCTGCAATTTGATTTAAACTCAAAATTAAAAATTGCTAGAGACAAAAGAAAAAAATATTCATATGAAATCGATTCACTGCTGCTAAATTCATCTCCTGGCAGCAGTTATGATTCATTTGATTTTTCAGGTGAGCAAAATGAATAATGCCTCAGCTTATTGGTTATCTGTATATTCATATTAAAAATAGTCATCTAATGCGTAGATATCTGCAGTATATTAAAGTTTAAAGTGGCAATTAAAGTGGCAATATATAGCTAATAACAGGTTGTTAATATGCTCAGGAATGTCAGGCCTGAAAGCTTATTTGAAAATTAAATATATATAGATATATTCAAAATTATAATTTGTTCAGTTCTAAATATAAAAGAGCAGGTATTTAAAAAAACAATACTGCTCTGAATAGTTTCAGATCAAATTACTTATTTTTTAATCCACCGGACATAATAATATTGTCCGCTTTTATACGGGGCTGTAGAAATACTGTCTATGACCACTTTTCCCTTATCACTTGAAGTGTGCACAAACTTTCCACCGCCAATGAGGATTCCTACATGTGAAGTGAGGTAATATTTCCTGCCGTTATAAGTAATATCTTTTTTCCAGAAAATCAGGTCTCCTGGGCGTGGAGATTTTATTACGGCATAATATTTGTTCTTTTTCATTGCCGGAACTTTCATAAAACTAATTCCTTTAGCTCCCGCCTTTAAATACACCTGGTATACAAGATGAGAACAATCTATTCCGCTTCTGCTGTTTCCCCCATGTACATTCTTAACCCCGATCCAGCTCTTTGCATGCTTAACCACATCAGCTTCTTTTGTCCCTTCAGGAGCTGCCGCTACCGAAGAGGCTGATATTGATAACAATAAAATTAAAATTAAAGATATTGTTATTACTTTTTGTTTAACATTCCCCATACTTACTTCCCTCAGATTTTTTACTAGCATTATCTTTTACTGACATTGTTTTTGTTTAAACAACCCGGGTTACATTCCCATAAATTCTAATTTTAAAAATACACCTTTATAAAATATTCGTAAAATTAAGATTACCGAGCTTGATTTTCCTGTAAAATTCCCGCCTCTGTTCAAAAACTAAGTAAAGAAAAGAAATATGATCCGCCAGTTTTAAAAACTGTTTTGATGTCTGTCAGGCAAAAATTAGAGAATAGGAGAAAAGGACTGAAAAAAGAAAAGAATTTGTACCTAATAATCTGAACCGAGGACACATTATGCCTGAAAATGTTAGATTAATAAAATTTGAAGAATTGGACCAACTGCTTGATTTATACAAACAGCTTAATCCTGAAGACCCTGATATAAGAGGATTGAATCATGTTGCAGAATTATGGAAGGAAATCCTCAATGATCCTAACCTTTACTATCTGGTTGTAGAAGAGGATGGCAGACTTGTTTCATCCTGCACCCTTACCATTATAAAGAGCTTAACGCGGGGAGGAAGGCCCTTCGGGCTCCGTGAGTATATGGTAACAGACAGTGCTTACAGGAAAAAAGGATACGGCACGGCAATATTACATAAGGCCGCAGAAATTGCTAAAGAAAAGAATTGTTATAAACTAATGCTTTTAACCGGAAGAAAAGAAGAAAGTACATTAAGATTTTATGAGAATGCAGGTTTTGTCAGGGGCATAAAGACCGGATTTATAAAATACTTGTAAGAAATTATCTGAACCTTCTGGTTTGTAGTGTCAGGAAAAAGCTCACCCATATTATAAAATATTCAGGGAGCCCTTTAGACAAGTTTTAATTCATTAAACTGTTAATAGGGTACTATTGAATTTAAAAATATAATTTTAATTAAATTTAATAAACCGCATTAAATAATATTTACCAATAAAATCAAACCAAACCTTACCAACTCAGATTAAACCAGTTCAAACCTGAAATGCTGCATAATTCCTGATCTGTCATGTAATGTACAGCAGTTATAATCTTTGCTTTAAACAATATAACATCTTAATGTAGAATTTTAATAAGAACGTTTATAGATTGTCCAATATTATTTAGAAGATAATTGCACACAAATATCATACACCGATATTTGTTTTTTTCTTTTCTCCTTCGATTTCCAAGTTTAAAGTTGTGATTAGCTTATCTTCGGTAAATACTGTAACAGAAAATATGAATAAACCTAGCCTAAATAATAAGTAACAAAAAGAATAAAAAACCATTCTAAATTAATAATTACTTGAACTAAGATTAAGGCAGTTAGCATCAAAATATTTTATGTGCTCATACCTTGCATTTTTTATTCATTTAGGGTTAGTTTCAGCTTTTTGGAGAACAGGCATGAATACCAAGGCTTCTTTTAAAAAACTACCAGTAGAATTCTTTTTGCTGGTTTTCTTTCTTTCCATTCCGTTTTGGCTTATAGGAAGCATGTCACAAAAAGGGCTTCCGCTTCCTGTGAATCTGCCTGTGAGCGCACTTTCGTTTATTTCCCCTATGATTGCAGCTTTAATCCTTGTGTATAAAGAAAATAAAATTGCCGGAATAAAACAATTGTTGCGAAAAGTTTTTGATTATAAGAAAATCGAGCGAAAAACCTGGTATATTCCCATCATTTTCCTGTTGCCTGTAACATATTTACTATCTTATGGGATTATGCGCCTGCTTGGAAAGCCTCTTCCACAGGAAATACAGATCCCATTTTCGACACTGCCTTTACTTTTTATTGGGTTTTTTATCCCGGCTGTATGTGAAGAATTAGGCTGGACTGGTTATGCCGTTGATCCGATGCAAAATCGTTTGAGCACGTTAAAGGCCGGTATTATTTTAGGGGCCATTTGGGGAATATTGCATATAATACCTGATATTCAGGCTCATCGCAACCTCACATGGATATTCTGGCAGCGCGGAGTGTATTCGGTCGCGCTTCGGGTTTTAATTGTCTGGATCTACAATAATACCGGAAAAAGCCTGTTCGCGACTTCCTTCTTTCATGACATGGATAATGTTAGCTGGGCTTTGTTCCCGAATAACGGTTCGCATTACGATCCAGAAGTTACCGGAATAATAACTGCAAGCACGATGATATCTGTGGTTTTTCTATGGGGTGTAAAAACTTTAGCCAAATATAGGTATGCATCCAAATACAGATATACATCTAAATATACCTGAAAAATTTAGCAGCTCTCTTAAAAAAGGTTCAATAAGCTATTTTTAACAACAAAAATTCTCAAATTAGGAAAAAATAAAATTATTTTTTTCTTAGGCTTATTTTCTTCTGTTTCATTAACAGTCCGAAAGCAGCCATAACCACAACCATCAGAGCCCAAAATATAACAGTAAAAGGTCTCATTGGCTTCTTTAGTAGATTTGTTTTTTTATTCATTTTAGCTTTCTATGTTTTTCAGCTACAAAAAAGTATCCTTATTAATGTACACATAACTGGAAGGACAGGTCCAGCCGTCAGATTTCACAAATCGCTATTTTCGTTCTATCTCCAAGTATAAGTATTCTCCAGATTTTTTTCTCCGCGTTCTTATAAGTAATTTATAGGATTGCACTATGTTGTTGAGATTTCTATACTTTCTTTTTTTTATGTCACAAAACTCACTTTTCTGTCTTCTCTTGTTTCTTTATCGTGCAGGAAGGCAAAAAAATATTCCTATAAGAAGCCAATTATTTTTTAGGGTATGATGAAGTTTAAAAAGAGCTAATCTTTTGCACTTTATTTAAATTTGAGCACTATATGAGAAATATTCTTTTTATGTACTGTTCTATGAAGTTAGTCTGATTTTTATAATCTGATTTTTTGCAACAGGAATTTACCCCGATTAGAATTATCGGATTTTTATACAGAGTAATAGAGTAAAATGGCTACATGAAATTTGATTTTTATTAATCAATGTTAAAATAAAATCTAATTCATTGTCAACATGACTTTCTAGCTGTATGCAAGACAGATGATGGCGCAAGGGATTGGAAATAGTTTTAACTCCAAATTGTTAACCAAAAACATTATATGGTTTTGTGTTTCCATAGTACAGAAAATGATAAATTCTACTAATTAGAGTGTTTTGTTGGGTAAGGTTTGCAGGTTTTTCCAGGTCTACCATAAAAGGGTCATTTAGAAGTTTAATTTGTGCTGGAAATGATTTTAATTTCTGATAGACTGGCAATTCCTTAATTTAGACAATATAAAAGTTGAATATAAGAGCTCACATAGGGGATATTCTATGGAAAATGACAGGTATACGAATCCAATGGATAAAAATGAATTAGGAGAAGCACTTCCAAGTAGAAATCAAACAGTAAATGGCTCTCCCGAATTAACTACGGTAGCAGGAGCTCCGGTGGAAAATAATCAGGATAGCATGACAAGCGGAAAACGCGGGCCTCTTATGCTTCAAGATATCTGGTTTTTAGAAAAACTAGCACATTTTGACAGAGAAGTTATTCCGGAGCGCAGAATGCATGCAAAAGGCTCAGGAGCATTTGGAACATTTACTGTAACCCATGATGTCTCTAAATACACTAAAGCAGCCATATTTTCTGAAATAGGAAAACAGACTAAAATGTTTGCACGTTTTTCTACCGTAGCTGGTGAACGTGGAGCTGCAGATGCAGAACGTGATATTCGCGGTTTTGCTTTGAAATTTTATACTGAAGAAGGTAATTGGGACATGGTAGGCAATAATACTCCTGTGTTCTTTTTTAGAGACCCTTTAAAGTTCCCTGATCTGAATCATGCTGTTAAACGTGATCCGCGTACCAATATGCGCAGCCCAAATACAAACTGGGATTTCTGGACATCTTTACCAGAGGCTCTGCTACAGGTAACTATTATTATGGGGGATCGTGGAATACCTTCTTCTTACAGGCACATACATGGATTTAGCAGTCATGCTTATAGTTTAATAAATAAAGATAACAAACGTGTATGGGTAAAGTTCCATTTCAGATCGCAACAAGGTATAAAAAATCTCACAGACCAGGAAGCTGCAAAAGTTGTCGGAATGGATCGTGAAAGTCATCAAAGAGATCTTTACGAAGCCATTGAAAAAGGCAAGTTCCCAAAATGGAAAATGTATATACAGGTTATGACAGAGGAACAAGCCAACTCTATGAAAAATAATCCCTTTGATCTAACTAAAATGTGGCATAAAAAGAATTTTCCATTAATACCGGTTGGGGAATTTGAGTTAAACAAAAATCCTGAAAACTATTTTGCAGACGTGGAACAAGCAGCTTTTTCACCAGCTAACGTAGTCCCAGGAATTAGTTTTTCTCCAGATAGAATGTTACAGGGACGTTTGTTCTCTTATGGAGATGCACAAAGGTATAGATTAGGTGTAAATCACCATCAAATACCTGTAAATTCTCCTCAAGGCGTTAAAAATTACCACAGCTTCCATAGAGATGGACAGATGAGAGTTGATGGTAATAGAGGAAGTCAGCTTCATTATGAACCTAATAGCTATGGTAATTGGAAAGATCAACCTCAATATGCACTTCCAGTTGAAAAAACAGGTTCATCAGATATTTGGAGATATGATTTCAGAGAAGATGACAGTGATTATTATACTCAGCCAGGGGAATTATTCCAAGCTATGAGTCCTGATCAGCAACAAGTACTATTTGAAAATACGGCAAGAAATATGGGTGATTCTACCCTTCAAATTAAGCACAGACATATTTATAACTGTTATCAAGCAGATCCTAAATATGGTGAGGGGGTTGCGAAAGCATTAAATATAGATATTTCAACTGTTGATTTGGAGTTGCCAGAACGTAATTCAAGAAAAGCTAATTATGAAGCAAATAATAAGCATCCGGAATTAAATCAACCGACAGTTAAAATTGATTCAGGTAGGGAGATTAATACTAATGGAGATCCTTGCATTAAGCCAGAAAACGATCCATGGCTTTTGTAATTCTTAAAATGTATCATAAAAAACCCTTATAATTTAATATAGATCATTATCAAGTCTACATGAAATAGATAATTTATTAGGCTTGAATTTAGCCGAAATGAATTCTTGGGTCTTGTAGACTTGATAGAATACTTACTGGGGTTTAGTTTTTTACTTATACTGCAAGCAATTCTAATCTTCTCTCATTTTGAGCCTGCATAATCACGAAAATCCCTTAATTATATTTTATTGACTTGATGCATTACTACACCTCTCTAGGTTCAAGTATTTGATAAATCCCATGTCTATAGAGGCAGTTAGAAATAAGAAACCGTATTTATTAAATTTCAATTTTAATGTAATTATTTTTGTAGTTTCTTTCGTTATTTCGATAAGCTTTTAAAAAATCTTGGTTAAGAAAATCAAAAAAAGTTACGCAAAAAAACTTAAAATAGGAAAGTGGCATAGAAAAATTGGAAGAGAAGTAATAAAGTAAAATTAAAAAAGAAACAAAAAAATTAAATTTTGAAATTATCTCAAAAAAGAAAAAATAAGAATATTTTCTAAAAAATAATTTAATACGAATTCTTTCAATAATTTAAAATTCCTTCTAATTTATTAAAATTCTTAACCAAAGTCTTTTGAAGTAAATTTTTAGAATCTTATTTGCAATATAAGAGATTAATTATATTTCATTATTCTTTTTTATATTCTTTTCTTAAAAATAAAAATAAGATTTTTTAAAATCAGAACCTTAAATTAATCTTTTGAAACCATATAGTTTTTATATTTAAAATGATTAATTGCATTAAACATTGGAAATTCTTTTAATTAATAAATAAAAATTTTATAATTTAAAATAGGATGTGCCCTGCTTGAACTCCCCCAAAACCAGAAGCCCTGCAAGAAAATTCAGCGAATGGATTGAAATGAACAAAGATTCCCAGGCTTATTCGGATTACAAAGAAGGAATCAATAAAGGCCTGGATATAGTTAAAGGCACCTTTGAGGAAAATTTAGAAAAATTTTATTTGTTTGATTGCGACGAGTATAGAGATGTAAAAATAAGTAATTTGCAAAATACATTTAATTTGCTGATAGACGAAATTACCGTCTCGAAAAAGCCAAACTGCTCTGATGAGCGACTGGAAGGAATATACACAGGTTTTGAAAAATCCAAAGAAATATTTAAGGATTTTATTGAAGGGTCTTTATAAGATTCTAATTAGATTTAAAGTTATTACCTATTTTTTTATTACATTTATCTAATTAAAGGCTTTTTACAAGCTTTTCAGATAAATTATTCGATTAATTTAAAAATTCTTTTAATAATATTGTAGGAATTTTTTGTTTATTTAATTTGATATTATAAATTTATATGTTTCAACTTATATATCTAATGTATATAATAAATGTTATTCCTAATAAATATTATTTTGGTTATTTATATTTATTGTACATAATTTTTGGATCCCAGGAAAAAAATAGATTGGCACAAAAAATTGGATTGAGAATTTATAATTATAAGAAGTAAGAATCCCAGACAAGCTATAAATCAATATATGCAGGCTTTTAATTATCTGATATTAGATCAAGCAAATTAAAATTTAGCTTGCTAAATTTCTAAAAAGATCTCTCAAACACCTAAATTTTATTTCCTTCAATACAGTAAAGTCGGGTAATCTAAACTGGTAGGTTTCTGGGAATTTAAAATACGGGGTGACGTCTATAACTAAGCAAACAAAACACATAACTAAAAAATTTAATAGTTTGATTGAGAAAAATAGAGATTTAAATGCGTATTCCGATTTTAAAGAAGGAGTTAATCGAGGTTTAGATATTGCTAAAGGGATTTTTGAGGATAATGTAGAAAAATTTGATATACTTCATTCAAATGAAGAATGAGATAAAAAAATAAATAATTTACAAAATAATTTTGATTTTCTTATCGATAACGTTAATTTTTCAAAAAAGCCAAATTGCTCTGATGAAAGGTTAGAAGGAATCTATCATGGATTTGAAAGATCCAAACAAATCTTTGGTGAGTTTGTGAAAGATTCCGTATAACTCTGACTTTCCCATTTAATTAATTAATTAATT
>JBNAKO010000142.1:0-28352 GCA_049706495.1 Methanosarcina sp. | reverse complement strand
AAAGGGAACCAATATTATTAATGGGGTTTTCCTTGGTGGAAATTTCTGGGCAACTCCTTCAGGAAACGGCTTTAGCCAGACTCAAAAAGATGAAGATGGGGATGGAATTTCCGATGTAGCTTATATCCTGGACAACGAAACCGCAGATTATCTGCCTCTGGTAGATTCAAATTTTTAAGCTAAGTTATGAGATATGGTGTAAACTGTATCTCATTACCCCTGATTTATTTCATAATTTAATTTATAAAAACTAATGCAAATAATAAAAAAGTAATAGAAATGAGAAATTCATTTTGGAAAAATCTTGTAAAGTAAAGAAAGTCTTCATTAAAAAAGTCTTTTAAAAAGAGAGATTTTTCTGAGATTCAGAATCATAAAACTAAGAAATAATTCTAATGATTAATTATTTCTTATTTTGTTAATTTGATTTTCATCAAGTTGATTTTTATTAATTGATTTTTTTATTAATTTGATTTCTATTAGTTTTAATTTTTATTAATTCTAATTTTATTAATTTTAGCTTTCATTAATTCTAGCCCTTATAAGGATTGATTACTCAAACGTTTTAATTAACTTTTATTTAAATGGGAATTAAACTATTTTAAAATTTTTTCTATCTTTATTTAATTCGGAAATTTGTTCAGATCCCCTTACAGAAACTTCTGTAACCATATTATATCAAAATATGTTCCAAATTTAATCCCTACTTCTTTAAACTTGCCACATTCCTTAAATCCATTTTTTATATGAAAATTGAGACTTGCTTCATTTTTGGAGGATACATTTACAAGTAAGCTTTTCATATTCTTTTTCTTTGCTTCTTTACATAAGATATGCAATAACCTGGTTCCAAGGCCTTTTCTTGAATATTCGGGAAGTATAAAATAAGAAAGTACACCGGTATGCAGGAAATTTGAGAAGGGAAAATATGGTTTTAAAGAACCAGTACCTATAATCTTTCCTTTTTCTTCTATGACAAAAAAAGGAAAATGATCTCTTCTGTTCTGTTCATTCTGGAAATTCTGGAAGAAATCCGGGCCTACAGGGGCTTCAAGGTATGCAGCAAAACTATTTTTTACGTAGTAATTGAAAACCTCAAGCATTCCCTGAATATCTTCAGCTACAGCTTCCCTTATTAGAAAAGAGCTTGATTCGCCTTTATCCTGCATATAAATATAATCTGAATTTCTGTATTTAACTTTTTTTAATTAGTTATAGTACGGTTTTTGAGATATCCGGTTTCGCTAAAAAATTCAACCTTAAATAAATCTTAAATACTTCCCGTATCTAGTTTATAATTCTGCCCGTATCAAAAAATCCCTAAACTGAAGCTGCAAATACAGAAATTGCAAAGCCCTTTTAAATCTCTTATAGCTTTCACTAAAAATGGACTCTATAAATCAGGGCTGTTCTCCTGTGTTTTATATTAGAATTTTTATGCAGTTTTTACTTTTACCAAGAATAACTTTTTTCTATTAAAAAATATTTTAAAAATCTAGAAAAATGTATTTGTCACGATTTATATTTATAATTTATTTTCATTGGGAATATATTTATATATTTATGGTATCATTGTACTGCCTGCGAAGAAGATCCAACTATTATATTTCAGGCTGACTTTTGTATTTTGAAAGGGGTATAAAAATCAGAAGTCTTGAATTAGTAATTATCTAATCCTCCTAGTTTTGCCTGAATACAAAAGCACAAGAGAAAAAAATAATTTCTCAATGTGATTCTAAGAAGTGAAAAATAGATGTTCCTAAAAGAAAAAAAGATAGCAGAAAAGATTTGTGAAATTCCGATTACACTTGACGATATCTCCGAAAGTATTTTTGGAGGCGTGAGTACAAAAAATGGTTTAATGCACAGGCTTGCCATTCCTGAAGAAAGCGTTTCTGAATCCTTTTATCTCTGTGAAGGTTTCTGTAAACCTGTAGTTGTTGAGCCTGAGCTTGTTTATCCATATATCTCAGGGGCTTCTTCCGAGAAGTTCGGATTTTATCCATCCTCTTACCGTTTTATGTTACCTTATAACCTTGTTGAGGAAAGAGGAAACAGAAAGTATAAGGTAATTCCTCCAGAGGAGTTAAAAGCTAGATTCCCTCTGGCTTACAACAGAATTCTGGAGTTCAAAAGGAAGTTCAGGCATGACGATTCTCCTCTTGATATCACAGATTACGGTATCAGGGGAAAAAAATTGCTTGAAAATATGAATAAGCCTAAAATCATAGCTACTGAAGGGTATCATCTTAATGCTGGATATGATCCTGCAGGAAATTATCTCTTCGAAGAAGGGTGCGGAATCGTTCTTAAAGATGAAGAAAAGTACCCGTATGTTACCTCGGTGCTTAACAGCTCTATTGCTAAAATCTACCCTTCGGTGTACAGGTCTGAAATAATGCATTTGAGCTATGCCTCTCCAGCTGCCCTGAACCGTTTTCCAATTGTATTTCCGGATAACAGGGTAACAGAAGACCTGGTTTCCACTACTGCCAGTTATCTTTGCTTCCTGAACAAACAGAAGTATGCGGCAGATTACTGGCTCACTGACAACCGGCTCTGGGAGCTTACAAGTTTCTATGAGCAAATTTCAGATCTTCTGATCCTGGATACTTACTTTATAAACGACCTGGACCCAAGGCTTCTGGAGGCTCTTGAGGATAACATTCATCCGTATGCCGGAGATTTAGAGACTGAAGACGGGGAAAGTTTACTTAGTGCATTATATTACATAAAACAGCAGATACTTGAAACCTCAAATTTCGGAAAATACAGGTTCAATGCAGGATTGCCTGGCATTTTAGCTTCCCTGCAGAAGAATAAAGGGTATTAATTCTCTTTTATTCTTTTTAAAACCTTATCAAAATATTTTCTAGGATTTCAATTCCTTAAATCGTGATTTTCCTCTTTTAAAATATAGGTTTACTTTCTGTATAATTTTATTTTGCTTATATATATTTTTGTTTTAATATTTGTACCAAATGTATTTTTCATTATTTTACATTTAGATTTTTATGAAAAAGTTTATATATTTTGACCTCCCCTAAACCAGGGGGTAAATGCTCTCAGGGCAGAATATTTTTTCTGCAGCAGTATCTTTGAACCAGGTGTTTAGTCCCGGTTTTACTGCATTCTGGGTTTATTTTCTGGAATCCTGATGCTGCGGGGATTCGAAATAGATCCAGGCAAGTTATTCCCTCCTTAATGCTCGAAAATCCTAAGAAAATGCCCTGAGAGAATTTTAACCTGCAATCAATTCTAACTCCGAGATTCTAAGTTTAAAAAAAATATTCTAAGTTTAGAAACATTTAATTAAAATAATTTTAAAAGCTGTTTTAAACATTTTCCGATTTATATTCTGATTTATATTCTGACTTATATAATCTAAATTATACTCAGTTTAATTCGATTTAATTTAATTCAATTAAACATTAATTCGTTAGACTTTATCGTTATAGTCTTTTATATTTTTACGTGATATATAATCCAATTCTAAAATATTCTTTGATTATTTTTCAATAGAATTCCTTTGCTAAAGATATCTTTTGCTGATTTATTTATGGTGGAGAAAATGAGTGAATTTACCTTTAAAGAAAGATTTGAAAATGCTCTGAAAGGACAGCCTATAGATATGACTCCTGTTTGTTCCGTAACTCAGACCGGGACTGTAGAACTTATGGATATGACTGGAGCGTACTGGCCTCAGGCTAATTATGAATCTGAAAAAATGGCTGCCCTTGCTTTTGCAGGGTATGAGATTGCAGGATTTGAAAATGTACGCTGTCCTTTTGATACTACAGTACTTGCCGAGACCCTTGGCTGCACTGTGGAGGAAGGAAGCATTGATATACAGCCTTATGCTACTGATTTTCCAGTTAAAAAGAAAAAGGATGTTAAAAATATCACGGTTCCGGACTCTTTGCTTGAGGGCAGAAGAACCTCAGTAGTTCTGGACGCTGTGGGGATCTTGAAAGAAAAAGTTGGAGAAGATATCCCGGTCGTTGCCGGGCTTGTAGGCCCTGCAGGGCTTGCCTCAATGCTTGCAGGTATGAAAAATTACCTTATGTGGTTTGTAACAAATCCTGAAGTGCTTGAAGAACTTATGGGAACCCTAACAGAGGCCTGTATTGAATATGCAAATGGGTTGCTGGAGAGGGGGGCAGATGTGGTAACCCTTATAGACTCCGAAGCAGGGCCTGACCTTATTGCTCCTGAAATGTTTGAGACTTCCATACTTCCGCTTCACAGGAAATTTTGCAGGGAAGTAAAAGGCCTGAAAATCCTGCATATGTGCGGGGACGCAACTGCAGTCCTTGAACCCTTATCAGGAGCCGGGTTTGAAGGGATAAGCATTGAGGAAAAAGTAGAAGTAAGTTTTGCAAAAGCTCTTGTGGGCAATAGAACCCGGCTTATAGGAAATGTTTCTCCTTCCGATACTTTGCTTGCAAAAGGGCCTGAAGAGGTAATGATAGAGGCTACTGCCTGCCTTGAAGACGGAATTGATATCTTGGCTCCAGGATGCGGGCTTGCTCCTCATACCCCGCTTGGAAATATAAAAGCCCTTATTAAAGCAAGAGACCTTTATTTCTCGAAATAACCTTTAACCTTTAACCTTTATTTTTAATAAATTTTCTAAACGCCTTCCTGGGAAATTTCCTTGAAAAGGGGATTCCCAGTTCTGGTTTCCTTTATTTGCTCAGAAGTCTTCAGACTTATGTAAGCTGCAGAAACCAATATAAGAGCACAGCCTGCAAGCACCTCTGAGGATAATGCAATTCCCAGCAAAGCTATATCAAAAAAAACTCCGCTTACAGGCTCTATAAGCGCAAGAAGGCTTCCGGTTTGAGCTTTAAGATTAGCGAGCCCGAGGACTGTAAAAATTTCGCCAAAACCTATAGAAACTATTCCAAAAATTGCAAGGACGTTCAGGTTAGAGTAGAGAATTTCAGGAGAAACCCTGAGAGCAAAAGGACTCAGAAATAAAAGGGCAATTCCCATAGGCCAGAAAATAATTGCAAGCTCAGGATATTCGCTTTTCAGGATTTTTACATTCATAAGCAAGCCTGCAAAGATAATTCCTGACAGTAAACCTGCTGCAATACCCAGCATATAATCTCCTGTAATCTTGAGTTCGGAAAACCCTTCTACAGGCCTGACAATAAGAAATACTCCTGTAATTGCAATAAAAAGGGCGATTATACTCTCCTTTCCTATTTTCTCGTTCAGGATGAAAGGGGAGACCAGCATTACATAAATTGGTGCCGTATACTGCAGTAAAATAGCAATAGAAACGCATGTAAGCTTCAGGCAGGTAAAATAAAGCAGCATACAGCTAACGACAAGGAAACCTTGAAAAATAAGGCTTTTTTTCTTTTTCCTTAATTTTATATCCTGAGTTTTTCCTCTTAAAAGTACATAAATAAAGAGAAAAAGAAAGCCAAATAATAATCTGTAAAATATAATTGGAGAAATTTCCATACTATGGATTCTAGCGAGAAAAAGTCCATTCATTCCGTAAAATATGCAGCCAATAATTACAGATAAATGTGCTTTTTTCTTCTCTAGAAACATCTGAGATGGATAATATCTGTTTTATTTATATAGCTATTGGAAAAAAGCTGATAACTAAACTTCTGGAATTTGTTAAATTTAAATTTTTTATCAACGTTTTATTATTTTACTGTCTTATTCCCATTTAATAGTTATTTGATTAATTGAGTATAATTTGATTATAATTTATTTGATTATAATTTGATTACATTTGAGTATAGTTTGATTATTATTTTATTATTATATCACTATTATATTATTATTATATTATTATTTTATTGAGATCTTTTTTTAACTCTATTATTTCTATTAACAATAATTAGAGAATAGTGATATAAAATGTCAGGGCAATTAGCCAGAAAGTAGATGAAATTATGGCAGAAAATCACTCAAAAGCAGTTAGAGACCTTATCCCGGAAATTATCCGGAAATCGGGCCGAAAATGCGTTGTTGACAGGCTTTCAGATTCTCTTTTTCTTCCCGAGCTTGAAAATAAATTAAAAGAGGAAATTAAAGAATATTTTGAGAGCAAAGCTCCTGAGGAGCTTATTGATCTCCTGGAGATTATTTATAGGATTGCTGAACTTAAGGGGATTTCAAAGGAAGAATTTGAAGCCCTAAAATTGCAAAAAAAATGTGAAAAAGGCGGATTTGAAAAAAACTTACTTCTTCTCACCTCTTCCTTTGAAAAAACTTCTTTTCCAAATTTGGATTATATTAATCCTAATTCCATCGATATTGATTCCATTAATTCTACTTCTTCCATCACTAATTCTACCTTTGTTGGTTCTGTTTATTCAAGTAGTCCTTCTGAGCCCGTCGAAAAAAAGAATTCCAGTAACTTTTCTTCTATTAATCCTTCAGACTCTAACCCCTATGTATTTAAATTTGAAAACGCGAGCGTGATTGAAAAGCATGGGGTTCTGATGAGAATCTATACAACTAAGGATGATTGCAAAAATGCTGCTATTTTATATCAGGAAACGGAAAGGGGACATTTGGAAGAGTTCCTGCACGAAAAAAGCGATTTTATTTACTTTATTCTTGAAGGAAAAGGTGTCTGGATAATCGAAGACAGAGAGTTTGAAGTTAAAGCCGGAGATGTTATTGTAGTGCCTGCAGGAAAAAGATTCTGGTTCCGGGGAAATCTTAAACAAATTTGTATAACTGCTCCGGCCTGGGAAGAAAAATATGAATGTCATATCAGGGATATCGAGTTGTGATTAAATTCATTAAATCAATTTAATCAATTTAATAAATCAAAAAAAATTAATTATACTTATTAACTCAATTAATTAACTCAATTAAATTTATCAAATAAATAAATTTAATTAAAAATTTAATTAGACCTTATTTTTCTTAACTGTTATCCAAGCTCGAAACTTGTTACCCCAAAAACCTCTTCAAGCCTGATATCTGGTTCTTCCTTATTGTACATGCGGATCGTTTTGAACATTACGTTCATCCTGTATTTTTCTGCCATTTCCATAGCTTTTTTATTTGGCTCAGGAACATCCAGATATACAATTTCACCAGGGACCGAAGCTTTAAGGGCTTTGAAGATTTTTTCGGCAATCTGCTGGTCATCTGCAAATAGAGGGCCTATTTTATAGCCTTTCCAGCATTTCCTTATAATTCCATAGCCTTTTAATTTCCCTTCCTCAAGGGATGCAAAGCCGTAGGAATGGGATTGTTTGACCCATTTTTCGAGAAAGGCAGGTCTTGGGGCAGGAAAATGTTTCCTATCGTATTCAAGCACATTTCTGAATGGGACTGCAAGTATATCTACAAGCTCTTCAGGCTTTTGCCCTCCTCCTTCTCCTTCAAAGCGCAGGTTACTATATGCAGATCTGAATTTCATAGTTTGCTGGTACTTTTTTTCATTTTCAATGACCCCATCAAGCCCCATATTCCGGTTCCCAAGATAGTCAAGGCATTTTTCCGTTAATTTCATCCCAACTCCTTTATTTCGAAATTCAGGCTTAACCACAAAAAGGCCAAGAAATCCGAAAGAATCATCATATGCAACAGCACAGGCGCAGCCAGCAGGCTTTCCTTTAACTTCTGCTATGAAAAAACCTTCTTTATCAGCTTCATAAAAAAGTTCAGCATCATTAATTCCGGGGTTCCAGCCTTCAGAAGCGGCCATCTCAATTGCAAATTTGGCTTCTTTCCTGCACATATTTCGAATTATTAGTCCGGGAATCTCATCTAAATTTTTTTCCATGTAATTATCTATTACTGCTTTCTATTTATTTTTTAAGTGGCTTAGTTTCCCGGGGAATTATCTATTTGTTATTTATTTTAATAAGGTCCTGGTAATAAAAATCAGAAGTTTTGACACATGAACTTTGTAGAGTCTAATTTTTCTGGTTGGCATTGAAATCTGACTGTTCAGGAAATTTTGCTCCTATATTTATTATTTAGAGCCTTTCTATTATTATTTTATTTTTTGTCTGCGCTTTTATTTTTTCAATAAAGGTATTTTCAGAATCCTTTTTTATGGAAAAAAGAAATTCTACTTTATCTGTGTATTTTTCGTTATTGAGAGCGCCATACTCTTCTATCAGGCTTTTTACCAGCTGACTTTCCTGATACTCAGTTAGGATTCTGAATTCTGTTTGCGCATAAATTTCTGTAATGCCTGCATCTTCAATAGCCAGAAGAGCTGTTTCTCTATAAGCCTTTGAGAGGCCTCCAAAGCCGAGTTTTATACCTCCGAAGTACCGACTCACAACGACTGCCGCATTTATAAGTTCTTTTGACTCAAGCATTTTAAAAACAGGCTTTCCGGAACTTCCTGCAGGTTCCCCGTCGTCTTCATGTTTGAGAACGAAAAAATTCTCCTTTTTTACAATATATGCTGACACATTATGGTTTGCATCCTTATGCAATTTTTTAATTTCCTTTACAAATGCCTGCGCTTCTGTTTCACTTTCTACAGGTCTGGCATAACTTATAAATAATGAATTTTTAATTTTTTGTTGCCCCTTCCCGTATTTCTGTAAAGTTTTGTATTGTTTCAATACTATCGCCAATACTTTTTATTTATATTTTTAAAATAAGCATTAATATGTTTAGATTTTTTTATTGCGGGAACGTTAATCCTTTAAGTATTTTTCTGTTGAAAAATCTACTCATATTTTTAATCTGATGCGGTTCATTGTCTATTAAAGCTTCATGCACTAAATTCTTATATATAAACACACATTTTACAAAATAAGAACATAATTTTATTTGTGTAATAAAGCCTGAGCATATATGATTAATATAAAAATGGTTTTGTTTTTTCTACTTTTTTTCAAATCGAAAAGTTTTAATGTTATTGGCTGGTCATGCATAAATATCTCATATGAAATCTCAGAATTTTATATGAGCTGGGTGTAAAAAAGGAAGAGAACTTAGAGGTATTATCGATGAAAAAAATGTTAAAGATTTTAGCAATGCTCCTTGTAATTACTACTGTCCTCTTTGCAGCAGGCTGTGCTGAAGAGCCTGCAGAGGAAGCAGCAGACGAAGAAGCTGTTGAAGCAGTTACCGCCGAAGAAGTTGCCGATGAAGAAGCTGTTGAAGCAGTTACTGCCCAAGAAGTTGCCGAAGAAGAAGCCACTGAAGCTAGTGCTGCTGAAGAAGTCGCAGTAGATGAAGCTGCAGAGGAACAAGCCGCAGAAGTTGCAGCTGCAGAAGCTCCAGCAGTTGAAGAAGAAGCTACTGTTGAAGAACCAGCAGCTGAAGAACTTAAGACTGAGTAAACAATTATTCAGTGAAACTATCAACGTAGCCTTTTTAAAAGGCTACAAAATTCTATTTTTTAAACCTCAGGATTAAAAACGTAAATTGAATATTTCTAAAACTAATTTTACTATTATATAACGTTATTTTAAAATTTCTATATACTGCCTTCTGGAGACAAATATAAAAATATTGGAATTTAATCTTTTAATAAAAATTTATTATTCTTTCTACTTGCATGCGCTATCTTTTCTTAATAGAGATTTTAGATCTTTTTTATTAAGTCTGTATTCATGTTAATATTTCTAGTTAATTATTTTAACAGTTATTTTAAAAATAGAAATCTATTAATCTTTTGATTTACTATTTAAAACCTCGAACCTTATATATTTATTTCTATAAGGAAGATTTTTAGAGGTACTTGTATGGAAAAGCTGTTAAAAACAATTGTAATGCTTTTTGTATTAACCACTGTTCTTTTTGCTGCTGGCTGCGCTGAGGAAGAAACAGAAGTGCCAACTTACATCGTTGGAACAGAAGCCCAGTTCCCTCCATTTCAAATTGTTGACGCTGAAGGTAATGTTGTTGGTTTTGATGTTGACCTCATGAATGCTATTGCTGAAGACCAGGGCTTTAAAGTCGAATATATGGACCAGGATTTTGCAGGACTTATTCCTGCATTGCAGACTGGAAACATTGACATTATAGCCTCAGGGATGACAATTACTCCGGAACGTGAAGAACAGGTCGATTTCAGTGAGCCTTACATTACAGCGGGTCTGGCCATTGCAGTGACTGTTGATAATGAAGAAATAAAAAGCGTAGATGACTTAAAAGGCAAAACTGTAGCTGTTCAGACAGGTTCAACCGGTTACCTGAAAGCAGAAGAACTTAAAGAAGCAGGAATCATTGCTGAAATTAAGGATTTCCCGCACGTTAATGAAGCTATTGAAGAATTAAAGATTGGCGGCGCAGATGCAATGATAAATGACCTGCCTGTCACAAACGCCTTTATTTCAGCCCAGCAAGGCGTAATTAAAATTGTAGGCGAGCCTCTTAATAGTGAATCCTATGGTTTTGCAGTTCGCTCAGGCAACACCGAGCTTCTTAACAAAATCAATACAGGACTTCAGAATGTAAAGGCTAACGGTAAGTATGATGAACTTCTTACAAACCTTCCGAACTATATGGAAGATTAAACCCATAAACAGTGCAAGTTTATAAGCAGCTATAAATTAGCTCCTTATAAATTAACCGTTTTAGTATCTAGAAAAGCGTAAATGCTTTTCCTTTTTAGTTTCTTTTTTAACTTATTTAACTGAAAATTTGTTCGAAATTTGTTTTTATAAATGGAGCTGATCTTTAGACTCTTTTTTTTGGAATCACATTTCCAAATAGGCTTTTTATTATTTGTAACATGTATTTTCTATAAATAAAAATTTTAAGAATATAATTTAAAATGATCAGATTTATATAACTAGAATTACCTTTTCCATTGCATATTTCTACAAAACGGCAGCTTAGGGATATACTTTGAAGCTTTTTATCTGGAAAAGTTTGCTGAAGATTATTCACAAGTACAAGCCATGGGAAATATTTGAAAAGTTTCTCAAGGTTTTATTTATAAAACTTAAATTCCCTGTAAAATCTGAATCTTAGAATAATTAATACGTCGACTATTTATTATCTGAAACAGGTCCCGATTTTGGGCACAATAACTTAATATGTTATCCTAAATACCTGAGGTCAAAGTTTGTGTCTCTTTTAGCCTCCTATCTTAATCATGCTATTGCTGTTTTCCCCAGTTTATTAAGGGGAGCAGTAATTACTATAGAAGTCACTACCTTCGCGATATTTTTAGGGCTTATTCTTGGAACAATTGCAGCGTTCGGAAAACTCTCAAAAAGAGCAATTTTTAAAAT
Source organism: Methanosarcina sp. (assembly GCA_049706495.1). GTDB lineage: Archaea > Halobacteriota > Methanosarcinia > Methanosarcinales > Methanosarcinaceae > Methanosarcina. The sequence goes on along the minus strand of JBNAKO010000142.1, from coordinate 17,148 downwards.
CCCAAGTACCATTTATGTAGATTTTATTCGAGGGACCCCTCTTTTTGTGCAAATCCTTATCTTTTATTATGGAATCCCAGGTCTTATAAATGGGCTTACAGGCGAAGTTTTTCGCATAGATCCTATTCTGGCCGGAATTGCAGTCTGCAGTATTAACAGTGGAGCGTATAATGCTGAAATTGTGCGTGCAGGCATAAAATCTGTTGATAGAGGGCAGATGGAGGCAGCTCGTTCTCTGGGAATGCCTGAAAGCCTGGCTATGAGAGAAATTATTATGCCCCAGGCAGTCAGGCTTATTGTCCCTCCTCTCGGAAATGAGTTTATTGCGCTTTTGAAAGATTCGTCCCTGCTTGCAATTATCAGTGTGCACGAACTTTCCAAAAACGGGATGCTTTATGTTTCAAAGACATTTGCAGCGTTTCCTACCTACATCTCAGTAGCTTTGGTCTATCTTGCACTGACAATAGGGATTTCCCGAATACTGAGTTACATTGAAAGGAGGCTTGGCGTAAGTGATAGAAGTGAATGATCTTCACAAGAGCTTCGGAAATTTAAAGGTTCTTAAAGGAATCACTGAAAAAGTAGAAGAAAAAGAAGTTGTATGCGTAATTGGGCCTTCGGGTTCCGGAAAAAGCACTTTCTTGCGCTGCCTGAACCTTCTTGAAACCCCTACTTCAGGCGATATCTGGATCGACGGGGTAAAGGTTACGGATCCCAACGTGAATATTAACAAAATCCGTGAGGAAGTTGGGATGGTTTTTCAGCGCTTCAATCTTTTCCCACACATGACTGCCCTTAAAAATGTGGCTCTTGCTCCTATAAAAGTCCGGGGCCTTCCTGAAAACGAAGCTTATGACCGGGCCACAGATCTTTTAAAAAAAGTAGGGCTTGCCGATAAAGCTGATGTCTATCCCAATTCTCTTTCAGGTGGCCAGCAGCAGAGAGTTGCAATTGCCCGGGCCCTTGCAATGCTTCCGAAAGTTATGCTCTTTGATGAGCCCACATCAGCCCTTGATCCGGAAATGGTTGGGGAGGTCTTAAACGTCATGAAAGATCTTGCAAAAGAAGGCATGACAATGATTGTTGTAACCCACGAAATGGGATTTGCAAGAGAAGTCGGAGACCGCGTGCTCTTCATGGATGACGGAATTATTGTAGAAAAAGGCACACCTCAAGAAATTTTCTTAAATGCCCAGAATGAAAGAACAAAGGCATTTTTAAGTAAGATCCTGTAATTTGGAAAATATTTAACCTGCTAATTTTAAAATTTTATTTTTAACGTTTTATGGAGGTTCAATATGTTTCATAATTTTTTTCTGTCAGATAGTTTAATAACAAGCTCTTTTTTATAACAGTTGGAATTTATGCTCATAATTTTTATTGGATGATATCCTTAATCATCTCAATCGTTAATGAGGCTAAAAAATGAAAGAAACCCTAAAAGCCTATATTGATCTTACACGTGCTCATTTTCTTCCTGCCTGGCCCTTAATTTTTTGCTCCGGACTTGTTCTTGCATTTGAAAATTACGGAGGTTTTTCCTGGGAATTAATTTTCAAAGCAGCCTTAATAGGTTTATTTGGCTTTAAAGCAGGTTTTATCCTCAATGATTATGTTGACAGAAATAGAGATAGGCTGGATGTAGATAACTCGCTTACCAATTACTGGAGACCTTTTAAAGAAAGACCTCTCGCTTCAGATAGAATTTCCTCAAAAAATGCCTTCTGGCTTTTTATCCTGCTTGCCGGAGCAACTGTAGCCCTTATTCTTACCCTTCCGTTTCCAAACTCTCTCTATGTCTTGGGGATAATGCTCTATTCATATGCAATTGAGGTATTTTATCAAATTAAAAAAAGAAACCAGAAATATCCTGTTGCCCAGCTTTTAGGACGCACAGATTTTACACTTTTTCCTGCAGCAGGATACCTCTGTTATGGCCATCCGGATATTACTGTGTTTCTCTACATAATCTTCTTTTATCCCTGGACAATGGCACACCTGGGCCTCAACGATTTTATTGACCTCAAAAATGACAGGGCAAGGGGCATGAAATCTATAACAGTCCTTTATGGCCTGAAAGGAACTATGTACTGGATTACAGGTTTTACAGTCCTGCACTTCCTTACAGCTCTTCTTTTCCTCAGGGAACTTGGGAGTATTGCACACTATGGGTTTTTTGCAGGATTCTTACTCCTTGCCGGTTCAAACCTTTACCTCTGGAAGGAAAAAAGCCCAAATTCCGGATTGAAAATACTTCCTATTTACCATGGCACTCTGGTAATTTATGCAGTCTCGATTATTCTTGATTTTTTTTATTAATTAATTTTTCACTAATTAGGCTATTTCGGGAAGTAAAGTTTTCTTTTTTAAATTTTTGTGTTTAAAATGCTTGCAAGCGGGGAAAAATAGAAAAAACGAATTGGGGAGTAACTTTTCTGCCCCCATGAATGTTATCTGTACATCGCTTCAAAGTTTTAGAAGGTTTCATTTTATGTACACATTCCAGTTTTTTTATAATATGGATTCTATATAAATCCTAATTTATGTTTCTTTATTTATTATATTATATGTATTATTATGATTATTATAACAATAAAAGTAGAGTTTACTTTTTTTGAGATAAAAACAAGATTAGGAAGTTATAATCTATTAAATATATAAAAACCTTATTAAAAATGGGGAGAAGTAATGAATAAACAAAAATTTGGACAAATGAAAAAAGCATTTTCCTTCTCTGCATATTTTTTCAAAAAAATTGCTATACTAGCAGTAATTTGCTTACTACTGACATCGATAGCTGTAGCAGCAGTCGAAACCGACAATAAAGAAAACAGCAAGAAGACAACAAATTTCATACCAAAATGCGTAATAAAGAAATGTCCCAAGGGTTTCACTTTAGATCAGAAGCACTGTGTATGTGTTCCAACTTGCATACCTAAATTCTGCCCAAAAGGATACAAGTTTGATAAAGAGCAGTGTAAATGCGTGCCAAAATGTGTACAGACAGCCTGTCCAGATGGATATGTTTGGGACCAAGAAATGTGTAGTTGCAGGATGTGTAGCGCGACTGCTTGTGCAGCGGGATATATTTGGGATCAGGCATCATGTAGTTGTGTAGCCTGTAGCGAAACTCCTTGTCCGGCTGGATATCATTGGGAACCGGTAGGGTGTACTTGCTATCCTGACTGAAATGTAACATATTGTGCAACGGAATATCGCTGGGATCAAACAGCACATCAATGCGTAGCAAACACTTGAATAACTTTACATCTATTTACTACATCCCAATCAATTTAAGAGAATACAAAAATACAATCCCCAAAAAAATATCGACTGGTACAAGCTGCCCTTTTCTTTTTTTCCATTTTTTTTCGCGATCACATGATTTATTTAACATCATCGAAAAATGAAATGCAGGTCTAAATGATGAATATCTTTTCTTCTACGCATAGACCTATTGAATATTTTATTTCGACAATTGGGAAGTTCTATTAATCATCTTATTATAAAATGAAGAATAAATTCTACATGGTGACAGAAAATGACTCTCACTGTGGATATGAAAGGCAAATTTGCATTGATCAACGGTTCGGTACTTTACTTTTTGAATTTGTGGAGATCCAGAACAACATCTCTGTACTTGTAAAGTATAAATATCAGTGGCAATCTCCTGAAGGTAATTTATTAAAGTGATGGGATAATGCTCCCCATCATCAAGAACTAAACACGTTTCCTGATCACGTTCATACCCCACATGGAGTGTCTCCTTCTCCTGCCATGAATCTGAAATTGATAATTGACAAAGGTCTGGATTTTGAATAAAACTTTCTTTGTTTTCTTTATTTATAACCAAATGTTTTTCCAATTTCCAGGTTTTCAATTTCTCAGATTACAAGTTTAAATGAATATTTTTGGGTTCTGGATCAGCTCGCATATGAGGATGTAGGCATAATCTGATAGAAGCACACTTAGGATATATAGTGATGGGCCTCATACTTTTATTTTGCAAAAACTATAAACATGTAATGAGCTTTTATATTATTCGGGGGAAAAGAGATTAAAGAAACGATTAAAGCTTTAATAGACTTGACTAGGGCTCATTTTTTTCTTGTATGGATTTTACTTTTCTATTCTGGACTTGCCCTGGCTTTTCAGGAATATGGGGGATTTTCCTGGTCTCTAAGCTTCAAAATTATTCTAATGGGCTTTTTCGGGTTTGAAGGCGGGCTTATCCTTAATGATTATGTTGATCGAAAAAATGATCGGTTAGATGTGGAAAATACCCTTACGAATTACTGGAGGGCTTTTAAAAGCAGGCCGCTTCCCTCAGGAAGGATCTCGTCTAACTTTACCCTATTTGTTTTTTTCTTATTTTCTGCACTGACTGGCCTTCTAATGCTTACTTTGCCTTATCCCAATTCTCTTTACGTGTTTATCACAATGCTTTCGTCATGTCTTATTGAGTGTTTCTATCAGATCAAAAGAAAAAACCAAAATTTTCCTGTTGCTCAAGTTGTGGGAAGATTTGATTTTACCCTTTTTCCGATAGCAGCGTATCTTGCTTACGGCCAGCCTGATAAATTGCTGTTACTTTACCTCTTATTTTTCTATCCGTGGACCCTTGCACACCTTGCAGTCAACGATTTTATAGATACTGAAAACGATAAAGCTCGCGGTATAAAATCTATTCCTGTCCTGTATGGTGTCCAGGGAACTCTTTTCTGGATTCTGGGTTTTACGCTTATTCATTTTTTAACAGCATCTCTTTTTCTAAAACAGCTTGGAAACCTTGCCCTTTATGGTTTTATTCTGGGGTTCCTTGTGCTTGGAGCCGCAAATTATAAGCTTATTTCCGAAAAGAGCCAGAAAGCAGGTTTATCTGCCCTTTTTCTCTACCATATTTCTCTTGTCCTTTATTCAGGCTCAATAATTCTTGATTCTTTTTTCTAAACAATTATTTTTTCTTCGAATATAGCATAATTTTTATTTATTTTTTAATTATCAATTATTACCAGTTTATTATATTACCATTTATTATATTATCAATTTATCATATTATTAACTTATTATTTTTTTTCGTTTGTTAGTTTTTTCTTCTGCAGAGCCTCAAAGTGTGGCAGCGGAGGCTTCCTCCTCCTGCAAGCAGGGCTTCAGGGTGGAAAGGAATTATTTCAACATCTTCATTTTCAAGGCTTTTTCTTGTTTTCTGATCAAGTGCAGTATCATAGTGAAAAATTGTCCCGCTTTCAAGAGGAACAAAAGAACATGCCAGACGGCTCTGTTCGGAATCAGAAACAGAAATAATTTCCATCCCTCTTTCTTCCATGAATTTTTTAAAATCGATTTTTTCTCTTGAATCTTCCGTAAAAAGGCAGGTTTCCTTAAAAGCAGGAAGATAAGCGAGAGCAAGGTCTGTTCGAATTCGATTAAAAACCGTGTCCGGGTGCATAAATCTTCTGGCTTTAGGGATACTTGTATAGATAACTTCATTAAATTCGTTCAGGATATTCGAAATAAATTCCTGAATAAAAGGATAAGTGTGCCTTTCCGTATCTGCAACAAAAATAGTTTCTTTTGAGAGCAGCAGGCAGCCTTCAAAAAAACCTTTATTTCCATTAAACTCGCTAAGAATTGGAATTCCCAGCTTATTAAGCGCTTCTTTTACAACAAGTTCTTCTTCTTCTCTTGCAGGAGGGCGCATTTTTGAAAGAATTGCTCCTTTTCTTGAGACTACTGCAGTGTCGTGTAAAAAGGTGAGGTTTGGAAGTTCTTTAATCAGATCTAAATTTTCATCCACATAATCCTCAAGTTCATAGGTTTTAACCCCATTTACTTCCAGAAGCTCCTGATAAGCGTTATGTTCCCTTATATAACCGGAAATATCAGGTACTTTATCATAAAGCCAGGCTTCGTAATTTAATGCGTTAATCAGAGAAAGTTCTTCCCCGGGTGTATGTAAAAGTACACTTTTTAGCTTTCCAAGCTCATCACATCCATAAGGAATACTTATCTCTGTTTTTTCTACTTTACTCACTTTCTCTACCTCACAACCCATACCCAAAAACCTCCCTTCGGTCAATCTTTCTGTGATTAATCATTTTTTGATTAATTTTCCTTTAAATTTCCCTCAAATTCTTTTTTTTACAAGAAATATGGCATTCGTCATATCCTGATTGGAATAGGCTTTGAGAAGCTCAAATTTATAAATATCCAAGAAAGAGAGAATCTGTCCGTATGTGTATTTATAGGTAAAACCCATTCGAATGATGTCTCCTTCCTTAAAATTGATGTTATTGGGCCCTATTTTAAGGCTAGAACCTCTAAGAATATTCAGGGTTTTTCGAGTCCTGTATAGTTTTCCTACCCTCGAATCCGTATTGGCAAGCAAAAGTTCGAAATCAAAATCTTTGGGAACCATTCCGTATTGAAGCAGGGGATACATATTAAAAAGGGCATTTTCCTTTGAGGCATACGTGTTTAGAATATTTTTTGTTGCCAGAGCCTGTTTTGTTGCAGAACTGGCTTCTTCATAAGGATCAGGCGCTGGAAAAAGGTTTGAATCAAAGAAAAAGAGGTCTCCTTCTTCCAGGTTATCATAAACAAGCTTAAGTATGTATTCAGGATCGTAATTACAAAAAGTATTTCCTAAAATTGAAAATAAGATAGGGGGACGCCAGTGTTTTTTAAGAGACAATAAATCCTCTATAAAACCTACTATCCCTTTCTTTCCAATAGGCAAATCTCGAACCTTTTCAAGGGCTATTTCTATAAGTCCGCTACTTATATCCACAGGATAATAAAATATCGAAATTTCTTCTGGAATCTCGGTTTCAGTCAGGTTTTTGATTACAATTTTTTCCAGCAGGATCTTTTCTTTTTCCCCATTTCCCACTCCAATGCTTACGAAACTCATGCCTGCAGGAATAGATCTAACTATTGAGTCGAGATTTTCTTCAAGAAGTTCCCTGAGTTCTCGAGAAACTGGAAAGATTTCAGATTCGTCAAGTTTTAACCAGTTCTTTGCTCCCCCTGTCCCTGTATAAAGAAGATAATCAGGCAATTCATAATTCTTCAGGCTTTCAAACAATTTTTCTTCTATTTCTTTTTCCGTAAAAGTTACAATTTTTTCTTCATCCCCGGAAAAATCTCCTGACCTGACTTTTTCGGCCTTAATCCTGTTTGCACTATTCAGGCTCTCACCCCCCCAAGTTCCTTTGAATTACCTGTTACTTTAAATTCGATATTTATTTAAAGTGTTTATTTAGTGTTTATTGAATGTTTATTTAATATTTATTTAATATTTAATTAATATTTAATTAATATTTATTTAAAACACTGCTGGCATTCCATTTTTAAGGCATCAAGAGGAGCGATTCCTTTGTTTATTCCCACGCTGTAGGCATACCCACGGCATCCTATACATTCGACTTTATACTCGCATTCTCTGCACCGGCCTTCAAGGACTTTATCTATATTCCTGACATATGAAAAAAGGTCGGAATGGTAAATCTCCTTTAGCGACATTTTGTTTACATTATACAGGTATTCTCCGTTGATTTTAAGATCAGGATGCTCATCCAGTTTTGTCGGGGCGCAGGGCCTTACATTCCCTTCTATGTTAATATAAAGGCTGTAAAGATGCTGGAGGCAGCCACTTGCCGTGATAGGAGTATATGGAAGCCAGTCATATCCGTAATATTTCCGGTCTATATCGAGCAGCTTTAATTTGTATTCTTTTATTTCGTCCGGGGTAAGCAGTTGATCTTCAAGCTCATCATTTGCTCTGCCTGTCGGAGTAAGGATTTCCATATTTGGAAAAATATTGTTCCGCCTGCAAAAATGCCAGATTTCTTCAATCTCTGCAAGATTCATTTTGTTACTTACAAAAGATACTCCCAGGCGAAGTTTTCCAGGCTCAGAAGGTTCCGAAAATCCAGCATTTAAAAGATTGTTAAATCCCTGCTGGATCTCCTTAAAAACTCCTTTTCTTCCTGCCAGATAGTCCTGAAGCTCGGGTTTAAGAGAATCCAGTTTTCCCATAACCGATGCATTATGTCTGTGCAGAAATTCTGCAAGGTCTTCTGTCATTAAAATTGTATTTGAAAAAACTACTGGAATTATTCCCAGGGAATCAATATAGGAAATTAAGTCTCTAAAATTCGGGTAAAGAATAGGTTCTCCTCCACCTATTACAACTACGGATTTAATCCCGAGCTCCTTTGCTTCTAAAATAATTCGCTTTAAAACTTCAAAATCTGCTCTTTTTACAAGATCTTCTTCGCTTTGTGCATAACAATAGCGACAGCGCAGATTACATGCCTTATTTGTTTCGAGCCTTATTGCCAGTAATTTGTTTGAATTCCGGGCTGTATAGGCTTCTTCTGATCCATACATATATCCTCTTAACATTGGAGGAGGCAAAAATGAGCCTGAGATATCTGAGCTTTTCGAGTTCTTCCCCCACATATTCCAAAGTATATATTCTACCCTTTATCAACTTGTAAGAAACTAAGTGTTATTTACATATAATGAAAATTAATCCTATTAATTCCCGGTTTCCAGTTTTATTTCCTATTATAGGTTATTTCTGTTTCAGAAAAAAAATATTCAGCTTTTTGCGCGAATAAAAATAAAATACAAATTATATTCTCTTCAAATTCTGAGAAATTCTTAAATATCCTTAATTCCGGCTAATAGCCGCCTGTAATTGCTTAAGAGACATTTTAAGCTCTCTGATTTTATTCTTTTGTTATTATTAAGTTTATTATAGTTTCCAACCTAATTTATTCCAGCATGCTTGAAGAAATTCGGGTCAAAAAATCCCTGAATAAATTGAACACAAAAAAAATAACTCTGCCTTATAATTGGGATTTGAATATTTACAGAGGATGCAAACACGGCTGCAACTACTGCTATGCCATATATTCTCACCGGTATCTGGAAGAAAAAATAAATTTGTCAGTTCCCTTGGAAGGCTCTTTTGATCCAGCCGATAAATGCGCTTTTTTTCAGAAAATCTGCGTAAAAGTCAATATTGCAGAAGCTCTTGAAAAAGAACTTGCAGCAAAGAGCTGGAAAAAAGAAGTTATCAATATTGGCGGAGTATGCGACAGCTATCAGCCTGTTGAAGCAAAGTACAAACTTATGCGAAAAGTACTGGCTCTTATGCTTGAATACAAAAATCCGGTAACAATATCTACGAAGTCAGACCTTATTTTACGGGACTATGACCTGCTTTCGGAACTTTCGGAGCTTACATACGTAAATGTTGCAGTTACAGTTACAACAATGGGTGGGAAATTAAGTAAATTATTGGAACCTTTTGCTTCCCTTCCGGAAAGGCGTTTCTCTGTACTGCGTGCATTTAAGGATACAAATGCTGTTACCGGACTTCATGTAATGCCCATTCTTCCTTATCTTACCGATAATCCTGAAAATCTTGAAAAAATATTTGCCTTTGCAGCCGAATCTGAAGTGGATTATGTTCTTCCGGGGATTCTTTATCTTAGGGGAGAAACAAGAAAGCATTTTTTCAATTTTCTTAAACACAATTTTCCCGAACTTCTCAAACCTTACAGAGAATTATATGTCAGAGGAGGGGCTAACAGGAAGTATAAATTAGGGCTTTACAAAGATTTTGAAAGCCTTTTTAAAAAATACAACCTGTCAGGTAATTACATTACACCTGTGGATTCAAAGCTCTCTCCCCTAAAACAGCTTAAGCTTTCTGACTTTTCTAGATATGATCCTGAGAATAATACTTAAGTTCTTTTGCAGTAAAAATTTTAACAGGTTAAAATACAAAATGTGTAATACAAATGTATAATTTATAATTCAGAATAATCTAACCATAAATTAAAACCACATATTATAAATTTAAAAGTGTAATGTGTGACGTGATAATCTAAATGAAAGCACAACTGAAAATAAAAAATAGAAATTAATTAAATTAAATTAAATTAAATTAAATTAAATAAAGTTAAATGAAGTTAAATGAGTTAAATAAAATAGATAAGTTAGAAAATAAGAAGCTTAATAGATTTTGCGATAAAAATTTTAATCTTCATCTCCTGCACAGCTGCAGGTGATATTGCCTTTTAAAATCTCTTTCCAGTCTCCTATTACATCATGAGTCCAGCAGTCATCAGCGCCTGCAGCTTCTCTCATTACCAGGGCGAAAATATACGAAAGTTCTTTAACTGTTGCTCCTGCTTCAAGTGCGCCTTTAAAGTGCTTCAGGACACAGGGCTTTGACCTGGCTTTAATGGAAAGGGCAAAACAAATGAATTGATAGGTTTTTTCATCAATTGTCCTCTTTTCTGCATAAAGCTGATCAATCTCATCAAGCTTCTGCGTAAATTCGGGGAAAAATTCTTCCAGCATCCTCATTTAAACAACTCCTTTTTAAAGTACTTTTTTAGATTTTTAAACTTTTCAGATCCTGTGCATCAGGTCTGATGAACTATATACATATCAGCATAATTTTATATTTAACAATTAGTTTGAATAATCAATTCGCAGATTTTTGAAATCTTTAAAAATTTCTATTTCAAGTTATATTCACTGAGCCTGAAATTGTCTCTAATTTAGTTTTCCTGTGCCTTGTTATAATTTTTTTATAGTTTTCCCAGACCTGCTCTTTCTTTCATGGTCAAAAAGTGACATTTTTCGGCTTTATACGCATGAATTAGAGTTTCGAGGTTCTTAAGGGCTTTTTCTCCGGTATTGAACTTACAGTCAAGGCGTATAGGCGCATCTGACATGTCTACGAATTCCCAGGGATGAGCAAAGATTACTGGATCTTTTTTTTGCCTGAGCAAAGGAAGAAAAAGAACCGGAGGAAGCCTTAGAAATGAAGAAGTAATTGTAGCCGGAATTCGGATTATTTTCCCTTTGATTCTGTTTTTGGGAAATGGGGGTTTATATGCTGCAAGTGAAGAATCGTAGAGGAAGTTTTCTTCTTCAAGAAATCTCAGGTATTCCTCAGGAAACTGGAGATTAGGAGCCCTGAAGGAAACAAGGTTTTTTTCAAATTGTCTTAAAACTTTTCCGGCACTTTTCAGGGCAGTTCTGGCCTCTTTTTCTGGCATTCGATCAAAACGAGCATGGGAATATCCATGACAGCCAAGTTCATGCCCTTCCTTTGGGATTCTTTTTATAAGGTCAGGGTACTGTTCTGCCATCATTCCTGTGACAAAGAAAGTGGCTTTTATCTTTTCCCTTTTAAAAAGATCCAGTAATGCAGGCAGTCCTTTTTCCATGCCCCTTGTAGATGTAAGCATAGGCGGGCAGTCTTCTTCAACATCAATTGTAATTGTTATACTTCTCATGAATGACCCTTGTATATACCTGGCTTGTTTGCTCGCATATTTTCTTCCAATCATAATTGGAAAGTCCCTGCGCAGCCTGGTGGGAAAATGAGGCCCGAAGGGAAGGGCTCTGGATCAGGTTTTCAAGATAAAATACAAACTCGTCCAGATTGTCTGCAAGAGCTCCATTTGTCCCATTTTTAATTATATCCGAAACCCCGCTATGGTTCATAGCCACTACAGGCACCTGTTTTGAGATTGCTTCAAGAATTGAAATCCCAAAAGCCTCGTCAATTGAGGGTAGAGCAAAAATATCTGCTTTTTCGAGATATCCAAGTACCTCATTTCTTGAAACTTCTCCTGTAAAGTAAAAATTTTTTGATAGTCCTTTTTCCTTTACCCTTGTTTCCAGACCACTTTTAAGAGGGCCGTCTCCTATCATCACAAACAATAAATTCCCATATTTTTCCAGAAGAAAAGGAGCAAGTTCTACGATATTCTGCACTCCTTTCTTCTTTGTCATGCGTGCAACTGTAGTGATCACTATTTTTCCTTCAGTTTCAAAAGGAAGAGAAACATTTGCTATACTATCTTCGGGATCTACCCCGTTAAATATCCTGTAAACAGGCTTTGCTGTCATTATTCTTGAGTCTTTTTCAACGGCTGAACTTACAGCAATTACAGCGTCCGTATTTCTTAAGAAAAATTTGCCTGCCAGATAAAGGAAAGAACTATACGATGTGTGTCCTACAAGCGAATGATTTGTAACTACTACAGGAATCCCAAGCTTTCTGGCAGCAAGAAGAGCAGACATTCCTATAGGAGAGTCCAGTCCGTGGCAGTTGATAATCTCATATTTTTCTTTTTTCAGGAAATCGTAAAGTTCTTTATAAGCTGCCGGCATAAGAAAGCGGTTCTGTCCGGGTAAGGGTCTACTCTTAACCCGTATGACAGGAACATTATCTCTAATACTGTACTTGGGCAGGCCAGGATAGCTTCTTGTAATAATATTTACTTCATGTCCATGCATGCTTAAATTTTTAGCAAGGGCATGCATGGAATATTCGATTCCTCCTATTTTTGGAAAATACCAGTCGCTAATCATTGCGATTTTGTACTTTTCCATATCATAAACCCTCCGTAATAAAATAAACACAAAAATCCTATGAGACTGCTAAGTCCGAAGGATATAAAACGTTCAAGAAAAACAAAACTCCCTGCAGAAGCTAAAGGTAATCCGAAATATAACAATAAGGAGATGAGGCCACCTTCAACTATGCCAAGCCCTCCTGGTGTTATCGGTAAAATCCCCAGAAATAGATATAATACCGAGACTGCTGCGATAATATACCAGGACATATGAAGGTCAAGAGCTAAAGCAATTAGTTTTAGGCGTATTACATCAAGGACCCAGACTGCAGACGAAAGTAGAAGCGTAGCATTAAAAGATTTGGAAAGCATTTTCCAGTTTTGCTGGACGTTTTTGAGTAAAGATGCAAAATGCTCCCGGAAAAGCAATATTATAATTCCTGCTCCCAGGAAAGTTAGAAGCAGGATATAGGTTGAGGTTAAAGTTAAAGCATTTATCTTAGGTAGAAATGTAATTTCTAAAGAAGGAAACATGTACAGAACATAGAATAATAACGCAGCGATCGGGATTATTTCAACAAGCCTCTCGAAGAGAATAGATATAAACCCATCAGTATAACTGATTCCATAGCGTTTATTAGCCCAGAGTATTCTTAGCGGTTCTCCTCCTGTTCTGCTTGCAGGTGTAAGATTATTTACGAATATAGCTCCGAAAAGAATAGGAAAGAGATCAGCAGCTTTAAGTTTATAGTTCATACAAAAAAGGACTTTTTGCCATCGAATTGCAAATAAATATACACTCAGGACGTAAACCAGGAAACCCAGAAAAACGTAACGTGTCCGGGTTTGGGAAAGCAAGCTAAGGCTTTCTTTAAAAGCAAGTATGATTTCTGTCCAGTAAATTCGTACCAGAAACATCCCTGCTATGAATAGTATGAGAACCAAAACAACTTTCTTCCAGGTTTCCAGGTTCAATTCTTACCCTCGCAACCAGTTCCAGAACAAAATCCTTTTCAGAATAATTTTATTGCTCGAACTTAACTTTACTTTCCGGTTCTCAGCCAATCGAGATATTTATATATTTAAGACTGAATTTTTATTTTCTGACTTAAAATTTCAAGATTGGGAAAAGTAACCATTAACGTTTCTGTATATACTGACAACTAAAGATTTATATGAAGACCCATTTGTTCTCTACCCTTATCCCCATCCTAATTTAAGCTTCTTTTATATAATACCTATGCTTACACTCTTTTTTCTAATTTTTATTCTATATGTTTTTCTCTGTTTAAATTCTTTCATTCTTAATGTAATTTTCTTTATTTAATTATTTTATTGTGATTTTCTTTTTTAAATAATTTTTTTATTCTTAACAGTGTTATTATTAAAGAGTTTTTTGCTTATTATGAGCGATGTTAGCCTTGGAAAATATTATCTAGTATCCTAACAAAAGGTAGTAAACATTAAGTCGTTGCGGAGTTTGAATATTTATATAAGGGGGAAAATATACAATGCTGTATAGAAGACTTGGTCAAACGAGTGAAGACGTTTCTATTCTTGGGTTTGGAACTATGAGGCTTCCAACCATTCGCGGTGATGATTCTAATGTGGACGAAGAAAAGGCCATACGTATGCTTCAATATGCTATTGATTCCGGTGTTAATTACATAGACACCGCCTATCCTTATCATGGAGGTATGAGTGAAGTTGTAGTAGGAAATGCGCTTCAAAATGGCTACAGAGAAAAAGTCTATATTGCGACCAAGCTTCCAAGCTGGCTTATTACAAGCAGAGAAGATATGGATCGCTATTTAAATGAACAACTTGAAAGACTTAAAACTGATCATATTGATTTTTACCTGATTCACGCCTTAAACAAAGATTTCTGGGCTACTGTAAAAAAGAATGGAGTTTTTGATTTTCTGAATTCTGCTCTTAAAGATGGAAGAATACGATATACAGGCTTCTCTTTTCATGATGATATTACATTATTTAAAGAAATAGTCGACTCCTATTCCTGGGATTTATGCCAGATCCAGTATAATTTTATGGATGAAAATTTCCAGGCTGGAAAGGAAGGCCTTATGTACGCAGCTTCAAAAAGGCTTGGAGTTGTTATTATGGAGCCTTTGCGCGGAGGATACCTTGTCTCAACAGTTCCTCAGGATATCCAGAGCGTCTGGGATTCTGCTGCAATTAAGAGAAGTCCAGTGGAATGGAGTTTACGTTACCTCTGGAACTATCCCGAGATAACTGTAGTTTTAAGCGGAATGTCAGACCTCTCGCATGTAGAAGATAATGTCCGGCTAGCAGACAAAGGAATGCCAAATTCTCTGACAGAAGACGAAAACCAGCTAATTGCCAAGGTAAATAAAATTTACAAATCAAAAATGAAAGTTAACTGTACAGGGTGCCAGTATTGTATGCCCTGCCCATCCGGGGTAAATATCCCTGAATGCTTTAAATTTTACAACAATGCAGAAATGTTTGATAATGTAGAAGGAGAAAAGCTTCAATATGAGAATCTTGAGGGAAAGGCTTCAAACTGCACTGAATGTGGGCAGTGTGAGGAAAAATGCCCGCAGCAAAGCCCTATCAGGGATAGGCTAAAAGAAGTTGTAAAAACATTTGGAAACTAAATTTTCTTAAAAACTCCCCCAAATACTCTTTTTTATTTCTTTTTTAGCTTTTCCGCTTTATTTCTAAATCAAATAAGCTTAATACTAGACTCATTTTTTATGTGTTTATTGGCGATCCCTACTAAAGCCTTTTTTTCTTTAAATTTAATCAACACAATACACTAATATAATAATAAACTAATTTAGAAAAAGGGAGTCAAGTCTCGTAACTTATTCAATTGGGGTTGAAATTGAGATTTTCAGAGGGAAGAGTGCAGAAACTGAATTAGTCTTGTATATCTTCAGACTTTCCATTTTAGACACAGATAAACAATTTTTTCTAAATAAGTCGATTTTGGTATAATCAGGATATAAATAAGTTATATCAGCACCCACCTGCGCTTCCATCGAAATCTTATCGCAGAAGTCCAATCTTGTTGGATTTGTTAATATTGAGATGCCCTGATATTTGATAAAATACCGGAGCAAATTGGAAGGGTAAACTATGGATAAGAGAATAATCGATGAAAAGAGTAAAGAAAAGCAATTAAACACAGTGAGCGAAGATCCCGAGCGTGAATTTCTGACAACAAACCAGGGAGTAAGGGTCAGTAACACGGATATTTCATTGAAGGCAGGAGAAAGAGGGCCAACTCTTCTTGAAGACTTTCATTTCAGAGAAAAACTAACCCATTTTGACCATGAACGAATTCCTGAAAGAGTAGTTCATGCTCGTGGGTCAGGGGCACATGGATATTTTCAGGTCTACGAACCTATGACAGAATATACAAGTGCAAAGTTTTTACAGGATCCTAACAGGAAAACCCCTGTCTTTGTACGTTTTTCTACTGTTGTAGGATTCAGGGGCTCAGCAGACACTGTCAGGGATGTAAGAGGGTTTGCGACCAAGTTCTATACTGAAGATGGGAATTATGACCTGGTTGGAAATAACATCCCTGTCTTCTTTATTCAGGATGCAATCAAATTCCCTGATCTGGTGCATTCAATTAAGCCTGAGCAAGATAATCAGATTCCTCAAGCTTCAGCAGCTCACGATACATTCTGGGATTTTGTTGCCTGCCATCATGAAAACGCACACATGATCCTGTGGGTCTTATCGGACCGTGCGCTCCCGAGAAGCTACAGGATGATGGAAGGCTTTGGAGTCAATACTTTCCGGTTCGTTAATGACAAAGGTAAAGGAAGGTTTGTTAAATTCCATTGGAAGCCTTTACTCGGGATTCATTCTCTTGTCTGGGACGAAACTCAAAAAATAGCAGGAAAAGATCCCGATTTTAACCGGCGTGATCTCTGGGAAGCAATTGAAACGGGTGATTATCCTGAATTTGAGTTTGGAGTGCAGATTCTCGAGGAAGAAGATGAATTTAAATTTGACTTCGATATTCTGGATCCTACCAAAATCTGGCCCGAGGAAGATGTGCCCATCAAATGGATAGGCAAAATGACTCTTAACCGCAATCCGGACAACTTTTTTGCAGAAACCGAACAGGTCGCATTCTGCCCTGCAAATATTGTTCCCGGGATTGATTTTTCCAATGACCCACTTCTTCAAGGTCGGCTTTTCTCGTATCTTGATACACAATTAATTCGGTTGGGAGGCCCGAATTTCCATGAGATCCCAATTAACAGGCCCTTGGCACCAATTGCAAATAACCAGAGAGAAGGATACCACCGCACAACGATAAATAAAGGTAAGGGTAGCTATTTCCCTAATTCTGTAGCAAATAACCTCCCACGCCCGGCTTCTGTAGAAGAAGGTGGGTATGTCCATTATATGGAAAAAGTAGAGGGTAAAAAAATCCGTGCGCGGAGCGAGAAATTTAAGGACTTCTTCAGCCAGGCTAAACTATTCTGGAACAGTATGACAGAACCTGAGAAAAAACATATTATAGAGGCCTTCCATTTTGAGGTGGGAAAGGTCAATGACAAGAACATCAGGAAAGCAATTGTTGATATGTTCAATAATGTTGACGGAGATCTTGCAATTGAGATTGCAAAAGGAGTAGGTGTCCCTGCTCCTGATCAGAAAGGAGGGTCTCCTGTTACAAAAGAATCTCCAAATGTAAGCCAGGAGCGTTCTGAGCGTAATGTAAAGAACACAATTAAAACCA
>JBNAKO010000141.1:0-13133 GCA_049706495.1 Methanosarcina sp. | reverse complement strand
TGAAATAAAAATAGCTGTAGTACCCGCTGCTTGTCCGCCGGATCTTTCTTGAGATCTCTACTTCATCAAGTTCGACAGGAATTTTACGGTCTGAATTTTCAAAACGAATTGTAACCTGGGCAAAATCAGGTTTCTTTGCTTCATCTCCATTATAAATAAGATCAGTAAGCTTTTCAGCCCTCAGGGTTCTTGAGCTGGTAAGTCCGAGGACAAAGAGAATCCCATCTATGATGTTTGACTTTCCACTCCCATTAGGGCCGGAAATAGTGGTAAAGTCATTATAAAAGGAAATCTTCACTTTCTTTCCAAAAGACTTAAAGTTAACAAATTCGATTTCTTTTATATACACAGAATGCCTCTGCAATATTGCGTTTGTGAGGGATTTTTATCAGTTTCGCCTCATCACGCTCTAACTTTTTTCCGGCTGCAGGTGATTACTTCTGCATCCTCATTTTCTCGCAGGTCAACAGACTCGTCTATAAAATATTGTTTAGAGGTTTTCTCTGCAATTATATATTCACATTTATATTCATCCTCAGCCCTTGGCTTTGCAGGGATTGAATGTACAGGAGTAGGAGTCTGTGGTCTTAAAGGAGAGGATTTAAAAGCTGGCTGTCTTAAAGGCTCTGCCCTTGTAGGAGCTTGCTGCCTTATATTGCCTTTAAACCTTCTTTTGTCCCCGCTTTCAGCAATTATATATTCGCATTTTTCTTCGACTTCTTCATCCAGTTCTTTCGGCTCAACCGGTTTAAGTTTTAACCGAACATTTGTACTGGCATCTGGAAGAGGACCAGGAGGCTGTCGAAATCCGACTATTTTTTTCTCTGCAGAGATTTCTTCTCCGGATTTATATTTTGGTTTTCTGGAAAGAGGAGGCAGGTCGAGAGGATCATCAGGAAGTGTGAGTTGAACAGCCGGAGCAGTCGTAAGAGTCGTTTTCTTGAGTTCATCCAGCTTTTTTGCTAAATTTTCGACCTCGTTTTCTAACTTTTTTATAAGGATCTTCTGGTCAAGTAATTCCCGCACTAACCCATCTTGAATTCCAGAAATTTCTTTTACCCGCCGATCAGTTGTCCCGGTGTCCTGTTCTTTAGAATTATTTAATTCGATTTTAAGTTCATTCAGGATTGAAGCTTTGAGCAAAGCAGGGTCGGGGATTCCCATAAGCTCGGTTCTTATCTCGGAGAGGACGGTATCCTTTAAAGATTCTTGATCGGAGATATTTTCCATTTCTTCTCGCAGCTCGTTGAGAACCGAAACCTTGATTGATTTTTTCAGAGTCTCGAGCTCCTCATAAGTAATTGATAAGCGCCTTTTTAGCGGAGTAATGTGCACGTCCCTCTGTCCAGTTCTCATAAAATACCTCATATAGTAAATTGGGGTCAAGATTTTGTGATTGCCTTTGATTTTCACAATCAGGCCAGTAATATATAATTATATTGATTTTCTTATGCAAATTTAAATAATGTGTACAAAGTAGATGTAATCTTAGTTTAAATATATATGGTAATCGATACTATTTTTCACCCTAAATAACTCTTAATTAAATAACAATAAGAAGTCCCTTATTAATCTTTCTGAAAATATTTTAAAAATGCCTTAAAAACAAAGAAAACTTAAAAAATTATGTAAGAATTATGTAAAAAAGATGTTCTTTAAGGACTTTTGCAAAAAGTTAATAAATAAGCATTATATTTACTTTGGAAAATAAGGGGGCAGAGGACGAGATTAGAAAAATGAATTTGATGAAATGATGTTTTAAAAAATGACAAAATAAAGAAATGAAATAAATATTTTTCGGTGGAATCCATAAAAACAATAAAGTATAATTCTCAAAATTATTTACAATTATTCTCAAAATTATTTACAATTACAGATATTTTTTCTAGAAGTTTATTTTTTCCAGAATAATTTATTGAAAAGAAGGCTAATAAAAGCTGAGGATTCAGAAAAAACCTTGATATTGATTTCAAGTTAGACTCAAAATAGGGGAATGAAACCCAAAACTAACTCTGAGGTATAAAGAGTCAGAAAGTTGGATTTCATAGGGGTATACTCTGTAGGGGGAAAGTGTTACCGAATAGACGGAAGGGTATTATCGAAATCGACCAGTACATTCTCCCTTGATTGAATTTTTGAGGGGGTACAGTCCATTTCCACGGCATTTTCGTCAACAATAGAACCATGGGTTCCAGTGCTTTCAAGGAAAAATTGAACCTCTTCGCCTTCAGGCTCGCGGAAATGATCCATTTCGAAAATATCCATAATAACACTTAACACGTTTTTGTGTAAGTGATTTGTGATTCGGGTCATCGGGATAAACACGATGTGCTAAGTATTAATAATTTTCGGTAAAAAGGAAACACTTCGAAAAGGAATAAACAAGTGTATTAATATATAAATATTGTGCTTTGCCTGAAAGAAAGGCCTCTTTAGAAAATAATCTTAAAAAAGCGATATGAGAGAACAGTAGTTTTTAATCACAAAGGATTTCTTATTAGAACGTTTTACTTTAGTTTTTCTCCTGGGTTTAATCATTATATAAATATTTTAAATTACTTGCCTGTAATTTTAATAAATAAAGTATAAAAAATAAGTATAAACAGGGAGTAAAAAAGAAATTTTGAAAAGAGATTAATTAAATAAAAAATTAAAGGAGATTTTAATTTTTAGTCGAAAATTGAAATAAGAAAAAAAATGGAATAAAAGGAAATAAAAAACAAAAAGAAAGAAAAAATAAAAGGGAATTAAAAAATAAAATAAAACAAAAAAACGAAAAGAAACGAAACAAAACAAAAGAAATAAAACAAAGAGAAGACATAAACTAAACGAAGATAATAGGATTACATAGATAAAAACAGAAAAAAGTAAAATTAAAAAGAAATCAAACAGGCAAAAAGAAATATCGTAATAAATAAAATTAAAGGAAAGAAGGCCCAAAGATCCGGATTAAAACTCCGATTCCGATAGCCAGGAATATAGTAAACAGGACTATAAATGCCGTATCTTTTATTCCAAGCTCGTGCTTAAGGACTGCAATTGTTGCCACGCATGGGATATAAATGGTTGTAATAACAGCAAACTGATACATCTGGACGGGAGTCATTACGGCTGCAAAATTTGCAGTACCTGCTAATACAGCCAATATCTGAAGAGCCATTTCTTTTCTAAGAATCCCAAATACCAGTGCCGTCGATGCAAATGCAGGCAAGCCGAGTAACCCTACAGAAACAGGTTCTACAAAATCCTGAAAAATGGAAAGAAGCCCGAGAGCATCCGCAACCCCTAAAAAGGCGCTCCCTGCCAGCAGAAGGGGTAGCGCTATAAAGAAAAATTCCCTGCTTTTCATCCAGGTTTTCTTAAGAGTAGATTTTAGTTCAGGCCGCCTTAAAGGAGTCATTTCCATGATAAAGCCGCTTCTCTGGCCTGGCAAAGTCCTTCCGAGAACCCAACCCATAGAACCAATAATAACGATCTCAAGAGCATAAATCGAAACAGCAGGCCAGAACCCTACAAAGGTTCCTACAAGCCCCAGGATAATAACCGTTCTTGCAGAGCAGGGAATAAGTGAAATTAAAAGAGAAGCTATTCGCTTTTCCCTTTTTGTGCCAAGGGCATGTACTGCCATAATCGCAGGAACATTACATCCAAAACCCAGGACTAAAGGAATTACAGCTCTTCCATGAAGCCCGAGTTTATGAGTAATGTTGTCCAGAAGAAAAGCTGCCCTTGTGAGGTAGCCTGAATCTTCGAATATGGAAAGAATAGCATAAAAGACTGCAATATAGGGAATTGCTATTGCAAATCCGGCTTCTATTCCACGCAAAGAATAAAGAATAAGATTTCTTAGAATGAGTGGCATGTCTGCAGTCATATTTTCTACAGGCAAAATTATATGGGGTTCAAAGAATTCATTTACAATCCAGGTCTCAAGGAAGCCTCCAACTCTGAAGACAAGGAGAAAGGTAAGGAGTAAAGCAGATATAAGCACTAAAATTCCAAAACGCGGAGAAGTAAGTATTGCATCTATTTTTTCTTTTGTACTTTTTTTAGGTTCGAATCTGGAAACCACGCTGTCTACGATATACCCTGCTTCCCCATAAAGATCTCTTGCAACAGTATCAGGGACCGAAATATCATTCTGCATTTCAAGATTTTGTCGTAGCCTTCTGGCAGAAGATAAAATGGCATGGGCTTCAGGCGGCATACAGCAGAGCTCTACAAATTCGGCATCATTCAAAAGCGCTGCAGTCTTTACACTTGGAGAAGTATCAGGAAAAGAATAATCAAGTGTAGAAAGGGCCTGCCTTATCCAGTGACTATAACCGATTCTATGGTGCTTCTGAATTTTTCCTTTTTGTTCGAGTGCTACAAGCACGACCTCATCAAGACCTATCCCCCAGGTAGCAACAGTTGGTATAACTGGCAGGCCAAGCATTTCGGAAAGTCTATCTGCATCAACGAGGATTCCGAGATCTGCAGCCAGATCCACCTGGTTAAGCGCAATTACCATAGGAATATCAAGTTCCAGAAGCTGCAGGGTTAAATATAAGTTTCTTTCAAGCCTGCTTGCATCCAGCACATTAACAATAACATCCGGCTGATCCTGAATAAGGAATTTTTTAGTTACCTGTTCATCTTCATTTGCAACTCCAAGCGAGTAAATTCCTGGCAGATCAACTACTTCAACAG
Organism: Methanosarcina sp.; assembly: GCA_049706495.1. Taxonomy (GTDB): domain Archaea; phylum Halobacteriota; class Methanosarcinia; order Methanosarcinales; family Methanosarcinaceae; genus Methanosarcina. The sequence goes on along the minus strand of JBNAKO010000141.1, from coordinate 8,441 downwards.
TCTGGCCTTTAGCTTTAACTATTCCTTTTTTAAGGGCAACAGTAGTGCCCGGATAATTTGAGACTTCTACCCCTACCCCTGTAAGCCTGCTGAAAAAAACACTTTTCCCGACACTTGGATTGCCTATGAAGGCAATTGTCATGCTATAAGGGTCTTTATTATCCTTTTTTTCGTCCCCAGAAACACAGCATGAGCTGGAAATTCCGATCACTTCCCCCTTAATTTAATTTTAAAAATCATGTCCTTTCGAACTTCGGTTTTACCCTTTTTTAAACACTTTTCCCATTAGGCCTGACAAAAATTTTCCTGGCGATGTCCTTTCCTAGAGCAACTTCAGATCCGACAGCTATAACTGAAATACAGCCCTGTTTTTGTTTTCTTCGGACTTCAATATCTTCGCCTGTAAGGATCCCGAGAGAATTTAAACGTTCTTTTGTTTCTCTTGGTAAAGTTACCCTGGCAATCCTGCCGGAACTTCCTTCTTCCATCTCATCAAGAGGAATGAACTTTTCTTCCTGTTTAATATTATTTTTATCAAGATTGATAGGATTTCCATCAGGACAGTATTCCGGAGTTCCCAAAAAATTGTAAATTCTTTCAAGAACAGCGTCGGATACGGCATGCTCGAGTTCACATGCTTCTTTATGAGCTTCCTTCCGATCAAAGTTAAGAACATCAACAAGGAACGTTTCAAGCACTTGATGTTTCCTTTTAATTTTTATAGCCTGGTCAGTTCCTTTTTCTGTCAATTCCACTCCTTGATAAGGAGTATACTCTACGAGCCCGGACGAATTTAGCTTTTTTACCATTTCCGTCACGCTCGGTGGAGATACATTAAGTTCATCAGAGATCTGCTTGGTTTTTGCAGGGCCCTGGTTTTTTCTAATGAGGTAAAGAATAGTTTCAAGATATTCTTCAAATCGATCCGTATGCATTAACACCATCCCGCCGATAAAGGCCTGGTTTCAGACCAGAGAATTAGGACAACCTAAAACACAGGAGAACTTAGATAAATAATTTTTGTTTTTTCTCTACTCCGAAGGAATTTTGAAAATATAAGAAAAATTCCTGAACTAAGCTCAGGAATTGAGGGATTTCAGGACGGCAATCTCATTGCAATCTGGAAACTTCGGACATCGGATACATCCTGACCAGATCTTTCTGGGGAGAGTGTTTTTATCTACGATTTTAAAACCTAAGGTTTCAAAAAATTCAGGCACATATGTAAGTGCAAATACCTCTTTCATACCAAGATTTTCAGCATCTTCAAGGCAGGCAGAGACAAGTTTAGAACCCACTCCTTTTCTTGCACAGTCAGGTTTTACCGCCAGGGCAAGAATCTCTGCAAGATCTTCCCAGATAATATGCAGGGCACAGCAGCCTACAACCTCATGGTTAATTTCGCAGACATAATAATCCCTTATATTCTCATACATCTCGCTTAAAGAGCGAGCAAGCATAAGTTCGTCTTTAGAATAAGCATTTATAATCTGCTTCATTACAATAACATCACTTATCTTAGCTTTCCTGATCAATTTTCATTTCCTCTGAGTAGCGTTTTATATTCTAACATTAAATACCTGGATTTCTCCGAATTTGTCTTCTCTGGATTTTATTTTTTAAACTGTACAATAACTGTACTATATTCTAATTAAACAGTACATCTCTCTAAAATAAGAAATTATTCCATACTCTGCAAGCAGCTTTTAAATTCGGAAAGATTTTGTCATTCTATTAAGAACATGGAGTTTGGAGAGGAATAACTCCCGATAAAATCCTGAAAATTCGTTGAATATTTTATTTCTAAATCTCGACAAAAACAGTTTATAAAAACAGTTTATAGAAATTAGCGGGCGCGAAGGGATTTGAACCCCCGATTTACAGCTTAGGAGGCTGCCGCCATATCCTGGCTAGGCCACGCGCCCATAAATGAATGTCCAAAATACAACTGCATAGCAGTCTCTGGATTTGCATTTCAGGTGAAGTATCCATAATACCGGTACTAGATCTATATCAAATTATCGCTTCAAAAAAAGGAAAAGTACAATTAAACAGATAAATCCATTTATCTGGAAAGTTTTAAATCCAATGTAAACCATTGTCCTTACCCCGGTTAACAATACCCATATATTCGGAAAATTATGTTTCTAAGAAGGTTAAACGTTCAATTTATAGAGCTGTGCTATAAGGATTGACTGGCTTTAGAAAAGAGCTTTTGTCATATAAATATTTAAATTATTTTATACAGACCTTATTTCAATTATTAATATTTATTTCCAGGTTTTTAAATTCTACCCTGGAAAGTATATTAAAAAATCAAAAATCCGAGTAAAAAAATGAAGAGAGGAAAAAGTGTGCATACCAGAAACAGTCAACCATACTCATCTCACACTCCAGAGCTCAGGATGATGGTCTTTGCATCCCTTTTTGCTGCGCTGACTGCCGCAGGCGCATATATACAAATCCCCATACCATTTTCCCCTGTACCTTTTACCCTTCAGGTTATCTTTGTCTTGCTCGCAGGCAGCATGTTAAAAAGTAAATGGGGGAGCCTGAGTATGATAGTATATACTCTGCTTGGAGTTGCAGGATTGCCTGTTTTTTCGGGAGGAAGTTCCGGAATAGGGGTAATTCTTGGGCCTACGGGTGGTTATATAATCGGGTTTATTTTAGCGGCTTTTATTATAGGAAAGCTCTCAGAGAGAAATGAGAAGAACACTAAATCCAGATTTTTCATCAATGCGCTTAATATGAGTGCAGGTATTCTCGCCATATATGCATGTGGAGTTTTTCAATTAATGCTGGTAGCCGAACTGAGCCTTAAAACAGCTCTTACACTTGGAGCCCTTCCATTCCTGCCAGGAGAAACTATAAAAACAGGAGTAGCCGCGTATATAGCTTCAAACCATGAACTTTAAACCCTAATCTAATAGCGCACTAAATTCTTAATAAAGATAGAAAAAGCCTTTTAAAAATTCATAAAATTAGAATAAAAAATGAAGAGATCTTTAAACAAAAAATATTCTAAAAAATATCCTAAAAGACATTATAAGAACCATCACAAAAAAAATCATTATAAAAAATGGATTGAACAAAAATTGAACTAAATAAATTCGCTCAAATAATATTTGATCAGGTAAAAATTCGATTAAACGTAAAATTTAGATTAAATATGATCAGACTCGAGAAAGTAAGTTACAATTATCCTGATGGTACCCCTGCCCTTGACGATGTGGATCTCAATATTAAGAAAGGAGAGTTTGTAGGGATAATAGGAAAAAATGGGAGTGGGAAATCAACACTTGCCCTTCATCTTAACGGCCTCCTGAAACCTCAAAAAGGAAAAGTATTGATAAGAGGTATGGATACACGAGACCCTTCAAAGCTTCCAGGAATCAGAAAATTTGTCGGAATTGTATTTCAGAATCCTGAGACTCAATTTGTAGGCAGGACAGTAGAAGAAGACCTGGCATTTGGCCCGGAAAACCTCTGTTTTCCCCCGGTGGAAATCCGTAAACGTGTGGATATGGCTCTTGCCGAAACAGGGTTTGAAAAATACAGGTACAGATCCCCAAAGACTCTGAGTGGAGGGCAGGGACAGTGCGTAGCCCTTGCAGGCATCCTTGCAATGAAACCGGAATGCCTTATTTTTGATGAAGTAACTTCTATGCTTGATCCGGATTCGGGAGCTGCAGTGCTCAGCCATGTAAAAAGGCTTAAAGAGAAAGGAAAAACTATTGTATATATTACTCACAATCTTGAAGAACTTCATGCTGCAGATAGAATTATTGTTATGGAAAAAGGAAAAATAATGCTTGAAGGAGATCCGGAGAGTGTTTTTTCAAATGATTCTCTCCAGCACCTCGGGCTTACCTTGCCTTCCCTTTTTGAATTATCAGCGCATCTGAAAGCACATGGGTTCAAAATTTCCTGGGAGAAGACTTCCTGCCCTGAAAGTTTTGCAGAGGAAATATGCCGATCACTCTTGAAAACATAAGTTTTTCCTATGCCAGGAAAACCCCACTTGAAACTCCTGCTTTAAGAGACATCAACCTGCAGATAGAAAAAGGCGAATTCGTAGGAATCCTGGGAGAAAAAGGCGCAGGAAAATCTACCCTCCTGAAGCTTCTCAATGGACTTTTAAAACCCGAAACAGGATCCGTGCGCGTGGATGGGCTTGATCCTTCTTCAAAAGAGACAAAAAGAAAAATAGGTATGGTTTTTCAGCAGGCTGCAGACCAGCTTTTCTGCAGAACAGTTTATGAAGAGATAGCCTTTGCACCTTTAAATTTTGGATATTCAAAACAAGAAACGGAAAAAAGAGTACTTGAAGCAAGTGACGCTGTTTCCCTTGAGAGGACAATGCTTTCTCGGGACCCATTTAGCTTAAGCGGAGGAGAAATGCAAAGAGTTGCCCTTGCAAGTGCCCTTGCCCTTAGACCTGATTACCTTGTACTCGACGAACCTATAACTGGACTTGACCCTGCTGGAAAAAAGGAAATTTTAAGCGCTTTAAAAAAAGCAAAAGAAAATGGGGCTGCTGTTATAGTTGTAACTCATAACCTGAAAGGTTTTTTCCCTCTCCTGGAAAAAATAATACTTCTCAGAGAAGGAAAGATAGTCTTCAATGGGACCAGAGAAAATTATCTCAAAATAAATTCCGTGCCCCTCCCCCCAATTGCCTCTATGATGAAAGAACTCCAGGCAAAAGGACTGCCAATCAATCCTGCTGTATTCACAGTTGAAGATGCTCTTGAAGAGATCCTGAGAGTCAAATCTCTAATAGAGAATGAAAATCATGGGAAAACATAACAACTGAAACAACTCGAAATCGCTGTTTACATTAATTTTAAATTTAAATTTCCTGTTTAAAAAGGGATCATCAAAATTCGAATGAAAGTAAATCATTAAAAAATAGTTTATGTTTCTATAAGAAGTGGCCAGAATAAAAGCAGCTAATAACTGAAACCTAGGAAAATTAAATCGAGAAAATTTAAATCAAGGATATTTTAAGCAAACTTGAAATGAAATCCGGAAAAATGTCTTAAAAATAAATTTAATAATTTCTTAAAAAGGATACTAAAAAAGGTGAAAAAATGCAGGAGCCTGTTTTCAGTTATGTGCCAGGAACTTCTATCCTTCATAAACTTGACCCCAGGACAAAAATTGTATCGGTCATGCTCCTTGGAATCCTGATTTTTCAAGTTGAGAGCTTCACTGGAATAGGCGTTATATTTCTTCTGTTTATTTTATTCGCTTTATTTTCGAAATTGCCAGCAGATATCTTTTTCAGGGCAGTCAGGCCAATGCTCCTGTTTATAGCATTTATATTTTTAGCGCAGCTCTTCTTTACAAAAGGAGAGCCTTTTGCGTCCTTCTGGATTCTGCAACCTACTATGGAAGGATTTGAGAAGGGAGTTATGCTTGCTTCCCGATTTATACTTCTCTTGCTTTTTGCAGCTCTTCTGACAGCAAGCACAGATCCGTCAACAATCACCTGCGGCGTGGAAAGACTTCTCAGACCACTACCACTGCGCTGGTTAGGAATAACTTCCTTTGAGCTTGCAACAATGATGAATATTGCTATAGCTTTTTTACCCCTTCTCTTTGAAAGAGTGGAGCGTACAAAAGCTGCCCAGGCTGCAAGAGGAATGGATTTTGTGAAAAATCCCTTCCGTTCAATCCCTGCTCTTGCGGTTCCTTTGCTCAGGGGGGTAATAAGGGATGCCGAAGAACTGGCCCTTGCGATGGAGAGCAGAGGTTACCAGGGAGAGCGCCGGACCTCAATACATGAGCTTTCTATGCAGAAAAAGGACTGGATAGCTCTTTTGACTCTTGTGCTGTTTTCTATATTTGTTTTAAACCTGTAAAACTTAATTTTCATTATCCTAGCCTCTGCACAATGTTACTAACACGCTAAAATCTCATATAAATTTCTAATACAAATTGCTTCTTTAAATCCTTATACAATTTTTTTTCAGAGAGATCTTACCAATCTCAGCCAACCTTAAAGAACAGATAAATAAGAAAATATTAATATATGAACAACTGTTCATATGTTCATGCAAGAAAAGTGTGAGAGAGTAAATGCAGAACAAATGAATTCTCTCCTAAAAAAAGTTCCAGATACTGAAAATATTACCCGCATGGCTGGAATTTTTCAGGCCCTTCAGTCAGATACCCGCCTTAAAATTCTCTTTTTGTTAAAGCAAAAAGAAATGTGTGTTTGTGAGCTTGAGCAGGCTCTTGATGTTACGCAATCTGCAGTCTCACATAGCCTGCGTACTCTCAGGCAGCTTGACCTTGTAAGAGTCAGAAAAGAAGGTAAATTCACTGTTTACTATATTGCAGACCAGCATGTAAGTACCTTAATTGAAATGTGCCTTGAACACGTGGAGGAAAAAACATGAGTGTTGAGCCGTTCAATGCAATATTTATGTTAATTTCCGGAATAATCCTGGAAAGCTGGGAAATTTTTGTAGAAGCAGCCCCTTACCTTATTTTTGGTTTTGGAGTTGCAGGAATTCTTAATATTTTTGTTCCTGACCAGAAAATAATGAAAAATCTCGGGGAACAAGCTGGAAAAGTAAGCTCTGTAATCAAAGCAGCTTTAGCAGGTCTACCTCTTCCATTATGCTCCTGTGGAGTTATTCCTGCAGCTATGTCTTTGAGGAAAAGAGGAGCAAACAAAGGAGCAACTCTTTCATTTTTGATTTCAACACCTGAAACAGGCATAGATTCGATTGCAATCACATATGCCCTTCTGGATCCCATAATGGCAATTTTCCGTCCCCTTGCTACTCTTATAACTGCTATCCTTGCAGGGTTTGCAGAAAATATCCTGATAGGAGAAGGAAACGAAAAAGTTGAGAAAAAAAGCAGTGGAAAAAAGCTAAACTCAGGGAAGAAGGCTGGAATACTTACGGTTTCAACTTTAATTGGAGCTTCTGGACAGAGGAATCTTTGTAACCCTTCTTCTTGCAGTTGCAACCAACCTGAAGATTCGAAACTCGAAACATTAGAGACCTTAGAGATATTCTCAGGAGTAGAGGTAAAAACCAATTCAATAAAGAATGCCTTAACAGACAGAAGTAATCTAAACTCTCTGGAAAACAACAATAAATCTCATGAAAGTCCTCTCATCTTGCCGCAGAAAAATCCAGCAAACCCAATACATTCAATTTTCAGAGAAACAACTTCCAATTGCAGCTGTGAGACTTGCGGATGTAAAGAAAAGGAGATTAAAAAAGAGATTGAATATAAGAAAGAGAATAAGCACTCCTTAAAAGTCAGGCTTCTCCAGGGAATAAAATATGCATATATAGACCTGCCGGGAGACATTTCAAAGTGGATGCTGATTGGGATTCTGCTTGCAGGAATTATTTCTTATGTAGTTCCGGAAAATCTTATTCAGAATTATCTTGGTGGCGGCTTAAGCTCCATGTTTGTTATGCTGATAGTTGGAATTCCTCTTTACATCTGTGCTACAGCTTCAACCCCTCTTGCCGCAAGCCTTATAGCAAAGGGGATGAGCCCTGGCACAGCTTTTGTATTTCTGCTTGCAGGGCCTGCAACAAATGTCGCAACAATTACAATGGTCGCCCGCTTTCTGGGGAAACGTTCTGCGGTTCTTTATGTGGGGGTTATTTCTTTATGTGCTCTCGGGGCAGGTTTTCTTCTGGACTTGATTTATTTAAGATTGGGAATTAGTGCAGTTGCAAGCCTTGGAACTGCAAAAGAATTACTTCCAGAAGATTTGAAAATAGGTTTTGCCATATTATTGCTCCCTTTAATGTTATACGGCATTTTCCTCAACAAAGAGAATTGTACATGCTAAAGATTATTTAAACTGAAAAGTAAGAAAGATTTTCAAAAAAATAAAAGAGACTCAGGGCACCATAATGATATAAATCCCTGAAAATAGAATAAACATTATGCAGGAAAATCCTGAATCTAAAGAAAAAAAAATAGCTCAAGGGAATTTTTTTGAGGCACCGGGGTCTCCTATATCAGAAGCTAAAGAAACATCCAGTATGAAGGCTGATGCGAAAATAGGAGAAAAAGAAAGCAGGGGAGAAATAAAAACAGATATTATAAAAGACACTAAATCAGATACCAACTCGGATATGATATCAAACTCAGATATGAAATCAGATACTAAATTAGATACAAAATCGGATACAAAATCAGACGCGGAATTTGAAAAGAAGGAACCAAAAGAAAGCGACTTTGTACCTCCAGGACAGGTAGAACCTGGTTATTCCGAAAAATCATGGGAAAAACCCAGAGATTTGGAACCAAAAGAACCCTTTGTAGATCCAGCTTTCCAGGAGAAAAAAGAGCCAAAAGAGAGCGATTTCAAAGCTCCAGGTGAAGTTGAAACCGGATATACAAAGGAATCATGGAGTAAACCCGGGGATACGGGACCGAAAGGAACAGGT
>JBNAKO010000140.1:0-4748 GCA_049706495.1 Methanosarcina sp. | reverse complement strand
CATTGTTTTCCCGGTTCCTGTTTGAGCCTGCCCTATAATATCACGTTCTCCTTTCAAAAAAAGCGGGATAACTTTTTCCTGAATCGGGGTTGGTTCTTCAAACCCTTTCTTTTTGAGGGCTTTCAATATGGTGTCTGAGAGCCCAAGTGCTTTAAATTTTGCTAATTTTTCCATGTACTCACTCTAATATTGACTATTCTTTTCTGCAAATCTGCAGCATGCTGATTTGCTGTTTATACTCTTTCTGCCGCATACCAGGCAGCTTCCTTTCTAAAAAAAGGCCATTTCCAGATGAAGCATAATACCAGCTAAAAACAGGTAAATACGCCGTATAAATGGTGATATCCCCGGGATGCGAAAATATGCCTAAAAGCCAGGGAAATTCAGATCGATAAGATAAACTTATACAGCAAAATACGATTTCTTGGATAAGTTCCAGACGCTTTTTTGAATTCTTCCCTGTGATACAGGCAGACTAAGTGTTCAAATTTATTTCAGATTTAATATAGGCTTCTAAATAGATTAAATATCAAATTTAGATAACCTTTCACTCGAACATTTACCCTGTACCTCTTTCCATATATATAATCCTTTGCTGTCTTTTAGACTGCAGAGTTCTAAAAATATACCTACAGGTATTATATAGAGCACTAAAAAGGTGTTCAATGAAGACTCAAACAATTAAGATTCGAGCTATAAAACAAGCTGTGGAACAGGCTATGAAATGATTTTATTTAAAATTTTAAAAGCAAAATATGCAGCAGGTACGTAAGCACTTAAAATCTATTTTAAAGCTTCTGGTTCCTCAAAACACATATATCACATATATAATACTTTTTAGCATCCTGTTCCTATTCTTCTTTTCAGGGAGCTTATTAATAATACCATCCTTGCAGTCTCAGCTCGTCAGTAAAAAGTTCCTTTAAAAGGTTAAGCCTCTCTACTGAGTTTTGGATCTGCTCGGGTTTATCAAATAATTCTTGGCATGCGGTTTCTTCCTGGATGGTTGCAACCCTCAAGAGTTCCGAAAAGTTTACACATTCGTCCAGAAATCCATTAAATAATTTGCGAGCTTTGGAAAAAGAAATTGAAGTTTTAAAATCCGGCTGAAGAGTTTTTTCGTATTCTGATTTTTGCTTCATCTGCCCTGCAAGAGAGCGGGCCTCAACGTAGTCCTTATTATTCAGAAAATCTCCTAATTCCCTGAGTACTTTTCCAATGTGTTGAGTAAAATAAGCTGCTTCAAAAATCCATTGTTTATCAAAATTAGTTTCCGAGTTTGTTTCGGAAGAAAAGCTTCTATTCACTCTCAGAACACATCCTACTTTCTGCTGTAACTTATTTTTCTAATCAATTTTTTAGATTAACATCTAGCCCTAAAGAATAAAAATTTAACTAAATAAATTTCTGGCTTCAGAATATGTTTTTACTTTTTCGAAAAAGTAAAAACAATACACGCTAAAAACTAACATAAACTAAAGTTCGTATAGGGAAATTCTTAGAGGCTGTCCTAAAATTAAGGTTTTTGAATTTTAGCTAATTATTAGTTCTAAATTTATGTTTCGGGGTTAATTGCACGCTTATATATTCTAACTGGATTTGGCTGGTAAGATTCAGGCAAATTCAGGCAAATTCAGGCAAATTCAAGTAAATTCAAGCTATCTGCTTAGACTTTCATGCATACTAGACAATCAAAGCCGAAGCCTTTACCACTGAAAGTATTGTTAATGCTCCACCCAATATGCAGACTGTATTGTATCAACTACACTAACCAATTGTAAGTAATTAATTTAGCGTCTGGCCCTGAAAATATTTCTGAAACCTCTTATTTAGGCGTAAGTAAGATTCTTTTTGAGGTAAACTCTCATAGTATTTCCTAAAAAGAATAAGAGACGAATTTTAAGTTTACTTTTTGTTTAGTTATCATTATAGGCATAATTATCAATACCCTGTTTCTAATTGATACTTCCCTCAGAGTCTTACTCTGCGTCCTTTTTAGCCTGTAAGGCTTTTTTCACCTTAAGGTAGCAATTTTCAATAAGTTCAGGGCTGCCTTCCATATTTATAATTTCGAAATTATACATATCTGCAAATTCTTTAACTTTTGTTTCGAATTCCTTTTCGTAATAGAGACCTGTGTTTATTTTTGCAACATTTTTATAGCCTGAATAATCAAAGACCATTTTGGTCATTTCAACATTTTCAGGATCTGGCGTAACTCTTGATGCAACCAATATCTCTTTCCAGTACGCTGCCCCTACAGGGGTAAGGAAATATGTACCTGCACCTTCTGATTTTAGTTTTGACAGAAAGTTTCCTCTGCCTCCTAAAACAGCTCCCACGCAATCATCTACAATTTCCCCTGCTTTATCTTTAAGGATAAAAACCGGGCAGCCTGAAGCTTCAAAGTCCTTTTCGACGCTTCCAAGTACATTTCCGCAAAGGCCGTACATAAGCAGGATAGAATCGGAATACTCCTGCATCTCTTCAAGTTTTTCATAAACTACTTCTCGCAATTTGTCCGGGAAGCCGTCAAGAGAAAATTCCAGTAAATCTACAACAAGAATAAAACTGCTGTTATCCTTACGTTCAGCTATTTTTTCAATTTTCTCCAAGGGAATTATTGCGACCGGATATTGAAATTCTTGTAATTTACGCAACAGCCCGGAATTATTTTCGTTTTCGAGAACTATTATCTGTTTTAGTTCAGGATCTTTTTCTATAATATGTATAACTTCATCTTCGAAGATTCTACATCCAAGGATCGTTATTACAGGCACTCTTATTCTCCTTTACAGCTTTTCAACATGGATCAATAACACTGTAAACAAAAAAATGCTTTACTCTGGCACTGTACACTACAAATTCTAATTTATATTAACTTATATTAATTTATATTATAGCCATTCTCGCAAAGAATTACACTTAAAATTGAGAGAACCAATTAAACATGGTCTGGATCAGTACGTTTTGGATTACTTTCAGAAAATAAGTGTAAATATTTGCGGCATATACTATAGTTTATATTAATCTGTATTAATTTATATTATTCACTAAGTCTATTAGATATACTCAAGATTAAAACATCAGTTTATATATTATTTATTTTATATATTGATTTTTCGTTGAAATAGCAGGTTTTCTTTTTAAATCACTATTTTGTTTTCATTTATTTTCGGTTTGCAGATCGTTTGTATAATAAAATTTATTTTTCAGATTTCAAAGGGACAAACTTTAATATTGTTATGTTGTCTTAAAAAGCGGGGGAAAGAATAAAGTGCAACTACAATATCAAGTTAGGAGAGCTAAGCTTTCGGACATGCATAAGATCATGGTTCTTTACAGGGATGTCGCAGCTAATTCGGGAGGAATCGCAAGACAGGCTGATGAAGTTACTGAAAGTTATGTTCGAAACTTTATCGAGAGATGTCTTGATACAGGGATTATCCTGACAATTGAAGATCCTTCGAATCCCGAAGTCCTGATAGCGGAAGTACATACATGTAGTCCTGGGATAAAGGTCTTTTCTCATCTGTTCAGCGACCTTACAATAGCCGTACATCCTCACTATCAGGGTAAAGGTATAGGATCATTACTTTTTGGAACGCTTTTGCAGGAGATTAAATTAAAGCATCCTGAGATCCAGAGAGTCGAACTTATTGCAAAAGAAAGTAATACACGTGCTATTAATTTTTATAAAAAGTTCGGTTTTAGACCTGAAGGCAGGCTTGAAAAGAGAATTTCCGGGAGCAGTGGAATGCTGGAGGCTGATATTCCTATGGCCTGGATAAGGCCTGAATAAAGCTGAGTTTTTCGGAAAGCAAGCACTTATTCCTTAAACTTCTCTACCCTATGCATTATATTCAAACCCTTACTCACTCTTAAATCTGAAAGTCCCTCTTAAAACCGCTCTTATAATTTTCTAAAATCTCTGAAAACCCCTACAAACAATAGTAAGCAATATTGAAAGCAATTTTCTATCTTCCAATTGCTTAAATCAAATAAAAATCAGAATTGATATTCTATTGAAACTTCAAGATATCCTTAATAACATTTTATATATTTAATTATATTTTTATTTCTTCAATTCTATTTTCAAGCAAACTTCCCTTTTAAAAATATCTCTAATCTTTATCCCGGCAAGACAACCAGAAATACAAAAACAAGAACGAATTACATAGAAAACAGGAAAGAGTTGCATAGTTTCGCAGGTGGTTTCTTTATTTTATAGAGGTAACGATGTTTTATATTTTTATTAATTTTTAATTTGTTTTTTATAAATTGGAGAGGAATGTAACTCTTTAGAGAAATTTTAATAAAGTAGTATCGTAAAAAACCAATTTTAAAAATCAAACTTTAAAGATAAGATATTCAGTTTGTTTTTCAAACAGCTTTTAAGGGAGTACTGAATACTCCCTTTTTGCCTTTTCTAGACCGGAGAACAGTCAGATATTAATTGCAGGCTTTTGAGCTGTCGAAATTGAGTAAAATTCCTCAAAAAATGAAAAAATTAATTAAATAAAAATTTATTTTGAGGAAGCAGCTTTTGCAGAATCTCCTTTTGCTTTCGGAGCGTCTGCTTTTGGAGCTATTATTTTGATATATTCCTTTGCACCGGTTTTTGGTCTTTCGTTAGAGATTGTTATACAATCTTTTGGGCAGCCGCTAACACATTCGGTACACATAATACATCTGAATACATTGAGTTCCCATGTTTTATCGGCTTTTGTAACTGTTATTGCATCAGG
>JBNAKO010000139.1:0-1406 GCA_049706495.1 Methanosarcina sp. | reverse complement strand
TTTTGCCCTGTATGCATCAAGGAGTTTTCTTGCAGGCTCTGTATTTGCATTTAACAGATAGATTTCTACAGGCTGTTCTTTTAGAGCAGATTGTCCAAAAAAGGACATTTTTACGTTTTCTCCTGGCAGATAAACAGGCCAGTACTGGTAAGCAGCACTTGCTGGATATTCTACAATGTAAGGTTCGTCCTCGTTTTTGTTCAGGGCTGCAGAAGCCTGCCCGTATTCAATGGATTTTGGACCGGAATAGGTAAATTTTAATGGCTTTGGAACTTTAATTGATCTATCTCTATCCGGGATATCTAAAATAATCCAGTTTCCTTCTTCAGGACTGTTTGTATGATCAAGGGCATGGACAGTTCTATCTCTAAAACTCGCACTCCCAATAAAACCTGGCCCACTATTATCATTGTCATTATCATTATCATTGTCGTTATCGTTATCATTTCCGCAGTCACAGTCGCATGCAAGCGCTGCACCACAACTTAACACAAAAAAGCTTATAAAAAAGCTTATTAAAATTATATTTATACTTTTTTTCAATCACATACCTCCATTAAGGTTCTTCCTTTCTTAGAATCCTGATTTTCAGGATGGTTTTTAATTTTGAAAATTAACCTGTAGGTTGACCCCCCTTTCAAAAACAAATTAATGCAACTTTGTAGTAATTTTAAGTATCAAGCTCAAAAATTCTTCGTAAAGAAGCCTCAAAAAATATCATTTGACCTCAACTATATGTAATAACTTATCAATTCCATCGTATAAATTTTTATTGACAGTGACCTATTTCTATTTGAGCTAATTAATAATTTTTGCCAAAAAATCATATGAGAGTAATTGGAATTGAACCTGGATTTTAAAATTGAATCTGAATTTTAATTTAGAGCGTGGCGTTTTCCCAAGCTTTCCAGAAAAACTTTTTATTTATCAGAATCAAAAGAAAAAAGAAATTATCGAAAAAAAATGTAGTTTTAAACCGAAAAACTGCATCTGGGCTCTATATACTCGTATGTTAATTAAGACTCCTATGTTAGTTAAATTAGCAGTATCTTCAAGCGTGGGCCTTTTTTTGAGTTTTTAATACTTATTAAATATAAATTCTTACAATTTTCCCTCTTTTTTATTATTTTTATTTATATTTTATTATTTCCTCCTTTTTAGATTTAATTTATTTTTATCTGTTAAACAGCCAGGCTTTTTAATTATTTGTATATTTTATTAACTATTGTCAAACAAAAATCTTTTATAGTTTCGGTTCTTCTTATGTAATAACTTAATAATGTGTTGTTAAATTTTTTTAGCGCATTAAGGGGGAATTTGTATGCTTTTGAGTATTATTTCTTCAAGTGCAATCTCTTCGAGTGCCATATCCGCAAGTGCAATCTCTATGATCACAAGTCCCGGGC
>JBNAKO010000138.1:0-100170 GCA_049706495.1 Methanosarcina sp. | reverse complement strand
TAGATTTTGAGATTGTGTTCATATAAGATTTAGGTATTTGAATAACCTCAATTTTCGGGCAGGTTTCAACAAGTCCGAAGATATCTTTGTTTGAGGGCCTGAAAGCCAGGTGAACAATGCGTTCATTCGGATTTAATGTAAAGATTTCTTCTCTTGAACTGACTACACGAATTTTCATATTAGTATCATTTACCTCTCTTAATTTCTTTTAACTTTCCGATAGTATATACTAGTTATACTATCTATAAATATTTATCTCATTAAACTAACATTATTTCAATAGTATTCTGGAGATATTGATATTTTTAAGCTTTAATTATCGTTCTAAAAAAGCCTTTTCAAAAAGTAGAAAGAAATCTATTTGATTTAATAGGGTTTTCCATGATGCCTGATTTATTCTTATTGCATAAAAATATTTTAAAAACAGGAAATAAATTGTTACCATATGTTGATACCTGAGGTTAACTTAAGCTTAAACTAAAGAAAACTGCTCTTTCTAATATTTTAGGATAAAGGGTAAAATCTGAACAGAAACGATTATTTGTCCTATAGGAGTTGATCCAAACATATTTATTTCAAAAATTATCCTAGGGATTAAAAACCAGATAATTTTGCCTTATTTTATTTGAAATTGTATTCTATTTTATATTATAATGGAAAAGTATAGAAATTATCCAGGTATCTGTCACAGACTCTTTAATAAAAACAGATATATCCTTTAAAGATTAATTGCAAAAAGATATGACCTCGAAAGGCATTAAAGACTGCTTAATTAGAAGATATATCCTTGAGACAAAACAAATAATCCATCCCTTTGAGCTGCCAGCTTCTAAATTGCCAGTACTAAATAAGCCAATCTGCGAACATCAAGAAGATATATTCAGAGATTTAAAGATTAAGGAAAAACCTGTTTTAATTTCATCATTAGAAGAAACTACTCCATCTACATCTCACACACTCGCTTACCGTGACAACATTTACTTCAATAAAGAATTAATTTTAGAGTTTTTAAATAAAGCTTCAGTAATAGGAAAACCTTCCCGTCTGGCATTTTCAGATGCTGACCCCTGTTTTAGCGTACATATTTCTTATCCTCAACATAATATGGAACACGTGGGGAATTTATATCTTGCAGATATTTTCTTTTTTCCGGCTGGAGCGCAAGGAAATGATTTTACACCTGTAATATTAGATACAAAAAGCATACCTCTTTCCTGTTTTTCCTTACCCCCTTCGGAATTAGACCTCTGTGCAGGGCAAGAATCGTCAAAAAAACCGACATATAATTCCCCTATCGCACTACATCCTGCAGCCCCTCCATTACAACTGCAAGTACCAAGGTTGTCTTATATCGCAATCAGGCATTGGGTACAGCTACTTTTTGCCAATTTTACATGGGGTATTCACTGTCAGATACGCCAATTAAATACTGAAATTGGAAATCAAAATCTGTCATTTAAAAAAACGCTCTCTCAAACAATAAGAAATCGTGGTCCAATCAAGATTGGACGAGATTGTCAAATAGATCCTACAGCAACTATAATTGGCCCGACTACTATTGGGGACGGGGTTTTTATCGGACCAAATGTGACTGTCGTAGCAGCATATATTGGCGATAATGCTGTTCTTGAACCAGGCTGTACATTCTGGTTTGGAGTGCTAGGCGCACGAAGCAGCCTTCTTGCCAACAGAAATCTTGTTATGAGCTGTGTCATGAACGATTCTATAATTAATACTGATATCCGTTTTTCAATAGTGGGAAGTAATTCCTTTCTTGGAACTGGAACACATATCACAGATTGTATTCTGAGAAATGCTAATGAAGACGAGCTTGGAATGAATAACTCAAAAATAAATTCTCCTATGGTGAAAGTTCTTGTTGATGACGAGATAGTTAATTCCGGATATTATGTTCTAGGCCCAGCAATCGGTAATAGAGTTAAAATCGGGTCTGGAATAATCATTTATCCTGGCCGAATGATAAAATCCGATAGTCTGCTTCTTCCTAAAGAAGGGGACTATATTATTGACAAGTAATTATATACATAATTACATAGCAATGTTTCCTACATAGATGGGTTTTTATTAAAAAACAAGTACGTTAAGCATTGTAACAATTCTTGCAAGAGTTTTTTGTGGGGCTGAAGAACATTTAAAGAAATCAAAAACATGTCTCAAGTTCTCTTGCTTCCTCAAAGATTAGCTAGAAGTGTTAAAATTTTTTTAAAAATAATAGATGGTAGTTCAAATAGTGAACTCTTTTTAAGACCTTCATGCTAACCATCAAAAGGAAAATAGGAAATTTATTCATGGTTCACTTTTAATAACTCCTTCTTTCTTAGTATTTTGTTGATGGCGGCGCTCGTATGAAATGATGTAGGCAGCATTGCGAAACTCGATCATAGGGTCGGCAGGCTCGATTCCCTCGGGCAATTTCGCGGGAAGGAAGAGAAGGGCTCTTTCCGCTGCATCACTATCTGGGACAACTTTTGTAATCTCGATAAGGCCAACATCGACAAGATCACGAGTATCAGGCCATGCAATTGAAGGATCAGCAATTTTATCTCCAGGTTCTGAGATCTGAATGCGGAAATTGAACTTAATTGGTGCCTGTGCCACACGCTGACGAACCTCATCTGCAAGGTAATCGGGAGCAGCTTTTTCAATCTGTTCTGGAGTCAGAAACTTGTTTCCTGCCTGAGGTTCAATGCGATAACGGCCGAAAACAGCCTTACCCTGTTTATTAGTGAACTTGAAACTATTGACACCAAAATAAGTGAGCGTTGCATAGCTGACTGGCGGAGGCTGTTGAGATTCCAGGAAGGACTTTGCAATTGGATGTGCTGCCAGGTAAGTGTCAGCAGGTGTCGGAGCAGCAGCATCTGGACCACTGGTACCAAGCGCGATTAGAAGTTCCCGAAACTCATCAGTAGTGGCTGCGGGAAATCCATTAAATGAGTGTATCACGAGATCTGTTTCCGACCCATCCGGCAGGTGAAACTTCAAGGCCAGACCACGGGGGCTTGCAAGAGCATCTGTATCTGATATTGTGGGTACGCCTGCAAAATCAGAAAAACGAATAGTCACGGGAATTGCTGTATTTTGAAAGTGCGGTGCCTTACTCAATGTTGCTGCAGACGGGCTGGGGAAAAATCTGCCCTCTAGCACGATGCCTTTCGCATGGATTGCGCGATTGTAAGTTTGCTTGCCGAAAATGAGATTAAATGCATCAACTAGCTCAGCTGGCGTCGAGCTTTGAGGCGAGGAAGTCTCTAGCCCTCCTTCTGCCTGTTTTTTTTCAGTTTCATCATTCAAATGTGTATTATGCATATTATCTGACGACATTATAAAATCCCCTTCAATTACAAAAATTTCTTAGTTGATGGTAATTCTTGTTATGTCTAAGGATGTTGTTTCTCTAAAGATGCTGTATTTCGACCCTTGCTAAGCACTTACCTTTGATTTCCTTCCTGATGCACTCGAAAATGCGAGCTGATAGCCTTCTCCCCTAATTCATTTGAGATCGTGTTATGCCATGCAAAAAGCCCTTGTAAACCCTTAAGCATAGTTTTCGTGACAATTTATACTAGAGTGGAGTCAAGCTCAAAATTGCATTATGGTTTTTATTCCATGAATGATCAGTATAGGCACATGAACCTCTTGAGATTTCATCAGGAATGTTATGGAGAACCCTTAATGCAAAAAGTATGAGTTCAGAAATCCAGTCATTTTTTCTTAGAGCCAGAAGAATAACGTACATAGTCCGATATTTTAGTGTCTAGCTGTCATAGCCTTAAAAGGATATAGTAAGACTCTCAAAATCAGACTACTAGAAAATATATAAAATAAATAGAATAAATGTTCCTTACGATTAGTAGATCTAAAGATTAGGAACAATATAAGTAAATATGGATTCCTTAATTATTAGAATATTTTAGCTATTTTCTCCTAAAATTCTTCTTAAAAGAAAAGTTTTTGAATGCTATAAAATTGGTTTTATTAATATTTTATTAAATTTAATAAACTTCAGCACATTTTAAAGCACTATTAGAGATTGGAAAAATTATTATTTTTTTGAATCCATATTAGGAGTAGTTTTTTAGATAATCTAAAAATTAGACTCCGTTTTCAGGCCAATTTGGAGAATATGAATGTAATTTAAAAGTTTATTAAACCTACACTTCACAATTTAAGAATATAAGAGGTTTTAATTAATAATTTCGAATGACTTTCTAATTAATGTTATTTTAGTTAAGGCTGTTTTAATTAAGGTTATTTTAAATCCAGGATTTTTAAGTCTGGGAGGTTCTTTTAAAAAAACTAAAAAATCTAAAGGAAGAAGCAGCGCGAAGCAAGAAGATTCAGAAGGTGAACAAAAATTTGAATGTTCTTTTGTCATATGATTTTTGCAACAAGAACTGAATTTGAAAAACATATGAAAGAAAAGCATAAGAGGTGAAATCAAGAAATTAATATTAATCTGCAAGAAAGTTTTGAAATCAATAAATAGAAAAGAAATGGGCTTGAGAATGGAACTTGGATACTAAGAAATCGAAAAAGAATGAGCCCTTTTGTGGATATATTATGGGGGATAAAATGAATATATGCGAAAATGAAAGTTCCTCCGTTTACTCTGGAGAATATAAAGAAATGTAAGTATCCACAGTGCCCTGTTCAAACTAACAGCAAATGTGCAATGGAGAAACTTGACACTTTTGCAAAGGGCATAGAAAGTGCAAGGGAAGAGGATTTTCTTAAAAATCAAGATGTTCCATTGATCTATTGTTCGATAGGTAGAGATACCTGCCAGGATTTTTTCCCTGAAAAACAGTGTATGTTATACCTTCGATGTCTGGAAAGAGCATAGGCTGCAAAATGTAAAGCCTACGATGTATTTTTGCCGAGAGGCAGAGCGTTTTGATCTGACAATCTGAAGATAAAAAAATCATATCTGGAAGCTGGCTAGATAATAAATTAGTACAAATTACCTCACTGTAAATAAGACAATATATTTTTTGTATTACATAGAGATCATTTTTGCCGTGGTCGATTGTTTATAGGATCTATTAAAATTCAAATAAAAAATTTTGTCGATTTATAGTCAAGGACAAATAGATATAAAACCTAAATAGGAATACTTTTGAACGAGTAGTTCACATTCAAAACGTAACCAAGTAAAATAGCATGTTAACATTAAGTTGCTTCTAGATAAATATAGTAATTAAGAGCTTTGATAAAGATTTAGAATATAGGACATCTGGTTCTTTAAGTACAATTATTACTCGGATCAGGACTGTTGAATCCTCTTTGAAATTATTAATCACTCTAGTTTTAAAGTGAAAAAATCCCGCCTAAAAATATATTTGAACAAAAGCGCTGTTGTTTAGAGTTTTATATGTATTAGTGGTTTGGTGTTTGTTCAATGAAATGTCCTATTTGTGGAATGGAAAGAACGGAAATCGAAGAAAGAAAACGGTTATTTGATAAAGAGGTCAATCGAAAAGATAGGTTAGCTCCAGTATATGTTATTCTTTTTACTATAATATTTAGGTATTATAATAAAACATCTAGCCAACTTGTTTTTGTGTTTATGATTTTAATTATAGTTTATTGGATGTTACTTTCAAAAATTAGTTATTCTTCTGCTTCTACGATAACGGGTAAACGTCGTTTAATGACATTGAACATATGTGGGGTAATTGTTTCATTTGTTTTCAGTTATGCTGCTATGATGTATATAATCAGTCTTTTTAATCCTAGTTATAGTGTTAGCTTCTTGTATTTTTGGTCTGGAGTTTTTGTTTTAGGTTTTGTTTTAAGTAATTCATTGGTTTTTTCAAAGAAGAAATTAAATGTTTTAGAGGGTTGTTAAGTTCCATTTGGGTAGTCATTGATTTTGTAAATATTTAACATATTACTCGCTATGGAATACAGAAAAAAGGAAAGCCCTGGTAAAAGATATGGGAATAGGGTACTTTGTTTCTTTGATCAGAATTTCTCATTTAAGATCAGAACTATTGAATTCCCTTTGGAATTGTTAATCTCTCTGGCTCTTAAGTAACAAAATGTTTATGACTAAAGCAATGATCTTGATAAAATATTATTGTACAGAGTTCGGTAGTGTTAGGGATTTGGTGTTTACAATGAAATGTCCTACTTGTGGAATAGATAGAAAAAAGGAAGTTATAGAAAGAAATTGGCTGCATAATAGGGATTCCAATAGGAAACTATACCTAGTCATTACATGCTCTTTTGTTCTTAGTTCTATTTTAAACTACGAATATCAATTATCCGATCAACTTAGTTATATATTTATGATCTCAGCAGCAATTTATACATTACTTCCAAAAGTTAGCTATTCTTCTGCTTCTACAATATTGGGTAAACTTAGCTCAATAGCATTGAATGTGTGTGGCATACTATTTTCGTTTATTTTCAGTTATGCTGCTATCATGTATATGATTGGTCTTCCAGATCTTGGTTATAGTTTTGGTTTCTTATATTTTTGGTCTGGAGTTTTTGTTTTAGGTTATATTATGAGTAGGTCATTGGTTTTGTAAATACAGTGATGTATAGTTTAAATGGGTCTCTTATAGGGTAGCCTTGGCGCCAAAAAGTGTGTTATGAAGGAATAGATGTAATGAGTATTCCAGCTTGCTATGTACTAGCAGGACTATCGTATTGAAAAATTAAACTAGTGTCTGGAAAATTTAGTTCTGAGTCCTCATAATTAAGAAAGGGATACGGATGAGGTATTGATTAAGTAATAATGTCTCGGAATTAAATTGTCACGACACTAGGATGTATATAAACAATTTGTTTACATTCAAAGCTTAATTCAGGAAAGACAGTACTCATAAATGGTTTAATTCTGGTTTCTATTGCCTTCTTTAGTCTGTAAGCCATATTTCACCTCTTTAAATTTTATATGGGAGTATTTGGTGCAAAGAAAGTCGCAACTTCCATGTAGCTGATGGAAAAATCGGAAAATGCAGATTTTTAGATCTTGCATCAGATATTGATTCTATCAGATAAGTTTCCTGAAATGAGGGTTTTCTCTCTCACATTACCGAAACCAATTTTTCAACAGGGAACTTCTACTCTATGAACAAACTGATCCCCCTATTTAATCATTAAATAAACTTAAGAAAAGTTAAAGTATAAACACCTATATTATTATCAAATAGTTTTTTATTTAGATAGTAACTTATTTTATTGAGTTTAAACAAGGAAATTATTGTACTATTAATAGACCTTATGATTTTAATACTTGCAATAAATTTAGATATAGAATCTGTACTGATGCCTGGTGAACCTATTGAATAGGAAAATGAGATTTAAAGTAATAAAATCCTCCTGCATTCTTGCAACCATATTATTCTTAGCCCTCGTCTGCCAGATATCTGTAGCAGGCCCTTCATATTGCCTGGACAATACAAAAAAGATAGCTGTGTACCTTCCTTTAAGTGATACTGTAGCTCATGATCCGATATGTACTGCAATGTTTTTTGAATACAATCTTGATTATCTTACAGATTCAACAATAACAACAAACCTGACAAAAAAGAATTACGAACTACTTCTTGTTCCGGATGAACACATGTCAGATAAGACTGCTACCGCTGTAAATAAGTACCTGAACAATGGGGGAAGAGTCTGGTTTTTTGCCGATCCAAGGATGAAACCGGACGGTTCGATATCGGAAAATAGAATCATCATGTTAGGAAAACCCAGTGAAATAGTGATCAGACGCAATAGTCTGTTAAACATAGACAATACCGATCCAATAACAAGCGGTTTATCCAAATCTTACAGAGCTTTTGGCACAACTAATAAAACTACACGCGTGAGGGCGTTTAATCCTGACAGCGGCAATATCTCAGGGTTCAAATACAAAGTCCTGGCATCAACACACAAAAATGGGGATATGCTAATTCGGTTCGAAAATTCAAAAACAGGAGCAAAGGCCATTTACTCAAACGAAAATATGTTTATCTCAGGGGGCTCTTGCAATTACTTTAATAAAGATACAGCAACCCACCTGTTCCAGAACTGTAAAAACTGGATTCTCGGGCTTGACAAAAACACATACGGAATAAGTATCACCTATCCTAAAAGTGATAAACAATTAACTGTAACAATAGATGATGTTATGGGGGCTGAGAAAGAAATCCCAGCAACACGTAACTTCTTTGAGATGGAAAAAAGTAAGAAGCTTGCAAACGTGCAGGATATGAATACTTTTTTCATTGTATCAGAAGCACAGACCTCAAAATCCGGACTTGACTATTTTTCCAAGTACGGAGACACACACACGATCCATCCCCATAGAATCACAAATTGGATAGCGGATTTCACAGTAACCCAGTTCCAGAAGAACATCACAAAAGCCGAATCAATAATGAACAAGGCTGCTGGCGTATCAAACTATGGTTTTTCATCAATTCGATTTCCTAATACGGCTGCAGCTATTCCGGCTTACCAGGCTGCATCGAACGCAGGGTATACAATCGACAGCAGCTACGGATACTACACCAGCATGACTGCACTTGGAGATACGCTGTCGAATAATGTATTTTTCCCAAAGCAGAAGCTGCTGTACGGAAAAAAGACCAATATCATAGAAATGGAAGTCCCTGGATATTTCGATATCTCGGCACCTAATGCAAATGAATTTTATAAGAAAAATACAGCAGGTCTGAAGTATTTTAAAGAAATTAATTTTCCGGCGAATTATATTATAGCCGGGCACATTCAGGGGATGATGACAAAACCCGATCTGCATTCAAACATGTCGAAAACCCTGGATTATGTAGGTAAGAAGTCCGGCTATACAGTATTCTCAACGCTAGAACAAATTGCAAAATATAACGCTCTTAAATCCGCAAAAATAAAGGCTTATAACACACCTAAAGGAGTCACTGTTGATATTACCACCTCAAAACAAATTAACAACTTTACAATCAAGCTGACAAACATCAAAAAAGGTGTTAAAGCTCAATATGATAGGACCAGTAACTGTGAGGTGATTCACGCTGATGGGATTTATTACGTGTACCATACAGTTAGTTCAGGCACTCATCAAATATCTGTAACTGCGATTTAACTGAGTCTGAGATGCTCGTTTTTTCATTTAATTTACAGCATAATTAAAAAATAATATCATAAAATTTCGAATTGTCCAGATCTAAATGATTGAATGATCACAAAGTAGGGGTTTTATCTAAATTTATTTATAATATAAAAAATTGGACAAGAGTTTAGGTAATAATTAAAAGTATGTATGTAAGAAAGTAACAAGAATAATTTTTTTAAAATATATTAGATAAAATTAAATAAAATTAAATAGAATCGGATAAAATTAAATGAAATTAAGTAAAATTAGTAAAATAAAAATTAAATCACTACCCTAAAAATGAATGATAATTATAAATGAATTGATCTCTAACTAGAACTTATGGCATTTGCAGTTATAGAAATTTCTACGTTAGTTATGGCCATTATAATAGGTGTTGTGCTGTATATAATTCTTAAAAACGGCACCCAACTTGCCATGAATGCAGTATTTGGACTTCTAGTTCTAATTGCAGCAAAATTTTTATTTGGGTTTAATATCGCAATAAACTTATTAACTGTCCTGATTTGCGCAATTGGAGGCGTTTTCGGAGCAATTCTAATTATCATATTAAATTATCTTGACATAGCTTTTGTATAACCAATGCAGGATATAATCTCCTATCAGTCTCACAAGTAGATCATTAGAATCATTTTGTAACAAATCCTGATGAAAAACTTCCCTATACTCATCAAGCATTTTAATAATACACCATTAGAATCATTTTGCAACTAATCCTGATGCGGTGATATCAATTAACTTTGCAAGAGTTTAAAAAGTTGATATTTAAAAGTATTGAATCTTACTCCAAACGAAGAAATACCTATAATCTATTAGGGGTCAGAATTGAAATAAAGTGTGGAAACAACAATAGAAATTAAATCAGTAGATCATAGGGAAGTTTAAGAAAGCTGAAAGAACATTTATTGAATAAGTTTCCCTAAAAACAGGTTTTTCTTAAATAATTTTCCTTAAACGATTTTCCTTAAATGATTTTTTTAAAGAATTTTTCCGGAAAGAATAAAATATAGAGGCATTTTAAAACCCATGTTGTTATTTCTCAAAAAAAGGGATTTTCAATGCCTCAATTGGCAATCGATTTTACCATGCTACCTTGTATCCAAAAACAGTATCCTGGCACCCTTGACATAGGCCAGAACGCTTAAATTCCTCTATAAATACTTCGTCTCTGAATTCTCCTTCATCTACTCTATCTGCACATAGAGGACATTTGCACTCTCTAACCATCGAAATTTCTCTTCCAAATCCTAATGACCTTAAAAAACTCTTTTTTTCTAGATTCATTTCTATGCTCATTTCTATCTACTCCACAATTTTACGGTACAGCAAATGTTTTCGATAAAACCCATCTATTAAAGGGGGCTAAAATGTGTATGACTTTATTTTTTCAGGTCAAATTCTAACCATCTGCTGCATTCGTACATACAATTATGGCTGCAAATATTGCAGTTAATGCTTAAATTTCTTTAAGGAATATTGTTCGCGAATTTTTAGAATATAAAAGAGTAAATCCTTCCAATGTTCAATACTTCTTAATGGATCTTATCCGCGTATATATAATCCACAAATAACAATATAAATCTATTGTTTTTTTGGATCTTATTTCAGGAACAAATTATTTTCTAGCACCCTTTAGCATAATTTTTTCTAACTATAATTTGACTCATTTGACTCATTATGTAGACTCTTTGTGTATAGCCATATTAAATAAAGCAAAAAATTGAGCGTCCTATAGTTTGAATAATATTTTAATGTCAGATTTGCTTGATAAATGGTTCACTCATGAAATAAAGATTTCAACACAACATTTTAATTATTAGGAATTAATTATAAAAATAGATTACTAAATATATTAAGTAGATTAATAATTTGAATTATAAAGAAGAATTACAATAATATAAAATAAAGGGATTGTTTTAGAAGTATTAATTTTGGGGGGCACAATATGGAAGAAAAAAAATTATCTGATGAAAAAAGTTCTATAATATCTGTATCTGAAAATCTAACTCCTGAAAAGTGCACAAAATTTATAGTGCCTTTCGTAGGGGAAAATATTAGTAGGTGCAAATGCCCGGAGTGTCCGGTTCAGGTTGACAGTCAATGCGCACAGGATAAAATCAGAAGCTCAAAAGAAGCAATGGAATACATGCCTGCAGGAGATGTCCCTAAGCCGCAGCATATTCCGGGAGTGTATTGTTCATCAGGGAAGTCCGCATGTAAAGATCTTAACTTTGAGAGACAATGTATTTGTGGCTCGTGTGAGGTCTGGAAAGAATATAATCTCGAAAACGCAGACCCAAACAATCATTTCTGCCAGCATGGCAGATCAAATTAAGTCTTGGAAGGCATCGAAAGATGAGAAATGTTTTTAAAAAGTAAACAAATAGGTTTTTAAAGTTTTTAAATAAATTTCATATTATTATAAGTTTAATATATCATAAATTCAATATTATTATAAATTTTATCTTATTATAAATCCTATATTATTATAAACTTCATATTATTTATTATCTGTAATTATGTTTACTTGTAAAATCAAAAACAGATCTATTTTTAAAATAAATAAAAAAAAATCATATTTGTGAGATTTTAAATTCATGGAAAAGATTTCAGTAATCAGTCAATAACTAGTCAATAACTAATCAATAACATAATAATTTACAGGGGAGCAAAAAGGATATGCTAGCTAAAACTTTAAAACTAACTTTATCTTTCGTTCTCTTTTAAGAAATTCTAAAGGGCTCCTTGGAGCCCGCTATAAAAATTTTCTGTCATATTCCTGATTTCTGGAATAATTTTTCTAAAGATAATTCCTGGGTTTAATAACGGACTGGATTAGAACCATATCTTGTGCCCGTTTTTCTTTGTTCTTTTTCTTCTACTTTTATTTTATGCCACCCACGTGAACTTCCTTTGCGAGCTTTCATCTGTTTTACTGCGTATGCAATTCCTACTGTAGCTGCTGTAACACCCACTATTCTAATAAGCTGGTGCATAATTAATCACCCCACACTATTATTGTATTTTATAGTTTATGAAGATATGCAAACAGATACAACCTTCATTATACAGTGAGTAAGTGGCTCATTCGACTTTTTACCTCGAATTCTGGCTATTATCAGTTTCTGTATTTATTCAGATTGACTTTTTAAAGAGATATAGTACGATCATTATAAAAAGCAAGAAATTGAATCCCGCAGGAGCTGGAAAAGCATTAGATGTTACATTTATTTCAGTTGTTATGGAGTCCGCACCATTCGTATTACTGGCTGTAAGTGTTACGGTATAGTTCCCTGCTGCTGAATACGTATGCTCCGGATTTTGTAAAGTCGATTTAGTCCCATCTCCAAAATCCCAGCTATATCCAGTTGCATTTTCCGATAAATCTGTAAATTGTACACATAAAGGAGCATTTCCGGAACTGACACTTACATTAAAATTAGCATAAGGGAGTAAGCCTCCTTTGCTGCTTAAAGCTACAATGTATTTTACTAAAGCCTCGCCTATTAATTTATTTCCTTCGTGGTTTGTATGAACACTGTCAACGTAATTCGTGGCGTTATATGCATCATATTTTCCATTGTTTGGAAAAGTATCGATTACATCATATACATTAAATACATCGTAGCCTGCCTCAAGAGCCTGTGCAGACAAATTCTGGTTCAGGGATGTCGTATTCTTTTCAGAACCTCTCCTGACAGAGGTTAAAAGAATAATTGGGGTAGCCCCCTTTGCTTTTGCCTGTGAGGCCATCCATAAAATGTCTTCAGTAATAGCTTCTTGAGAACGAGCAATTTTCAAGTCGTTTGCCCCATACATAATGGTCACATATTCGGGATTAAATACTGCCATTTCATCTAAAAACCGCATTCTTCCCGAATCAGAGGTTTCATTTGGGATAGCTCGGTTATAAAAAACATAGCCTCTGTCAGCTAGTGTGAGATTGGCATAATGAACGTATGCACCGTAAGGCAGACCTGCCGCACTTCCTGCAGTTATCGAATCTCCCGTAGCAAGGCAGGTTGTCCTATCTGGATCACTACATGTAGTTGCCATTACGGAACGGCTCGTAAAGTTTGTATAAACATTGGTTCCACAGCATTCAGGAGATGAAAATTTAAACCAGATTCCCTGATGGATGCTTTCTTTTCCAAATGATTCACCTGTACAATTTATGAAATTGTTATATTTTGTGTCGTTATACAAGTAAATTCCAAATTTGAGGCGGGATAAACCTGTACTGTTTATGAATGTATTATTCGAGGAATCCATCAGGAATATTCCATTATTTTTGGTCGAGTTTGTATACCCGATTGAGCTATAAATTGTACTGTTTGTGCACGGGGAAAAACACAGGCCGTCACTAGTGTTTGAATAGCCAGCACAATAAGATATATTATTGTTATTCGAAGTCTTAAAATCAATTCCACGACTTGAGTTGGAGCGTCCTGTACAATTTGAGACAGTATTGTTATTCGAATTTGAAAAACATATCGCATAATTTGAGTTAGACACTGCCGAACAATTTGTTACACATGAATTGTTTGCAATTACATATAGCGATCTTCCGCTAATTGAGGATATGTTGCAGCCATCAACAGTTGCAGCAGATCCAGTAACATATATCCCTGATCCCGCTATACTCGATACAGAACAGTTACTTATTAAAGTGTTTGTCGCGTTTTTAGCAAGGATCCCATGTGAATCATTACTTGAATCGTGATGTATGAGATTCACGTTTTTTATAGTGAGATTATTGTTTCCGTTACTTAAAATTCCCATACCCGGCCCGGTCAATCCACAATTTATTTTGTGCCCATTGCCATCAAAAACAATATTATTTGCCTCTATGGAAAATGCAGTCGTGTTTGCCAATACATCTCCTTTTAATACATACGTAGTGCCTTCTGAATCCAATTTATAACCAGACACATATCCTGCAGGAACATCCACAGCCTGCGCATTTCCTATTAGAAACATGAATAAAAATATAATAAACAGCAAAAACTTCAATTTCTCAACTCCTTAGAGGCACCAATATTTTAGATTCTTCTTACTGGGCGTAGATAGCAGGATCTGGGCTTGCTACAAATGCATATTAAATTTTTTATTTTTAAGATCTTTTAGTTTTTTGTAATTTTTACCTTTTCATGATTCTTATATCTTTTCAATTTAGCAGAGCCTCAGAATATTGTTTTGGACCGAAATAGATATCTTATCAGCATGAAAATATATACAAAAAATAAATTAATTATTCTAAGGGTGCGTTAAAAACTCAATCCAGGGTCTTATCAGCTTAACTATTTACAGAATATTTTTACAATTGATCAGAAAATACTATCTGATTTATAAAAAGTTCTAAGAAAGCAGCAATCTTCAAAAAAAGAATATTAGAATAATCTGAATATTAGAATAAATCTGAATATTAAGTTCATTACGCTCTTTTCATAGGTGGCCTTTTTATAAATCCTTTTTACAAAATTATCCAGACTGGTTTTTTAAGGTGTTGGAAGAAAGATATTGTGGAAAACTTATGGAAAGTTTTTTTCTATGAGCCAGTAAATAAGATTTTCCTTTTTCATTATAAAAATCAAAATATTTTAAGAGGAAATTTGTCTATTTCTGCATCTTCCAAATTCTTCCCACTACTTCTTGCTTCTTTTCACTTCTTTTCACTATTTCTTACTCTTACCTGATTTTACTATTGAACTTAAATTACAGTGCTAATTAATTATGTCTTCAAATTCTAAAAAAGATTTATTTGCTTTCAGACTCAGATAATGAGCACAGAAGATTATTTTAAAAATTATATTCTTACAAGAAAGTATTTTCTCCAGACAAGATGGCGAATATAAAAGTGAACTGTGCTAAAATTTTTATTTTAGTGAAAATAAAAAAATAACTATTTTAGCATTTTTTTGGAAAAGGAATATTTCTATTGGATCTGTAGGCATCAATTTGATATCAATTTGTTATATTACTCTCTTTCACCTTAAAAATGTGAGACCTGCAGTCTCCCAATCCTAGAATAGACAATTTAAATACCAGGATCATTATCTTTAACAAAGTCACATTGATACCGGAGTATAACGGCTCATTAACTTTAGCTATTATTTCCTCAAAAAGCTTATATTATACAGTATTAGTGGCAAATGTGATTGTAAAGATGAAAAAGAATATTGAAAACCAGATTTTTCCTAATCCATTAATCATTATTTGAGGCCAAGTTTGCAGTTATATTGTGATTCGACTATGCCACTTATTCAAAAGAGAAGTTAAAAAGAATTTCATTTTAAAGAAAAACCGTCATCGTGAGATAAATTTTTTTGAAACATTTCTTAAACACATTTATTAATAATTAGCTTGCCTTTGTTGAAGAGTAATTTAGCTGCTGATCCTGTGTAAAGGTTGCAGATCTATTAGCAGTTCTAGTAAAATAGTTAAAGTATCGAAATCCATAACATGAACTGATTCAATTTTTTATATTTCCGAAGAAAGAAAGCTCCGAAGTCCGAAAATTTATGGTTAATTTAGTTTATAAGTCCCGATGCTGTTATATTTCTTCCAGGAAAGATATACTTGAGGATTTGATATGAAAATTGCTAATTTTAAGAAGATAATGATTGCAACAGATGGCTCGGAATGCTCTGAAATTGCTACTGACAGAGGAATTGAGCTTGCAAAACTTAGTGGGGGGACGGTTTATGCAGTACATGTTGTATCTAGTGCCTATTTATCAGCCTCTATTGATGGAGATTCCTTTTCTACTATGAATGTGAACCCTTACTGGGAGCAGATAAGAGAAGCCTGGATAACACAGGGGCAACAGGCTGTAAATTCTGTAAAAAATCTGGGAGAAATGAAAGGAATTAATGTAATGCCTGTCCTTCTCGAAGGCGATCCTGCAAATGAATTAATCAAGTATGCTGATAAAGAAAAAATGGATATCATTATTATGGGCACTCAGGGAAAAACCGGACTTGATAGGCTACTAATGGGCAGTGTTGCAGGGAATCTGGTTCGCCATTCAAAAATTCCAGTTATGGTTGTAAGGGATAGCTGCAAACTATAATCCGTTGAGTTAATTCAAAGAGTTAAGCCTAATTAAACAATAAGGTCGCACAGGCTATTATTTATTCTTTGTAAGTTTGATTTTACTTTTAAAATCTTATTTTTTAAAACCCTTTATTAATTCTGTTATATTACCTACAAATTCCAGGCCTGCATTTTTTCCGGTTCCAGAATAGATAATTTCTGTACCAGAGTTATTTTTTCTTAATAAACTGACATTAATACTGGAGTTCAGTGACTCATTGATTTTAGCTGTCATTTCCCCCAATTTTGGTGCTGGCAGTTCGATCCCTTCAAACCTGTTTGCATCTATATCGAGTCGATATGCCTTATCTTCCAGGCGAATGCGAATATTGTTTTCAGATACATCGAGCCGGGTAAGCTTTGCCCCGGAATATGTTGTAAATTTGTATAATTTGCTGTTAAAAAGGAAACCGAAAATGTAACCTGTGAAATAATTGCCAAGCCAGGGGATTTTCGCAATCGAGCCAGAGAGCGATATACCTTCAATATCAAAGTGGTTAGTCTGCATCCATATCCAGGAGGAAGGCATTGAAGAGCCCCAATCTTTTTCGATATAGCCTCTGCCACCCGTAAGATCTGTCTTTAATCCGTTAACCTCTAGAAATCCTTCAAGAATATGATCCATACTCAATATTCCGTGATAGCATTCCATACCAGGCACAAATGCATACCAGCCCATTACACCTGGAGACAGTAGTTTAATTGGCCAGGGATATGTGCCCTTAAAATTAACGTGAGCAGAAATCAGGGCTTTATCCTGTTCAAGGCTGAGCTTTATCTCGTCCATACTGAATGAAGATTCGCCTATCGTAAGCTTGAACTTATTATTTTTTGCTTTAAACTCATCAAGCGGGTATCTAAAATAATGCATCTTATGTGCTCTGGCCTCGATGAACATTACAAATGCATGGGACTTTGAAGGGGCACCTGTTAAAGAAATGCCAGGAATCACAGCAAAGGCACTCTTTTCGGTGCGGTCCACCAGCTTAAAATACCAACCCTCGAAAAAATTTTTATTTTTTCTCTGGCCATGATATGCCTCCGGCTTCCAGATACTAACCATCATTATAAGGCGGGGGATCATCCTTTAAAATCTTATGGATAACTATGGGTAGATATGGATAACTGAAATAGATTCTGGCAAACTCCAGCCCCATTCACACATAACAATTATAAAGATCTTATTTGCTGAGTATTTGAAATTTGTCCAGATTAAACAGTAATAATTATCTTCTCCAAAAAATTAAATTCTTATACACCTAATAAAAAGCATGACAGAAATTATTTTTGACGATGTAGGAAGTTTTCCTTTACCCGAAGAAATCAGTAAAGAATGGATTCAAAACGCGTTTAACACAAGAGCAGAAGACGAAAAACTATTTTCGATAATAGGTAATGCTTTTCAGCAGAAGATAGATGCAGGTGTAGAAGTTCCCAATTATCCTCAGTACCAGGATGTTTTCTCTATCTTGAATGCTATAAAGGACTTTAAATGCTGCGGCAAGCCTTTTGATGTAAAACTTGAGTATGCCAGAATTGAAGAACTTGAAGCTGTAGAAGCGATTGCCAAGACTTATAAAGAACAATTTGGAGAGGCGCTGAAGATCAGGATCTGTGTAACCGGCCCAACCGAGCTTTATTTAAGGGAATTCGGAAGTAAACGATATCCAGACATTTATTCCCTTTTTGCAAAAAGTGTAAATAAATTTGTCCGGAATTCCATGAAATCGACAAAACATTTTAAGATCAAAACTGTATCAATTGATGAACCAAGCCTGGGCTTAAACCCTGAGCTTGCATTTGACGAAAACGAGATTATTTCTGCTCTTACAGAGGCTTCAAAAGCAGGAAGGAAATGGGGAGCAGATGTAATGCTTCACCTCCATTCACCCCTCTATTACAATTTAGCCTGCGAAACTCCTACAATTAATGTAATAGGAGTTGAATCAGCCCGCAATCCTTCGTATCTGGAATTAATCGACAAAAAGGTGCTTGAAACTACGGATTCTTTCCTTAGATTGGGGATCGCCAGAACCGATGTTTTTACTCTGGCAGGCATCCTTAACGAAAAATATTCAACCAACATCTGGAAAACTCGACATATATCCAAACTTGTTACGGAACTCGAAACCCCTGCTATCATAACAAACAGACTAAAGCTTGGTTACCAACGTTTCGGTAATCTGATAAAATATGCAGGTCCTGACTGTGGGCTTGGCTCCTGGCCGTCCCAGGAGATAGCTTTTACTCTACTTACCAATACAGCGCAGGGAATAAAGGATTTCAGAGCATCTCACTAATTCTGAGATTTCTGGATAAGCTAAAAAACGACTAAAAACCACCAGATTATGAGACAAGATTCTTCGTGAAGCCAAACTTAATTATTTTTTAATCAAAAGATCTAGTAAAAAGATCTAGTAAAAAAGATGCTGTATATGGAATGCTTTGATCTATCTTTGATCTATAAGAGAAGTTAGCTTAAAAAATAATTATAGAAAGACTCTAGAGTGAGCAAGACCTAAAAGTAAAAAATACTGGTCAAAATTATCCTTGAGTTGGTTTCAAAATTCCACTTAATCATATATTTGACCAAAAGTATCCATTCCATTCAGTTTTGATGATCATGTTTTATCTACTCCGAAAAATTGGCATAAAAGGATCGAAGGTAGTTTTGAAACAAGCTCCTTCGAAATATTGAGTAAAAAATTACTGGAAAAAATAAAGGTAGAAAATAAGTTCAAGAAAATAGAAGCAGAAAATAATTTCTTAGAGGTTTAATTACCTGATATAGATAATAACTAAGAAACCGAGAGCCCTATTTTTTCATAGTAAAAATCATAAAGATCAATTCAAAAAAAATTTATATTTAAAAGATATTTAATGCGTTATGGAAGCTGTGCTTCAAATTTCTTGGGAATCCATAATTGCAGACTTACCCGTATTCACCGTAATCGGAATATGGAATTTATTCGTTATACTTATCCTATCCAAAAAGGTGTACGAATTTGCTTTAAAAAAAGGAAGATCTGTTAATTCTTCAATGTATTTCTCAAGAAAGGCAATCCACTTTTTAGCAGGCGGCCTGACAGCAATGCTGCTTCCTTTTGTTGCGCACGAACCTGTTGTACCTGCACTTACTGCTTTTGCGCTTGCTTTGATCACATATGTGCCGCATAAGCTTAATAGAAGGATGTACTGGTTTCAGGACCCTGAGAACATCTATGATGTCGATTTCACGCTGAGCTGGGGAATTATAATCTTTTTTACCTGGTTTATTGACAGGAGTTTCTGGCTTGGAGTTATTCCCGTGCTTTTTATGGCATATGGGGACGGAATTACGGGAATAATAAGGAACCTCAAGTATAATAGAAGGACAAAAGCCTGGGAAGGCACTGCAGGCATGCTTATACTCTGTATCATTATCGGCGCAAAAATGGGATTTGTGGGGATTCTTGCAGGAATAATTTGTTCGTTTGTGGAGAGGATAGAAAATGTAGACGATAATGTCACAGTGCCGATGACTGGTTTATTTATCATGCTTCCAGGCCATTATTATTTCCCCTCTCTTACTTTTCCGCTTTATTAATTTTCACATGTGAAAAATTTCCAGCGGAAAAATGCCGGCAAAAGTTTTTCATCAAAGATCTCTGGATGTTTCCAGACGATTTTAGATATTTTTTAATTCTCATAAATTTTTAGAGTTTCTCCTACCATTTAATTCCGTGGACATGCTCAACTTCCTTTTCGAATTTCCCTGATTTTTTTTCTTTATTGTTTTTTTCTAAATTGGTTTTAATTGACCATTAAAATATCAACCCTAAAAAAGTAAAAATAGAAAAAATTAACAAAAAAATAATAAAAACCTAGCAAAAACTTAGTAAAAACTTAGTAAAAAATCAGTGAAGTATCCAGAATTTAGAATACAGAATTTAAAAAAATCATTTTTTTGACAATGATATGATTTTCCTAGAGTATAATCTAAGGTATAATCTAAAATATCATTATTTGAGTAAATTCCAATACCTATAAAACTTTATCTGTCCTAATATATGGTATGCGGGACATTATTTTTATTGATGAAGGGAGTCTTCCAACTCCGGAAGGCATTACAAGGGAATGGGTCAAGACTGCAGCCGAAAATCGAAATGAAGATGAAAAACTTTTTTCTTTGATACGTGAAGCTTTCCAGAGAAAAATAGATGCAGGAGTTCATGTGCCTACCTATCCTCAGTTCAGGGACATGATAGGACAGTTCCTGGATATCATTAAAGACGAAAAGAATTGTTACGAACCCTATGTGCTGAAAGAAGAAAATGCGAAAATTCTTGAACTCGAAATAATTGATGAAGTTGCAAAACAATATAAAAATGAGACAGGAAAAACACTCGAAATCAGGGTTTGTATTGCAGGACCTACGGATATGTACTTTCAGGCTTTTGGGGCAACAGCTTACCTGGATATATACCAGATTTTTGCACAGAATATTGAGAAATTTATCAGACAGGCATTTAAAACCGCAAAAAACTTCAAGATTAAGGTTATAGCTCTGGATGAAATCAGCCTTGGATTAAATAATAAAATTCTGTTTTCTGATGAGGAGATTAGCTCGGCGCTTACAATTACTTCGGCTTATGCCAGAAAGCAGGGAGTAGATATGGAAATTCATGTATATTCTCCCCTGAAGTATCAGGCTATCTGTGAGACCCCTGTTAATGTAATCGCATTCGAGTATGCGGGAACTCCTTCTTACCTTGAGCTTCTGGACAGGAAAGTTCTTGAGGATTCGGATACCTATGCAGGCGTTGGAGTTACAAGGACCGATATTTTCAGTCTTATAAGCATTATCAATGAAAAGTATGGAGTTAACGCCTGGAAAGAAAAAGCGTATATGGAGAAAGTCGTAACTGAGCTCGAGACTCCGGACGTGATAAAAAAGAGGCTTGAGACTGCTTATTCTATGCTTGGAGACAGGATAAAATATGCAAATCCAGACTGTGGATTTGCGTTCTGGCCTGACCAGGAGCTTGCTTTTAAGATGCTTGGAAATACTGCAAAAGCTGTTAATGAATTCAATGCAGAACAGAAATAAAGGAATAAGAAAAAAGAATAAAAATAAATAAAAAAATGAATAGAATAAAAAGAATAGAAATAATAAAAAAGAATGAAAAAATAAAAAGTTTTTAATGATAAATTAAGGTTTGAAAATAGAATGGATTTTAAAAATAAGGCTTAAAATTGGCCTTTAAAATTAATTGGCCTTTTTCCGCCTTTTCTCCCCTTTTCCTCCCCTTTCACCCCTTTCTCTTCTCTTTAAGTGGGAAAAGAAACAATTTTACTTTTTTATTCATTTATTAACTTGATCTTCTTTTATTTTCCTTTCAGGGGTGAAGGAAAGAAACCACTACCATTATTCCATATGTCCCTAGAAGCTGCAAGCCTTCAAACCAGTTGCTTTTTCCGTCTTCTATAATTGATTTTACTATAAGAACTGAAGCAACTATACAGGCAAGTTCGAAGGTGGTAAAGATCAGATTCATCGGGGTCTCGAAGAAATAACTTACAAATACCAGGACAGGTACCACAAACATAGCTATTTGAGTTGTTGAGCCAATTGCAATTTGAAGGGACAGGTCCATGCGGCCTTTCATGGCAATTGTAATAGCCGAAACATGTTCTGCAGCATTTCCGATAATTGCTACGAAAATCATACCTATGAAGAGCTCAGTCCAGCCAAGGCTTTCAGCAAGCGGTTCTATTGACCCTACAAGAATTTCACTCATGACAGCGACTGCAATTGTTGAAGCAAAAAGTATGACAAGAGATTTTTTGACGGTCCATCTTGCAATACAGACTTCGCACTCTCCAGTATCAGCAGTATACAAATGCTTGTGAGTGTAGAGAGAAAAAAGCAGGCTTGCAAGATAGGATACAGCCATAATAACGGAGACTGCAATACTCAGGGTCTCGACAAGAGCAGGGGAAGGGTTATCCGAAGTTAAAACGAAAACTACCGGCATAACAATGGCTGCGGTTGCAAGAAACAAAGTAGAGGCATTCGTCCTTGCTGCTGTTGTGTTGAACTCCTGCTGGTCTTTTCCAAGCCCTCCTAAGAAAAGCGCCATACCCAGAATTAAAAGCAGGTTTCCTATGATTGAGCCTGTAATGGACGCTTTTACCATGTCAGTAAGCCCTGCCTGCAGAGCAAATATGCTTATAATTAATTCCGTTGCATTCCCAAAAGTAGCGTTTAAAAATCCACCAAGGGCAGGGCCAGTATGTGCGGAAATCTCCTCTGTTGATTCTCCTATAAATTTTGCAAGCGGAATGATTGCAAGTGAAGCAAGAATAAAAATTCCTATAGGTGAAAAATGCATATATTCTGCAAACAAAGTAAGCGGCACAAAGATCAGAAGGATCATGAAAGCATTTTGCATTATTTTTGTTTTTTCCATTTTAACGTATCTCCTCTACTCTGGAAAAGCGTCGTCATAAGCCAATTAAGGTAATTAAGGCAATTAAAGACACTTTAAAGACTGGCTATCTTACCTTTATTGTTAATAATAAGCCTGAGAATTAATTATTGATCTATTCCGAACAATATATAGGCATCAAAGAAAGCTTTCTTTAAAGCACTGAATTATATATTATTTTTTGCCCTGCACTTACTTCCCCATATAAATATGTCAGTTGTTTAAAAACTCCCACTTATTTGTTAAACTGAATTTTTCATACAATTATAAAATGGCTAAAAAGTGGTTTGAATTTTCTTTTTTTCATATGACCCTGAAAGGCAGTTATATCTACAAAAATTTAAGAAAAAAATCAGAAATTAAAATCTATTGCTTTTAAAGTCACAAGAAATGCCCACATATAATACAAAAATTACTACATAAAAAATAACAATATAATAAATTACAGTACAAAAAAGATACATATATATTCTTGAGAATTACAAAGTTTATTGTTAAAGTATTTCAGTTTACTAATCAGAAAGGTTATTTTTCTTGAAGCAAACCCCCGGGATTGGGTTTTCAATTCTCAGGAAATACAAGTTCGATTAATTAAATAATTTCTGATTTTGTATTAAATGTTATTAGAGAAAAAGTATTATTAGAAAAAATTATGAAGTAGTACCTTAATTTAGGTTTTAACATATTTTAGTAACTAAGATAAGTACAGAATTCAAACAAATTCTAAAGAAACCCGAAAACCAAAACTTTTGAAACTCAATATTACAGGAATTCTAACATGTAAATATGCTCATTGATAGCAGAGAGCATAGAAAGGCAGAGGAACACTATGCCAAAAAGGAAAGCTTATCTGGCTGAATATGGAAGACACTCTTCAACTGCTCTGGAAACCAAGAATCTGGAGCTTGCTGAGATTATCGATATTAAGGCGATCCAGCCCCTTATGGCTAATTTTTACAAGCTTACCCATATTCCTATCGGCCTTAACGATCTTAAAGGTAATGTCCTGATATATATTGGCTGGCAGGATATTTGCACAAAATTCCACAGGGCTAACCCTGAAGTTAACAGACATTGCATAGAAAGCACTAAAAAATTAGTCCTTGGCCTTGTTCCAGGGGAATTCAAGCTATATAAATGCCAGAAGAATATGTGGCATATAGGTACTCCTATAATGGTAGCAGGTCGGCAAATAGGGGGTATCTTTGGAGGCCAGTTCTTTTTTGAAGATGAGTCAATTGACTACGAATTTTATAGGGCTCAGGCCAGAAAATATGGCTTTAACGAAGAAGAGTATATAGCCGCTCTTGAAAAGGTTCCGCACCTGAGCAGAGAAGCTGTTGATACAGGTATGTCCTTCCTAGTTACTTTTGCTAACATGATTTCGCAGTTGAGTTACAGCAATATTAATATGGCAAAGTTATTGAAGGAACGTGAATCTCTGGTAAATGCACTGACGAATAGCGAAAAAAGTGAGCGGGCCCGTTCCGATGAGCTTGCAGCTGTACTGGATGCAGTACCAGCAGCTGTATTTATAACGCGAGATCCAGATGCTCTAAACATAACCGGAAACCGGCTCTCCTATAAATGGCTCCGACTTCCAGAGGGGACAAACGCGTCCAAATCAGCGCCAGAAGGAGAAAGGCCTGAGACTTACAAAATGCTAAAAAATGGAGTTGAAGTCCGTCTTGAAGATATGCCTGTAAGAAAATCGGCTAAAGGCATAGAGGTACAAAACTATGAATTCGACCTTTTCTATCCTGACAACACAATGCGACACCTCTTGGGAAATGCCAGGCCCCTGTATGACGAGCAAGGCTACCCTAGAGGCGCGGTTTCTACTTTCATAGATATTACTGAACGTAAAAAAATGGAAGAAGCATTAAGACTATCGAGTTTTTATAATCGGAGCCTTATTGAAGCCAGCGTAGATCCATTATTTACTATAGGAATGGATGGAAAGATTACTGATGTGAATACTTCTATGGAGTTTGTTACGGGTTTTTCCCGAGAAGAATTAAATGGAACAGACTTTACAAACTACTTTACCGAGCCTGAAAAAGCCAGGAAAGTGTATCAAAAGGTCTTCAAAAAAGGATTTGTATCAGACTATGCTCTTGAAATCCAGCATAAAAAAGGAAAAATTACACCTGTTTTATATAATGCTTCGGTTTTTAAAGGGAAATCGGGAGAGGTTATTGGAGTTTTTGCAGCAGCGCGTAATATTACCAGGCTTAAAAAAGCCGAAGAAAAAATCCAGAGACTTGCAAGTATTGTAGAATCCTCGGATGATGCTATTTTAACTCTTTCTCTTGAAGGGACAGTCCTGAGCTGGAATAAAGGAGCAGTCCAAATTTATGGTTATGCAGCAAAAGAAATTTTAGGAAAAAAAATTTCAATCCTTGAACCCAATGGCCTTAAAGGAGAAATAAAATATTTTTCTGAAAAGATCAGGCAGGGAGAAAAAACTCAGAAATATGAGACTTTAAGGTTAAAAAAAGATGGTACGACAATTGATGTTTCGGTAACCCTTTCTCCTATTTATAATGCATCCGGTCAGATTGTAGCCATTTCAGCAATTGCAAGAGATATCACAGAAAAGAAAATTGCAGAAAAACTACTTCAGGAAAAGCAGCTTGCAGAAGTTGCAAACCATACAAAGAGCGAATTTCTGGCAAATATGAGCCACGAACTTCGAACTCCTCTGAATTCAATAATAGGCTTTTCAGATCTGTTGTATGAACAGGCTTATGGCCCATTAAATGAAAGACAGTTAAAATCAGTTGGAAATATCTCAAAGAGCGGAAAATACCTTTTAAATTTGATAAACGATATTCTGGATCTTTCAAAAATAGAAGCTGGAAAAATAGAACTTAATTATAAGAGTTTTGAGCTTGCTGCCAAGCTTAATACAATACGAAATATTCTGTTTCCCATAGCCCATAAGAAAAATGTTGAAATTGAGATAGAAATAGATGAAGGTCTAACCAGTATTTATGCTGATGAAGACAAGTTTGTCCGGATAATGTATAACCTTGTAGACAATGCTATAAAGTTTTCTTATGAAAACAGCTCCGTAAAAATTGAAGCAAGAAAAAAAGAAGATAAGCTTGAAATAACTGTTAAAGATGCTGGGGCTGGAATTAAACTTGAAGACCAGTATAAACTTTTTAAACCCTTCAGCCAGATTTATTCCTTTTCCTCAAAAAAGGCTCAGGGAACCGGACTTGGACTTTCTTTAGTTAAGCAGATTGTGCATTTGCATCATGGATATGTCTGGTTTAAAAGCAAGCCTGGAGAAGGCAGTACCTTTGCTTTTGCAATCCCGATAAATGGGAAATCTTCATATAAACAGGAAGGCGGAAGAGAGTAAAAAGAATAGTCCTTTAAAACTATAATTTATTTTAAAGAATAATTAATTATAAAGAATAATACCACAGGTTACTTTCAATTCTTCAAGTTATTTTATATTCTTAAAGTCTATTTCAAAAAAATACCGAATAAAAATAAAAATAAGAAAATAAAATCCGTGGAGTCCGGATTAAACTCTTAATCAAAAAAAACAAATCCTCCCTGAACTGAAAAACTAAAATAAAAGAAATTATTTTAGAATTAAATAGAAATCGTATTAGAATTATCTTACCAGCTTCGATAAAAATCTTTATTGATCCTTATAAGTGATTAGAACTTTTAAAGGTTAAATCTTTTAAAAGTTTCAACTTTTAAAAGCCAAAGTTTTTAAAGGTTAAAATTTTCCCAGGGTTTGGATTGAAAATTAAAGTTATTAAGTATAATCTAAGTTATTAAATATAATTTAAATAATTAAATATAATTTAAATTGTTAAGTATAATTTTAGCTGTTGAGCATTAAAGACTTCTACATTTTGGATCATACCCTTAATAATCGCAAATCTGATGTTTTGCTAAAAAATGAAAGGTTTATTTTGAAAAAAAACTCATATTATTTCTTTTCTTTACTTAATGTATCTATTTTTGTGCGTCTTGCATCGATTTCCTGATTATATTGACTTTTAATTGTTTTTACTTCTTCGTAAATCTTCATGCTTTCCGGACTGACCCCTTTCATTGCTTCCATATGCATTTCAACTGCATCTACGCCTTCGTTATCCAGTAGCGGCTCTACTTTTCGCCATTCGGCATATTTGATCTCGAGTTCTTCTCCAAGTTTGTCTTCAAGTTCAAAAATTTCGTCCCACAGATCCATAATCTGGCCGTCTATTTCTTCTTTTGTAGACATATTTATTCCCCGATCCTCAAGTTTTTTTAAGCTTAATTTATAATTTATAAGCTCTATTTAGAATTCTTTTTACTGGCTTTTTTGTGAATATTAGCCAGCATCCCCAGTCAACAACTTAACTTCTTCAATTAAAAATAAATAATTAATAATATTTTTAACATAATCAGTTATATTTTTATTTGTGCCAGATGATAAATTTATCTGTCAGAGTTTAAAAATCAATAATATGGACGAAAAAGAATAGTTCAAAATACTAACCTTCTCTTTTTCTCTTTTCCTATTTGGAAAATACAAAAATTATATTTCCTGATGTTGGACAAAAAATTAATTAAAAAATGCAACGAAAAAAAATTTTTTAAACTATAGTTAACACTCCGAAGCTTTACCTCAATTTAAAAACTAAATAACTAAATATTTTTAAGCTACTTGCTTAATGATTTTGGAAAGTATTATATGTAGAGAAAGCATTTTTGAAATAACTCGATTTGGGATAACTCTGTATAAAATCGTATTTTTTATAAAAACAACTCTCAACTCATAAATTAAAAGTGAATTCAGGAGAAAATAGTCCATGGGAAAATTGGAAATATCATCCTGGCCTGTTCTGTTCGTTTCGGATCAAATTAAAGAGGATAATGACCAGGGCCTGTGGTTACGCGAAATCATCCAGAACCTTACTGAACAGGAAGACTGTTCTATTTTACCCTCCTGCGGGTTGGGAGATGCATATGATACTATTTACTCCAGAGAAGACCTGGGAACTATAGTCGTTGATTGGGATCTTTTGAATCCGGGGCATTTATATGAAAAAAATGAACAGGTATTGTTAAAAACCGAAAAAGCAGAAAGCTCCAGATATGCTCATTTATTAATCGATTTCATTCGGGAAAGAAACAAAACTATTCCTATAATTCTTTTAACCGGCAGAATCTCTGTTGAAAGCATTCCAAATGAGACTATGGAGAAAATCAATGAAGTAGTATGGAAGCTAACTGACACTCCCTGTTTTCTGGCAGGCAGGATTGCAAAACATGTAAAGGATTATACTACTGAAGTTTTACCGCCTTTTTTCAGGCAGCTTGTCAATTATGTTGAAATTTATAAGTATGCCTGGCATACTCCAGGGCATATGGGGGGCCAGGGATTTTTAACAAGCCCTTCAGGGACTGCTTTTCACAAGTTTTATGGAGAAAATGTCCTCAGGGCAGACCTTTCTATTTCCGTAACCGAACTAGGCTCATTACTTGACCATAGTGGGGTTGCAGGAGATGCAGAAAGGTTTTCTGCTAAGGTTTTTGGAGCGGATAAGACATATTATGTACTTAACGGGACATCCACTGCCAATCAAATAATCTGGAGGAGCCAGATCTCTCCACAAGAACATACGCTGATAGACCGCAAC
Source organism: Methanosarcina sp. (assembly GCA_049706495.1). Lineage (GTDB taxonomy): Archaea > Halobacteriota > Methanosarcinia > Methanosarcinales > Methanosarcinaceae > Methanosarcina. The sequence goes on along the minus strand of JBNAKO010000138.1, from coordinate 71,809 downwards.
TGCCATAAGTCTCTCAATTATGCAATGATTATTACCGAAGCCAGCCCTGAATACATGCACCCTCTGCGCAATGGATTGGGAATTATCGGACCTATAGATTTTGGCAGCATTTCACCGGAAAAATCCTATAAAATGGCTGCAATTACGAACTCGACATATGACGGGGTTTGTTACAACACAAATTATATTGGGGAGAAACTAAAAAATGTTGAGATTCTTCATTTTGATGAAGCCTGGTATGCTTATGCCAAATTCCATGAACTTTATAGCAAGCATTATGGAATGTCCCTGTCTGATGGAAATAAATTAGTCTTCTGCTCCCAGTCCACACATAAATTATTGACAGCATTTTCCCAGGCTTCAATGATCCATGTCAAGCTTCCGGATTCCATCAGGAATTTAAAGGATAGCCAGGAAAATTTCCACGAACGTTTTAATGAATCTTACATGATGCACTGCTCAACCTCTCCTCAATATTCCATGGTTGCTTCCCTTGAAGTGGCAACCAAAATGATGCTGGATAATGGGGGCATCTTGCTTGAAGATATTATTATAGAAGCAATTGAACTGCGCAGAAAGATTGCCTGGGCCCAGGAAGAGCTGGAAAAAGAAAATGATTGGTTTTTTAAGATGTGGCAGCCTTCCTGCATTTCAGAAAAAGATGAGAAAGGAAATCTAAGGATTCCCATAAAAGAACTGGCCCGAAACCAAGCCTACTGGACTATAAAACCGGGAGAGCCCGGAGAAACTACCTGGCATGGTTTTGCAGTTAAAGACGAATATGCAATGCTGGACCCCATCAAATTAACTTTTATCTGTCCTGGAATTGATATTAACGGGAATATGTGCGACACCGGCATTCCTGCAGCAATTGTAACAAATTATCTTATGAACAAAGGTATTGTTTGCGAAAAAACCGATTATTATTCCTGGCTGCTCCTTAATTCACTCGGTACTACCAAAGGAAAACAGGGAACGCTTGTGGCTGAACTTTTTAAGTTTAAAAGCCTTTATGATTCAAATGCAGCGCTTGCAGATGTTTTCCCCAACCTGGTTGCTGATTATCTTGAAAGGTATCAATATCAAAGTTTAAAAGAGCATTGCAATGAGATGCACACTTACATTAAAGAAAGCAAATTGCTGGAAAAAATGCGCCAGTCTTTTGAAGCTTACCCTGTACATGAGCTTACCCCTGCTGCTACCTATCGTAAAATTGTAAAGCAGGAAGTAGAATTTGTAGAATTGAGAAATATAGATCCTCACGCTGAAAATCCACGGGTCATAGGCGTGATGCTAGTTCCCTATCCTCCAGGCATTCCAATTATGATAGGAGGAGAGATATTTGACCAGAATGCTGAAGCTATCCTGGACTACCTGCTTGCCAGGCAGAATTTTGAGAACCATTTCCCTGGCTATGAAAGTGAGATTCATGGGATAGAAAGGACTTTTCCGGATAAAGACGGAAACAAATATTATAAAACTTTATTGATAAAAAATAATAAAATGGATTAAATATGAATAAAATTAAGAGGTCATAAATTTTCGGCAATAAAAAATCCAAAATATCCAGAATAACTAAAGAAAGAATTTATTGAAAAATCGACATATAAAACAGAGTTTAGAAACAGAGTTTAGAAAAAAATTTAGTGAAAATATATTACAGAAAAAAATTATTTAAAAATTATTAAAATTTAAATTACCATACATGTTTGTTTTAATTAAGCTACTACAGATATCAGTCTTACTTAAGTCATTATATATCTATCTTAATAAACCCCTTATAAGTTAATAGATATTTAGTTCAGGCCAGTCCGTTTTTACGCTGGACTGCCAGGGCAACAATGCTTATGTCCTTTTGTCCCTCGCCTCTTTCTACCATTTTAGAGAATTCTTCTATGGCTACTTTTGTCATTGGAAGAGAAGCCCCTGTTCTAACTATTTGTTCATTTACGAGCTTCAAGTCCTTGAATAGGTTATTAAGTGAAAAGGATGGCTCAAAATTCCCTTCTATAATCTTCGGGCCCTTATTTAGCGAAAAATAATTCCTGTGCGGAGTATTGTTTAAAGTTTCAACAAACGTTTCAGGGTCAAACCCAAGCTTTTGTGAAAAAGCCAGGGTTTCGGAAAAAGCTTCTGCTAGAAGCCCGAGATGAAGGTTTATTGCCAGCTTCATTTTATGCCCGCTACTGTCTACTCCCAGGTAAATTACCGTTTTCCCAAGTTCGTAAAGAAATTTTTCATAGTTCTGGAAAACTTCCTGACTTTCTCCAACAAGAATAATCAATTCTCCTTTTAAAGCCAGGTCTTTACTTCCTATAACAGGCGTGTCCAATCTTTCCAGACCTGCCTTTTTTGCTGCTTCCGAATGCTTTAACGAGGCTGCAGGATTTATTGTACTTAGATCAAGCCATAATGAACCTTTTTTTGCCCCAATAAGGAACCCGGCATCTCCAAAAGCTACATTCTCAATAGCGGTTTCATCAGTAAGGGATGTAAGAATTATATTTACTGCTGAAGCCAGCTCTGCTGGCGTTGAATGATAAACTGCTCCCTTTTCGACAAGTGGAAGAGCTTTTTCTTGAGTTCTATTATAGACATGAACATTATATCCTCTGGATAGAAGATTCAAAACAAAAGAACTTCCCATAATCCCCAGGCCTATTAGGCCAATAGTCACTTTTTTATCATAACCAGAAGTTACCAACTAACCACCCCGAATTATAAAAAAACTTTAGAGTTCAATTTTTATATTTTTATTATTTTGTTAGATATTTCAGTAAAGAATTAATAAAATGTTTTATTTATCATTTTATTTCTCTATTTTATTTTTCTATTTTCTTTTGTTTATTAACGAGTGAATATTTGGTGTGTTATTAAAATACTAATCAGCAAAGATAGAACCATAAAGCCAAAATAATCTCTACCTTACCCATATTCCTCTAAATTTACCAATATTACAGATTTAAGAGTTAGATAGGTTTAGTTAAATAAATTTGTGAGTTAAACTTTCAAATCATGACCGTATATTACCGATTTTTCCCATATACTTGAGTATTGAAAATTAAATTAAATAAAATTAAGATTATATTAAATTAAAATTATATTAAATTAAAATTAACTTGAAATTGAACTTTCCAAGCCTGCTTGGAATTTTATATCAGGTTTTGATTTTTCTCAATGAGGCTTTCCAAAACCCATTTTTCTCTATTACTCCTAATTTCTTAAAATTACTTCTGTTATAAGGAGCAAATTTGATAATTTGGAATACAGGATTAAGAGAAATAATTTTGAGTTTTGGGATAAACTCAATTGAAAATCAAATTATTTTGTTGTTTGATTGCTTCCCGCCAGCGCCTTCCCAGTACCCATAATCCGACAACTCCAACCAGTCCCTGAGTAATCAAGGTACTTATTCCGGGGTCTGTAGGAGTAAGGGCTAGCGGCAGTAAGTTCCAGAAAGCGTGCAGAACAGAAACGAAAAGATAAGCTCCTATTACCTGAAGATTTACGCGGAAGCAGCAGTTGCTGCTTTCTCGGAATAATACGCTGGCTAAGATTGCAGTCCAGGTCCCATGCCCAAGCGGAGAGAGAAGTCCCCGGAACAGAGTTACCGCAACAGTTACTGAAAGACTCCCATTACTTTCAAGAAAAGCGGTAAATGCATAACCCGTACTCTCCAGGGCTGCAAAACCCATTCCTACTGCTGCACCCAGAATTAATCCGTCCATTTCTGCATCATGCCGTCTGCGGCGTGCAATTACTACTACTCCCAGGATCTTGGCAAATTCTTCAATAAGCCCTATTCTCAGAACCGCACCAATGCTCGTCTGGCTAGTAATGAAAAAAGGCCCTAAAAAAGAAGCTGCAAGGATCCCTATTAGCCCTCCATACAGAAAAGCCAGGGAAACAGTTGGCATTGTCAGGCGGCTGAGCTGCCTTCGCTCGTAAAGAAACGATACATAAGCTACCGGCACCATAAAGTTGCCAACCATCACAAGGGTTGGGAATAGATTTGAATTTCCTGTTAAAGCTAAAGCCAGCAGCAAAAGAATATAGAAGATTGATGCTGTAACTAAAATTCTTAGCCACGAATTCCGCCGGGTTTTACGTACAGGCTGTTGAACTTTGGCTGTACTGTCTGCAAGTTCCTCCCTATTGATTACCCCAACATTTTCTTCCAAAAACACACCCCTTAAAAGATAAACAATGAACAATTAAGCTCAGGTATAAGTGGCTAAATCGTCCAGGATAATATAAATAAGCTTAACTGTAAATTCAGACAGGTAAATGCGTCCCAGATTCCTTTCTTTTTTATGTTTCAAATCCTAACTTTTAAATCCCGTAATCGAAATATAAGAGCAGCTAAAGAGTTTAATTCAGCATTATCCGACTCAGGCTGCCTTTTTAATACTTTTTTAATATGCATTGAACGTTAAAATTTCTTATAAGGCCTTATAAGGAATTTTAGGGATTTTAAGGTTTTATTAAGATTGTATTATTAAGATTGTATTATTAAGATTTAAAGATCTATTAAGATATTTTAGTGTTTTTAGTCTTAAAGTAGTATTAGTTTTAATGCCTTATTGATTTAGAAAGTCTTCTCAGATTTTATACTGATTTTATACTGATTTTATAGAGATCTTATACCGATCTTATACTAATTTTATACTGGATCGGATTTATGTTCTATTTTTCATGCAAGCGCTGCATTTAAGATTTTTATATTTATACTTATATTTAATACAAGGCATGTGCGAGAAGCATGAAAATCGTGAATTTCTTTATTGAAACAGGCATTGACACTCTCAGTCTCATATAAATTCTTTAAATCAATTGAATTATATTGGGAATTATATCAAACAGACATTTTAACATTGTAGCGTGTAAACACTTAACTGGAACTTTAAGTTAACAGATAATACAATATGGAGCTTTAAATATTATACCTCTGAATATATTAAATCAGTATAGAAAGAGCCAAACGTCCAATGAAATTTTTAATAACTCTAAAATAATATTGTTATAGGGCAAAAAGTAGGTTTATTGCAATAAAAATACTTTAATCAAATTTCTAAGTTTAAGATCTCTCATTTAAGATCCTTCATTTAAGATTCTTCAAAAATGAATTTCACTGAAAAAAACTTATTAGGATAATGCCCTATGGCTATTTTCATTTTCAAGCATTACCTCAATACATAACACTTATAATAAATACCCAGATACAGACCCAGATACTTAAAACTTATAATAAGAGCTTATCAGACTATTTTCTTATAAATTTTTTCTAAAAGCTCATTTTCCCAGAATACGGGACTCCAATTTCTTTAAGGTTTCTTTTCCACGCTTTTTAAATTCTCTGAGATCATCCTGATATATAAAAGCTGCCGGCACTATAAGTAATGGGACTGTTGCTGCTGCTTTAGTTCCTTCAGAAATAGGCAGGGCTGCTAATAAGCTCGCTCCGGCACCTCCATATAGAGGAACTATCGGAAACAGCATGGCTAAACCAAAAGTTCGCTTAAAATGGATACCCAGTTTTGCTGCAAGAAAACCATTACTACCTATGACCAGCCCGATACCGATACTGGGCCCTATTGTCCTGAACGGATTATATGACGGCCCGACATAAAGTCCAAAATCAACACCAAATAAAGAAAAAAGCCCATTGAATTGGCTTCTCTCCTGATCTGAATTCCCTCCAAGCCCGGATACAACTATACCTATGTCCAGTTGTAAAGGCCCTCTTCCCACTCTATTCATCATATAATTATTTTGTCTAATCCGTAATAAAATTTATCTTTCTTCCGATTTTATCAAAAAACACATTAACTTTATCGAGAGTTTTTATTTTTACTTGTCATGAAAAATTAATTTTTTCATCCAATGAGTTTATAAAGAAAATCTTAATCAGAAGATTTTGGTTCGAAAACTATGAAGAAAAAATTCCTTTTAATTCCCTGCAATATTTCCGTCAAATTGTTAAATATACCTCAAATGGCTTTAATTTAAATAATTATTTACCTAAACATTTTGAATTTATTTAGCCCACTTCTAAAAGAATATAAGCAGGATGGGTAAATAATAAATTTTATGAAGAAAATAGCAGCAATTTTTGTATTAGTAATTTTGGTTTTAATGCCTTTTAATGCAATGGCAGGTGCGCCAAGTGTATCCTGTAAATCAGGCACATGTACTAATTTAAAAATTACCAAGGTTACGGTAAGTCCTTCAGGTAAAATTGCACCCGTGAAAGTTGGTTTTACCAGTTATATTACAGGCCCTGTTAAGCTTGTCCAGTACACAGCAGTGAATTCCACAACAGGAAAAGTAGCCGGTTCTTCACGCTCTTTCTGTTCGAAGTGTACGAAAAAAGGAATATGCACATGCACTTGTGTTATAAAAGAACCTGGAACTTATGATGTAAAGGTGACCGCATACGGTGCCGGAAACTGTTGTGTAAATCTGGTTAAAAAGGAAGCGTTTAAAGTAGCTCCTGCAAAAGTGCCAGCAGAACTAGTTCCAGGTTTTAAATCTGCAATTTCCGGGAAAAAAGTTACCTTTAAAGATACCAGCTCAGGCGTCAAACCTGTAAAATGGAACTGGAATTTCGGGGATAAATCCCGTTCAACTGAACAGAATCCAACACATACCTATAAGAAAGCCGGAACCTATACTGTTTATTTAACTGTTTACAGTTCTGATACAAATTATAAGTCTGTTTCTAATAAAATAGTTGTTAAATAATAAGGAATTATAATAAGAGATATACAAGAGAAATAAAGAGGGATTAATCCCTTTCTTTTTTAATAAATACTCTTCAGTTATTTTATCATTTCTAAGGAAGTTTTGTTGTTGGTGCTTTTAGGATTACAGTTTGGTTAATTAAAAATAGTTTTAATTTTTGTTTTTTATAAAGTCAATTAATAAGAAGAAAGGATACGTCTTATTGCTGGCATTTTTCAGATTAACTTTTGATATTTACTAAAATCTATTAATATGTAATATATATTAAATCTCACATAATCATTCTATGCGTCTTGTTCAGGTGCTCATTCCAGTGGGGAAGCGCCAGCCTGTGCTTGCAGTGCTGGATGACGAAGGAATAGATTATGCAGTATGGGACGAGACAGGAAGGAAAGACTATGAGGCTCTGGTTCAGTTTCCTGTCCCTCCAATTGGCGTAGAACCAGTCCTTGAAAGACTGCGTAACGCCGGGATCAGTGAAGATACTTACACAATTGTTCTGACCCCTGAAACCGTAGTTTCAAAAAGGATTGAAGCTTTAAAACGGCGTTATTCCGGAACCCGCATCTCAAGAGAAGAATTAACTGCCAGGGCAAATGACCTTGCTCCCGAAACCTCTACTTTTCTCGCCTTTTTGATTCTGAGCACGGTTATTGCAACCGGAGGGCTCCTGCTTGACTCGGCTGCAACTATCATAGGAGCAATGGTTGTTGCTCCACTGATGGGGCCTGCAATCTCTGCAAGTGTCGGAACCGTGCTTGATAACAGAGAGCTTGCCTCTCGCGGAATAAAGATGCAGGTAGGAGGGCTCATACTTGCAATTGCAGTAGGTGCCCTCATAGGAATACTTCTTAAAGAATCGGTTCTTTTACCTGCAGGCCTCGATATAAGGGAAATTTCTCAGATAGCTGAGAGAACAAGCCCCAATTTTCTTTCCCTTTTCCTTGCTCTTGGCTCAGGGATTGCAGGCGCTATCAGCATAATCCGAAATTCGGGATCTGCTTTAGTAGGAGTTGCAATTGCAATTGCCCTTGTCCCTCCGGCTGCAACGTCGGGCCTTGGCCTTGCCTGGGGTTTACCCGGAGTGGCAATTGCAGCTGCAGTACTTGTGCTTGTTAACCTGCTTGCAGTCAACATCTCAGCCCTGCTTATGTTATGGATTTCCGGTTTCCGGCCTGCAGGGACAGAAGCGGTCAAACATGCCCGCTCTTCTGTAATCTCCCATACTGTTTTTCTTATTGCTGCAATTGCCTTGCTTTCCCTGGTTCTTGGGCTCGTTACCTATGCATCCTTTCAGACAACCCTCGTCACCCAGAAAATGGATGGAGAAATGGCATCAATGTTTAAATCACCTGAATACACACAGGCAGGTTTGACACTCGAAGGAGTGACTGTTGATTACAAACCTACAGATCTTATGCTGAACAGGCCTGCAAATGTATCCATTTTTGTAGGTAAAAGTGCAGGCCAGGAAGTTCCGCCAGACATAGCCCTAAAAGCTTATTCTCGTCTAACAGAAGCTACAGACAAAAATATTAATGTCAGGGTTGGCTTTGTGGAGGTTCAGAGATTTCCTGTAACTCCTAGCAATTTTTCATAATTTATTATTTAATAAATACAATACGTTTTATTACAAAAAGATCTCTTATTTTGGCTTTGAAATGATTAAATTATGGTAAATGAAATGGAAGGATATGGGAACTGAAAGATAATTTTATTTGGGTAGTATTTTTATTAAGTCGGTTGAATCAGTTAGAATGCAAAAAGTGTTTTTTGAACAGCCCTGAAAAGACCATAATTAGCTGTCACTCAGGAAGTTTAAACTAAAAGATTTTTGGTCCAATTCCGCAGACATTGTCTGCGGAATCCATCTTAACCAGATTTTATATTAAACAGCTTTTTTTATTTTAACATTTTTACGCCTGATTTTTTAACTTGTTTTATCCATTACTCAGAAAATAAATAAAGAAAAACAGTTATTGCAGGAAAGAATTAATTCTTAAAATTTATTAGTCAAAACCTATTAATTTCAAAAAATTTAAAAAATAACAAATGATAAGAATTGAGTTAGAAGAGTAGATAAAAGACAATAAAATTCTATTGAATTGTTTCATCACATAATTAATCAATTCCATAAAGGGCGGCCCCAAGGGCCCCTGTAATCTGCGGCTCAGGAGGTACATAGAGTTCCAGGTTTAATTCTTTTTCCAGAAACACTTTAACACCTATATTTTTTGCCACCCCACCAACAAAAGCCACATTTTCCTTTAAGCCTACCTGCCTGGCCATTACAGAAACTCTCTTTACAATACTTTCAAGAAGCCCTGCAGCTATATCTTCTTTTTTAAAACCTTTTGCCCGGAGAGAGATAGCTTCGGATTCTGCAAAGACAGTACACATACTTGTTATTTTAGCAGGGGCTTCTGAGTCCAGAGCCAGATTTCCAAGTTCCTCAATAGGCACTTCAAGAGCCTTTGCAGTATATTCCAGGAATTTGCCTGTGCCTGCTGCACATTTATCATTCATTAAAAAATCAGTTACTTTTCCTTCGCTGACTGAAATGATTTTGCTGTCCTGGCCCCCGATGTCAATAATTCCTTTGACCTCAGGGTAAAAATAATAAACACCTTTCGCATGTGCAGTAATTTCACTTATGGTTTTGTCGGCAAACTTTATGCTGTTCCTGCCGTATCCTGTTGCATATAGATTACTTACTTCATTCCTATGTACGCCTGTATCGGCAAGCACCTTTTTATATGCATTTTCCGCAGCAGATAAGAAGTCAAAGCCTGTTGGTAAAATAGCCCTGGAAGCTATTTGCCCATCTCTAACCAGCACAGCTTTTGTAGTTGCAGAACCTGAATCAATTCCTGCTGTAATCATGAAAGCATCTCCATAAAAGCATCTACCCGAAGGGCTATTTGTTCAACATCCGAGTCACTGTAATCTGTTTCTATGGAAAGCATAGGAATCCCGGCTTTTTTTAGGGCCTGCTGTACCTTATATTTCTCGATATTATAACCGTGGCAGAACTGCAGGGTATAATACACCACCCCATCTACTTTGAATTCCTTTGCAAACTCCAGAATATTTTCTATCCGCCTGGTATTGGGGGACATACAGGAACAGGGGATCTTGATATACCGCTCAGCAAGAGCTAGCATAGGATCTTTGGTTTCATCCACAAGCTCCCAGAAGGATCTTGTACCGGTACAGCTTTCCTCAATGACAATTATGCCTCCCCTGCTTTCTATAATCTCAGGAACTTTAATATTTCCTCCAGCCATTGGACAGCCTGAAATCATTATCCTGGGCTTTCTAAGATTAGATTTCTGATTAAAACCTCTATTTTGATTCTGATCCTTAATCTGATACTGATTCTCTTGCTGAACCAGGTCATGACTCAGATTTTGGTTCTGATCGTGGCTCATTTGAGTTTGTGTTTGAGTTTGCGTTTTTATCTGCACGGGAACCTCATCTGAAACCTGCTCTGCTTCTTTAAGAAGCATTTGAATATATTTTTTCAATTCGGCCGGAGAAAGAAAATACTGTTTCTGCATGACTTTCAGGACATCAAGGCCACTAATTAAGGGTAGGTCAGCTTTTCGCATGTCATAAAGCTTATGAATTAGTTTCCTGGTTTCATTTGATGAAGCTATTTCTTTTTTTAAGTTTTCAGAGGTTACTTTATTCCCGGTCAATTGTTCCATAAACTTTTTAAATTTTTCAAGCTCGCTCAGAAAATATTTCAGGGCTTCAGGGCTGTCAGGATTTTGCGGAAGATCAAGAACATAAGTAGGAATATATTCTCCCAATAATTCGTACATCTTTTTTTTACTATCACAGGTATTTTCGGCCACTATAAGATCTACCAGGCTGAAATGAGAACAGGATCTGACGCCTGAACAGCCGTTGTTAACTATAGAGCCAAAAGAGGATTTTATAAGGGGACAGATATTCCTGGGCAAGAATTGTTCAGCTATTGACACTGTATCATTCTTGCCTCCACAGAGAATAACCCGATCGGCCCCTGCTGCAAAAATGATCTCATCAGGCACAAACAGGCATAGAGTGCCAACTATCTTTTTTCCAGCTTTTCTTTCCTCTGTTATCTGGCGAATTCGCGCATTATATGAATTTTTAATTTCATCAAGGCTTTTAAAATCGGTCATCATCTTCAAAAATAATTCTGGTTGTATGTTATTAAAGCGTTTTCTATTCCTGCAAGATCTTCCTGATTTTTTGCAGTTACGAATGTAGTAAAGCTTAGAATAAAAAATGCCAAAGAAATAGATGTTCAAAAAAGTGAAATAATAACATTCTTCTCGAATAAGAAGGTTATATTTCTCTTCCGAATTAGATAACGACTTACGGACATGTTACTAAAGATTAAGCATGCCTAATTAGAAAAATGCTTGATAATATAATTTATCTTTAATATTATAAGACTTACGCATTTGAGGTTCAAAATCAGGACCATAAGACTTCACTATTAATCCATGCGTAGACAGGAAAAGGGTTAACGCTATTAATTATTTAGTTCAACTGCGTAAGTCCTAATTCATATAATTAAAACTGTTAATGTTTTTCCAAGATGAAAGAGAGGTAAAGGAACTAATTTTAATCAAGTAGGAGTTCTGTATAATTTTGGAAGGAGCTAAATGATTTTGACATAAACATACTCCATTGCTTACAGTGGAGTATCTAGAGAAGCTTAATTACATTGAAGACTAAAAGCACTCTCTTTAAATTTGTTTATGAGCTTTGACTGCAATATCTGGATCAATAAGTATGAAACCTTTTTCTGATGGAGATAAATTAAATATTCTTTCATATTCACTTTTTCCCATGATATCTGGAAAATTTATCAAAATGTCCCCAAAGAGGTTGTTCACATCTTTAACATAATTCTCAATATTGAAGCCGGCATTATAAAACTCACGATCCATTTTCTCTTTTTCCATAAGGAAACCAGATTGTTGCTTTAGAACCGGTTTAATGATCTGGGTATCCAGATTATCACCAAGATGAAATCTTAACATCAATTCGAGTTCTTTTCCTAGTAGAGAGTACCTTTCCTCATTCGTAATCATTGAACTGACAGATTCAAATTTACTTTCCTGTAGAAGAGAACTTTCTTCACTCATGATTGCGGAATTTAAACTAGGAGCTGTCTGCATTTGTTCAGTATACAAGGCCACTATTTTTTTAATATATTCCTTTTCCGGTTCATCTATTATTGGATTTGACTGGACTTTCATATCTGCATCAATGGACTGTATGGACACTTCTTTTTTTAATGCAGCAGTATGTAGCGAAGCTTTACAGATTGCCAGCCTTGTAAAAAATTCAAGAGAGGTAGTTCCATATATCCCATAAACGACAGTAGATAACCAGTAGCCTCCTGCCTTTGAGACTGTTACCCCTGCAGGATATAGAATTCGATTTGCCGTTTGGTGGCATACGCCTGTAACTCCATATATAATACCTGCGGTTCCGGGTTTCATTAGTGGAAGGGCTTGAGATATGCAATTTGCCACTTGAAATTTGCCATATCCTCGACAAATTTCTTTCCCTCCAGATTCTCTTCCCCAGCAGGGCCAGGCATGAGAAGGTTTGTCGCTCGTCACATAGGTGTGATCTGTTCCAAGCATACCTGTTGATATTTTATAACCAATCAATAAACTATCTCTATTTGAAGCAAGTTCATTTAGATATCGTAAAGAGACAGGCGGTTGAAGTGATACAATTTGAGCAAGTTTCCTCATACTTATTACTTGAGAGGCTGGATCCAACAACTTGGCTGTGGATCGTAGTGATGGCATAAATATTCCTCCTCATATTTAAATTACTGAAGTGTTGACAAGGCGGGTAACCGACTATAAACAGTTTCCAAAACTTTCAGGGCCTCGCCAATAATCTCATCAATTAATCTAACGTGGTTACCCCCTTTCATTGCAGGTCCATTATTATTAACTACTAAGTTGTTGCATACTTGATCTATCATAATTAATCACCTAACTTAACGCCTAAATTCTATCCTTTGAATTATATGGGATTTAATACTTGAGGAAGTCGCATTGAATGGGAGTTGAGGTAGTCCCCTATTTAAATAATATTATCATTTATCAACTTACCCAAAAATTTGTTCGATGCAGTTATACCTGCTTTTTCAGTTACTTCTTTTGCATACAGAATAATTACTTTGGATATAGTTCCAAAGATAATGGCATACCTATTAAACTATAATCACCATTACTAATTGGGTCACATTATCTACCTGGCAGAAAATAGTGAATTAACTATAGAATATATTAATGCCAATTTCTCTTTGTGGAGGATATAAGATGACCGGGGGGACAAAATTTCTCTGTGTGGCTAAGACTTCGATCTTTGAAGATGAGACAATCCTTATCCCTGCTCCCCATCTAAAATGTACACCCACTCCTGGAATTAAAGGACCGTGATTGCAGATAAAGTGTATATTAGATGTTTTAGGATTGACATTCATTGTATTCATATCAATTAAATACAAATCTGCATAATCAACTACAGGTAACCCTATTTTATCTGCAGTTGATCTAAAACCAATCATATATATTTTTTCTTGTTTATCTGTGACTAAGCATAAATTATCTGCACTGGTGATATTACAGTTGAAAACAAAATCAAAGTTACATAGAGGGTCCGACAATAATTTGCCATTTGACTTATAGAAATCCACGCTGCCATTGTCGTGAACAGCCAAAATGAATTTATCAATTCCATTTTCCTTATATGTTGTAATTCCAACTGATCCTGCTTTTTTATTTGTCCGATAAATGCTAGGTTTTTCCAATAAAATAGGAAGCTGTGTATTAGACAGCTGCCTTAAATCATAAAACCGAATAAATGAATCTTTTATGCTTTCATCTTTGGATTCTAATGATACTGCTAGATAGTTACCTATCTGCTGGATACCACCTGGGTGGTTATATCCTTCTGGTGTGTTCATTTTATTAACAATTTTAAGACTATTTTGATTGAGTACTACGATAGAGCCAGTTTTGGCACTTCCAGATTCACTATTATGAGTAATGATAAAATAATCCTTGTAACTGGCTACTCCCTGTACATGCGCCTCGCTACCAATTAGAGGGATATGAGGTATAGGTAATCCATTACATTTCCCCTTTAAGAAATACAACTTCCCAGATTTGTTCACTAGATTTAATGCTTGTTCAACGTCTTCGACCTTATAGTTATCCCATTCACTCCTATACAACATACCAAGTTCATTCAGACGGCATAACGAGATAGGCGGTTGAAGTGATACAATTTGAGCAAGTTTCCTCATACTTATTACTTGAGAGACTGGATCTAACAACTTGGCTGTGGATCGTAGTGATGGCATAAATATTCCTTCTTTTATCTAAATTACTGAAGTGCTACGAGGATAGGTATGAGGCCACAGCCAGATTCCAGACGGTTCAAAGCTTTGCCAATTATTGCACCTATTGATCTAGAATGTTCACTCACTTTCATTGCATGTCCAAATGTTGATGAAGTTGTTAGCAAATCCCCTACTTCAACTGCACTGTAATTTGCATCTACTTTACAATATACCTTACCAGTCAAAGCAAGAGGTAGGCGGTTAGACTTATTAATTTGTTTGCCAAGGGTGATGCCTGGACGCAAATCGCCTGCTCCTGAGATAACACCAGCGACTCGTCTATCATAAGCCTGATCACTTGCTCGCAAAGCCCCTTCATTATCTATGACCATTACAGTACCTGGCTCTATCGACTTCGCACCTATAATATCGAAGTCTTCAGCACAGTCGGCATTTACTAATTGCAAGTCATTTGTTATTGTAATTATTCCATTCTCATCTACAACTAACCAATCTAGTTCTTTATTAACATCACAAATTCTAAATTTCTTATCAATACCAACATAAATTCCATACTGCTTGTGGTTATTATCAAATATTATTCCCGAACCCCAGCCCGGACCAGTAGAAGACAACTTCAAAGCCAGATCATTTGTATCTGCTTTGTCAATATGAAGCCCTGCTTGGGGAATAGTCGTACCAATCCCGATTTTACCCTGTACAAGTAGGTTTCCCTCTCCAGGTTCAATATCCCACCATGTGCCCGTGGTCATCCCACTGCGAAAATTCGCTCGACGATTAAAATGAGTTCCATTAGGGAATTCGTTATCTTGGTTAATCCTTAAGTAATTGTCATGCCCTTGAAACGCTTTTTTTCCAAACAGCCTGATGTTCCCGAATACATCAAGCTTATCTTTTGGATCTGTAGTTCCGATACCTATATTACCACTTACATTGACATTGCCTTGTAAGTTGCTAATTTTATTAACAGTTAAATTATCACATACTTCATCTGCCAAGAAAAATCACCTTTATTATTCAAATTAAAAATAATAAACTCTAATCTTTTTCAGAAGGCCTACCTTGAACTTTTTGGATAAGCATTTTTTATAACAACTTTGAAAGTATCACAGCAATTGTCTTCTGTGAACAAGTTAACAAAATATACACATGTAGATATAGGTGGTCTGCGTATCGTATGTACGGCATGTACATTGAAAAAATTTATTAAGTAAACAGAGGAATAAAATCGTGGGCTATAATACGAGAAGACATCGCGTTGCCACCACTATCTCAGATAAACATTGGGAATTATTAAAAAAGCACGCAGAAAAATTTGAAACCCAACAAAAAGTCTTGGAACTAGCATTAGAATGTCTGGAAAACAAATCAAAACAGTTTCCTGAATTAACTGCTGAACAAAAATTTTGGTTGGGGTGTGAATCGATAAGTTCGGTTTGTTGTGTCCAAAAGGGAGCTTTAAAAATATTGATGGAAACTGTTAATCTCGAACGATTTAAAGAGTACGTGGCCAAAAATAGACCTATAGAATGCGTAATAGAATTCTTTCTTCAAAAATCCCTTAAGGAATGTAGTTTAAAAGAAATTGTAGATAGTTTGGCACTTCTATTCAGAACATCACATATGTTTGAGACAATAAACTATATGGAAAATGAGGACCATTATGCGCTGGCGCTAACTCACAGCATGGGCCTCAATAATTCTAAAATGAATTTAATAACATTCGAGAGTGTATTTAAAACATATGGAACATATGTAGAGAGCATAACATCTGAAAACACAATTTTTATGAAGGTGTTTAAAAATAAATAGTTAGCTTACCATTTCTTTATATATAGCTTAACTAAATTAATATCTTGTTAAGCACTTATTTTTTTCTAAATTTAATTCGAATATCTACGTTTGTGACATTATTCAAATTTGAATTTATATAACAGTCACTTTTGTATATATCCTCTCGAACTCCCGGCTTTTCCTCTGTTTCCTTCAAACCATCTGCAGTATTCTTTAGGACACTGGCCTTCAGGGCAGCCAAGGATATAATCCATAATATCCTGCAATTTTGCCCTTGCTAGGGATACCGACGTATCTGCACCTCCGTAATAAATCCGGAGTTCATCATCTGCAATTACCCAGCCACAGGGGAAAACAACATCATTCACATCCCCGCTGCGTTCGTAGAACTCTTTTGGCCCGAAAACCCAGCCTTCGGATCTGCGGAGGACTTTTCTGGGATCTTCAAGGTCAAGCAGGGCAAGCCCAAGCCTGTAACTTAATTTTGGTGTGGTCTGACGGACTCCGTGATACATAATCAGCCAGCCGTGAGGAGTATAAAGCGGCTGAGGGGATAATCCAATTTTATAAGCATCCCACCAGCCTCCTTCCCTTGCATATAAAAGAACTTCGTGTCCTTCCCAGGATTTCATATCCGAAGAAAAAGAAATCCAGATATTGGCTTTTAAACTGTGAATCGTGGGTGAAGGCCTGTGAAGCATTGCCCATTTACCTTTAATCCTTACAGGAAAAAGGGCAACGTCTTTATTATCAGGAGGCAGGACAGGACCTATTCGCTCAAAATTGCGAAAATCCTCGGTAAGTGCAAGAGCAGGCAAGGGGCCTGAATCTGAAAAAGCTGTATATGTTATAACCCATTTTTTGAGTTCTTCCAGATATGTGATCCGCGGGTCTTCAACCCCATAGATTTCTTCCGGGTGGTTTACAGGATCCGGAAAAAAGGTTGGTTCATTGTCAATTTTCCAGTTGTCGATTCCATTTTCGCTTCTGGCTACTGTGAAATGAGAAAAACCTCTGTGGTCTTCGACGCGTACAAGCAAAAGTGTTATCCCATCTATTATAACAGCTGCAGGATTAAAAACCGAATTAGTTTTATATGGCCAATCTTCAACTGTAAGTATTGGATTTCTATTATACCTTACAAATAACTCCCCATGATCTTTCCAGGTCAAATTACCCCCCCTCAGAGGTATTAAAAGGATATTTGGAAGAATCTTCGATTAGATTAAAAAGACCCTTTCCCCTTATATAATTTCATTATTTATTTTAATTTTTATGTTGGATTGAAAGTTTTATCTGAATTTATCTGAATTTTTTAAATTCCCTGGATAAATAAAATGTACACTGTTATTATTTAATTCAATTAGATTTTATTATGTTCATAGAATTACAAAAGCATGTATCTGTAAGGCAGGTGTTCTCAATTTTTAAGAATTCAAGTAAAGCATAACGGCTGACACACAATTTCTTTCTGGAGTACGTCCTCTACATATGCTCTGAGAATTTCTGCAATGCCCCAGGCCTGCGCAATCGTACCCCCGGGAGAATGAGGGTAATCTCCATCAAATACTTCAGAAATAAATCCGATACCTGCATTTTCAAGCTGTGCGCTAAAACCCTCAAGTAAAGCCTTCGTTTCCTCAAAACTGTCCAGGGAATAGTTATTCACTTTTCGGTAAGCTTTCACATAGGCTCCAAGAAGCCAGGGCCAGACTGTCCCGTTATGATAGGCTGTATCTCTTTTAAAGGAGTCTCCACAATATTGCCCTTTATATAGAGGGTCCTCAGTAGAAAGAGTCCTGAGCCCAAACGGGGTTAGAAGATCCTTTTTTACTCTGTCCACTATAGCCTTTTCCTTCTCAGGGGAAAGCATTGTATAAGGAAGCGATACAGCAAAAATTTGATTAGGACGAATAGCAGGGTCTTTGGCCTGATTTCCTTCCTCATCCTCAAATATAAGGTCAAAAAGACAATTTGTTTCCGGGTTCCAGAAGGTGCTCTCAAAATTAGAAGCAACCCCTTCTGCAAGCGTCTCATACGTAGAGATATCTTTCCCCAGAAGAGTACCCAGATAAGAAGCAGTTTTCAATGCATTATACCAGAGTGCATTTATCTCGCAGGCTTTCCCTGTTCTTGGAGTAACTGCCCATTCTCCTATTTTAGCATCCATCCAGGTTAGCTGAGGCCCCTGCCGAATAAGATAATCAGAGTCCATGCAAATTTCAAAATCAGTTCCTTTACTATAGCCTTCTATAATACTGTCTACAGTATTCCAGACATCTGAGAGGAAAAGAAAATCCTGAGTATATGTAAAATAACGGCTAAGAGCATGAATAAACCAGAGAGAAGCATCCTCATTTTTATAGACCGGATTTCCTCCAAAAGCCGGAAAAGTATTGGGCACTAAACCTCTCCTACAATTTTTGGCAAAGTTATTAAGAATGGATCTGGCTTCCTCAAAACGATAGGGAATTAAAAGCAAACCAGGAAGAGAGATCATGGTATCTCTTCCCCAGTCAGTGTACCAGTGGTACCCTGCAATCACAGTATTTTCTTTAGAAGAAGGATTCTTTACAACAAAAAGGTCAGTTGCCTTAAGGAGCTTGAGAGCGAAAGGTTCGGTAAGTTTAGAATTGAGAATTAAAAGGTTCTGTCGGTTTCTTTCTCTTATAAACAGCTCATTAACTTTTTCAAGAGAGAGACGGGGAATATTTCCCGTAGAAACCGCAATAAAGAAACGCGAATCCCCTATCGCAAGTTCACTCTCAAAATATCCCGGATTAAAACTGTCTTCCTGAAAATTAAGCCCGCGTTCCTTTTCAACATCATACTGCAGGTTGTAATGCCATTTAGGAGCAGGATGATACTCGAGATTGGATGTAAGTGAAAAAGTAAAACCGTTGGAACTTCCTAACCTTAATCCTCCTGGATCAACCTCCTGGAAAAAAGAAAGGTATCCTGAGCGTGAAGTAAAGTGAAAGTCTCTTGAGTTAACCATGGGGAAAATTCTCAGTACACCCTCTTCTTTTGAATTTACGTCATAAAGGGCATATGTTGTATTACTATTACGAGCCATGAAAACCCTTTTTTTTAGAGTAAAAGAGCCTGGATTATAGACCCAGAGAGGAAATGGAGAATGAATAAATTCAGATAGATACTTGAAGCCTTCAGGAGAAACGGTATCTGAATATTTATGGGTTGCCAGTTTGTAATTTTCTTCCTTGCATGAAATTTCCTCATCAAGAGAAGAGAGTAATAATACTCTATCAGGCGAATTTTCTAAAGCTGCAACAAGAAGGCCGTGATAGGTTCTTGTCCCGGCTCCTATAATTGTTGAGGAAGCATATCCTCCAAGCCCGTTTCCTATAATCCATTCTCTTTTTATTCCTTCTTCATATGTTGAAAGAAATTCTTCTCCAAACCTGACTCCACTCATATATATTTTATTAGGTTTGATTTATTAAATAACTGTACGTTCCGAAAAATAATAATCTACAATTATTTCCTTTTTTCTTTTAATTTTTTTACAGGATGTGCTCAAAAATCGTATTGGAGAGCAAAACTTTATTAACCGCCGGAAAACATCATTGTAGTAATATTCTGTATTTTATAAATAATGGGTAAATATCGGGGATTTTAAAGTCATTAAAACTAAAATCATTCAAATCATTCTAAGGGAGTTGGAACTATGACATATACATTTATAAATCCGAAAGTAGCCCTTATGGGAGCAGGCTGCGTAAAAGATATCGGGATATATGCAAAAGAACTGGGCGGTACAAAAGCCTTGATTGTTTCCGGAAAGAGCAGGCATGGGCAGGATCTTGCGGAAGATATTCAGAAAATCCTTGAAGAAGCAGGGCTTCAAACAGCAATTTTTGCAGGAGCAGACCCTAATCCGACTGATACCTCAATTATGGAAGGCGCAGAACTCTATAAAAGAGAAAAATGTGATATGATTGTTGCAGTCGGAGGAGGAAGCCCTATGGACTGCGCAAAGGCAGTTGGCATAGTGGCTAAAAACGGGGGCGAGATTAACGATTATGAGGGCGTCGGAAAAGTCGTAAAAGGGATTCCTCCGCTTATTACCGTAAACACTACAGCAGGCACTGCAAGTGAAATGACTAGTTTTACAATTATTACGGATACAACAAGGCATATTAAAATGGCAATTGTTGACCCCCGCATCACTCCTGATGTGGCAGTCAATGACCCTGAGCTTATGGTAAGCATGCCTCCTTCTCTTACTGCAGCAACAGGCATGGATGCCCTTACGCATGCAGTTGAGGCTTACGTTTCCACTCTTGCTACTCCAACCACGGATGCAGCAGCCATTAAAGCAATCGAGCTTATTGCAAAATATCTTCCCGAAGCAGTTGCTCATGGAGAAGATATAAAAGTAAGGGATATGATGGCCCATGCCGAATACCTTGCAGGGATCGCCTTTAATAATGCAAGTCTGGGATATGTGCATTCCATGGCCCATCAGCTTGGGGGCTTTTACGACCTTCCTCATGGAGTCTGTAACGCAATCCTTCTCCCGTATGTAGAGATGTACAACAAACAGGTGATACCCGAGCGCTTCGCGGATATCGCAAAAGCAATGGGAGAAAATATAGACGGATTAAGTCCCGAAGAAGCTGCGGATAAAGCTATAGAGGCTATTAAATCCCTTGCAGCCAGAATAGGGATTCCTTCAGGCCTGAGAGAACTTGGAGCAAGAGAAAAGGACCTTGGACTTCTGGCTGAGAATGCAATGCAGGATGTTTGTCGTCTGACAAACCCAAGAGAGTTCTCAAAAGAAGATGTTATTGAGATTTATAAAAGGGCCATGTAAAGGCAGGACAGAATTTAATGAGAATTTAATACAATTTAATACAATTTAATGGAAGATAACGTAATATAATGCAATATATGGAATATAATGCAATGTAATACAATTAAAATTGAAAATTTATTTACAAACCCAAACAGTAATTCAAAGAATGCCAGACTTGCTTTAAAATAGAGATTGATACCATGATCGAAAACAGAGATGTGGAGAATTTTCAGGGCCAAGAGGCCCGGACTCATCTTTACAGGATGACCGAAAAACTCGTTTCCATAGGAGATGATTACTGGATTGAAAACGGGAGGGGACAAAGAGTTTTTTATGTAGATGGAAAGGCCATGCGCCTGCAAGATACCCTGGTTTTGAAAGATATACATGGAAATGAAGTATATGAAATTAAAGAAAGGCTTTTCAAACTCAGGGATACCATGGATATCAAAAACCCTGATGGAGCTACAATAGCAACTGTCAAAAAGGCCTTTATTACTTTTTTACGGGAGAAATGGGAAGTCGAGGTTACAAACGGCCCGGATATGGAAATCCAGGGGGATATTCTGGATTACGATTACAGTATTGAAGCAAACGGACAGAGAATTGCCAGAATCTCAAAAAGATTTTTCAGTCTAAGCGATACCTACGGGATAGAAATTGCACCCGGACAGGATGATGCCCTTATCCTGGCAATTGCGGCTGCAATTGATCAGATGGCACATGATCGATAATTTCAGACCTGACAAATATATTGGCATTGTTAACTAAAGATATCTAACTCTTTATTTCTTTATTTCATCAATAGAATAACCGAGTACTTCAGCATTTGAAGATTTTTCGTATAACACTTTGTCTTTCTTCTCAATCTTGCCAGGACAGTGCCTCAATATGCTGTTGTATCCTTCAACAGTATATGTTTCTTTTTTGGATTGAGTATGATTTTTTCTGGCATTCTGGAATAAACTCTGCATATGCTTTCCAATGATCAGATTAGTCATCACTTTCCCTATCTTTTTCTTCTTTAATTTTTCCCAGAGTTGTTGTCCAGTTTCTGTTCCTCTATTGCCAAAAGAGCAGTCGATGTACTTTTTCCCAGCTCTATTAACAGCAATCCAGATCCAGCAATATTTTTTTTATTATTTTTGTTATATATGTAAGTGTGCATCTCATCAAGTTCAACAATAGAGATCTCGTTTTCACTCTTTAGTTCCTCTAATTCCTGGCCAAACTTCTTTATCCATTTTTGGACAGAAACATAACATGACTTACCCCTAAAAATCTTCCTATAGAGCGAAACCCTAATCCTTCAAGATAGAGCTGCAGAGCCTGCCTCTTAACAGAAGTGGAGAAGGCAGTTGATTTCAGTTCTACTGAATAGTTTAGTTATATCCACAAGCACTACATTTATAGCGTTGACGGCCATCAACTAGACCATTCTTTTTGTGACTGGAACTCTTACAGCGTGGACAGTTCATACACAAATATAGTCTCCAATACTATATATTAGTGCCTATGTTTAACTACCAATGCCATATATTTTTAAGGGCTGTTTGTATTTTTCTAAAAACCTGGCTCTAATTGTGCTGCAATAACCATAAAATATAAGAAGGCAGTCAAATTTTAGTCAAAATAATTCCAGTAAAACTTTTCTTTTTTTAAAAATTTGCTTTATCTTCTTTTTTAAAACTTGTGTATGCATAAGGTAAAATTATAAACTAATTTGAATATAGATCCTTTTGCATAATTTTTTATGGGGTGCTGGTCTGAAATTCTCGGATTTTTAGCTTTTACTTCAGGCCTGACTGGAAAATGCAATGTTTTATTGTCCACTTACATGACGACGAATAGACCCTGATTACCTGATAACAGCAAAATCCTGCCTCTTACAAAAGAAGGAATAGGGTCTTAATGTAGAAAACAAAGGAAGTGGTTTTGATGAGACGATTCAGGGGCCGCGGGGGCCAGGAAGGGAGCGAAAGCGAGAAAAAACATACTTATAAAATGCGTGAGGAGCTCATTTCTTTTGGGGATGATTACTGGATAGAGGACGAAGATGGAAAAAGAGCATACCTTATTGACGGGAAAGCCCTCAGAATTCGTGAAACCCTGCTCTTTAAAGATGTACAGGGAAACGACCTTTATAAAATTCAGGAGAAAATGATTAGACTCAGGGACACAATGACTATTAAAGATGCTGAGGATGGTGTGGCAGCGGTAGTGAAAAAGAATTTTATTAATATCCTGCGGGACAGGTGGAAAGTTGAACTTCCTGACGGGACTGAAATGGAAGTTAAAGGAAACATTCTGGACCACGAGTATGATATCAGCACTGGAGGAAAAACAATTGCTGAAGTCTCAAAGAAGTGGTTCAGGGTGCGAGACACCTATGGGGTAGAAATAGAACCCGGACAGGACAATGCCCTTATCCTGGCTGTAACGGTGACACTTGATCAAATGGCACACGATTGATTGGCAAAGGAAAAAGAATTCAAAGTGGTTTTTATTAAGGATTTTTTTGCTTTGAGTTACTTTTTCTCTTTTTACTTTCTTTTTCTATATTTTTTACCTGCTGCATAATAATTGCTGGCATAAATGGAGTATAAATGGTGTATAAATGGAGTTGTAAACTATGAATGAAACTGGAGGTTCAATCCCAGCAAAGATTCTGCTATACAGCACGGCTGCAGTTGTTCTTACAATTGGGATGCGGGAAATTTCCTCGATACTTACGACCATTTTTTTCTCAATTTTTGCAGCCCTGATTTTCCTTTCCCCTGCCCGCTGGCTTAAAAAAAAAGGAGTCCCGAGCACTTTAAGTGTCGTTATAGTAATCGCTGTGGCTATTTTAATTGTAACAATTCTAAGTTTCGTGGTTTTGGGAGGAGCTATTGAGTTTGGGAACCAGATTCCTCTTTATCAGGACCGCTTAATCGCAATTATAAACGGGCTTGCTCCGTATATTCCCTCATATGAAGGACTTTCTGTAGAGAGTATTCTTCGCAACTTTGTTGGAGTTGCTGTCTCTTTTATGATCGGTGTCCTTAACGGTCTTTTAAATACTGGAACAACAGTAGGGATAATCCTTCTTACGGCAGCATTTTTACTGATCGATGCTGTCAATATCCCTGAAAAAGTCAGGGAGGAGACAAAACATAAAACCGAGCTCCAGGTAAGGCTCAGCAGGTTTGGCAAAAGCATCCTTGACTTTATCCTTGTAAGAACCGAAACAAGTCTTTTCGAATCTGTCTTATTTACAATTCTCTTTTTATTAGGAGGAATTGATTTTGCAATTCTCTGGGGAGTTGTTATCTTTCTGTTAAGTTATATCCCCTATATAGGACTTGTTTTAGGAGTAATCCCTCCCGCAGTTCTTGCTTTCTTCCAGTATGGGCCTCTAGGGCTTCTGGGAGTTATTGTAGGGGTAATAATTGTCGATGCAGTCTCGGAAAATCTTATATTTCCCTCTCTGGCAAAAAAAGGCCTTAATTTATCTCCTGCAGTTTTATTCCTTACTTTACTTTACTGGAATTATGTGCTTGGGCCTTCAGGAGTCCTGCTTTCTGTCCCGCTTACAATCTTCGTAAAATTCGTGCTTGAAAGCTTTGAGGAAACCCGATGGATAGCCAGGTTAATGGGTCCAGCTGAGGAGATAGAATATTATAAAAAAGATGAAGAGCCGGCTGACTAAAGTAAGTAAAGCAAATGCAGAAAAAGAAAATATTCGAGGTTAATGTTACTCTGACTATTTTTGACCTATTAATTAAGAAGTATCTGAAATCGGAAAAAAGTTTTGAGTTTAACTTCAAGATAGAAAATTTTCAATCAAGAATAGAAAGATTTGAAAAATCTCTGCTAATTTCACGGACCATAGATAAAGAAAATTCGGGAGAATACAGATGGTTGAGGTCGAAACAGTGCTGACCTTTGGGGGAATTCTCTTAAATCTGGCCATAATTCTGGCATTGACAGCAGGGGCTATATTAATAACCAGATTAATTCTAAAACGCTTTTTGTGGCCTGCAGTAAAAAAAACAGGCTCAAAAGCAGATGACAAGATTCTTCGCCTGCTTGATAATTTCCTGCTTTTTTATATCCTTATCCTGGGGATACAACAGGTAATAAATCTGCTTAGTGAATATTTAAGATTTGATATCGGATTTTCTGATGACTTTTTCTTTCTCCTTTACTGGGGAGTAGCGGTCTATACCATTTTCCGCGTTATATCTATTGCTTCGAAATGGTACCTTTCAAGAGTTCCCCTAAAAGATCGGGAAGAGATCGACCAGCGTGTAGTTCATTCCGTAAAATATGTTTTTTTACTTGTTTTCGGTTTTCTTGCATTAATTACGCTCCTTGAACACTTCGGAATTACAGGGCCCGCACTGACAGCATCTCTTACTGCCCTTGGAATTGGAGGTATTATTATCGGGCTTGCAGCCCAGACAACCCTTGCCGATATGATTACCGGGATTGTGCTCCTTATTGACCGCCCTTTCAGAATAGGAGACCGTATCCGAATAGAACAGCTGGATACATGGGGAGATGTAATAGAGATAGGGTGGCGGTCAACCCGAATTCTTACACGGGACAACAGGCTTGTAATAATTCCAAACTCCATTATCGGGAAGGATATGGTCACAAATTATTCTATCTTTGAAAAGCTCTTCCGTATTGAAACGGACCTGGTTATCTCCTCTGGGCCTGACCTTGAAAATATTCGGAAGCTGATTCTTGAAGCTCTGGAGAATGAAACCTGGATAATTCGCAGTAAACCTGTGCAGGTACTTTTTCTAGGTTTTGCAGATCAGGGAATAAAATTAAGAGTCCGCTGCTGGATAGAAAATTATATGGAAACCCGAATTTCAGAGGACAGGCTAAATACAGCAGTTTATAACGCCCTGATTAACACTGATGTTATAATGCCGTCTTCCATTACCAGCGTTGAATTTATAAATAATTAAAAAACGTAAAATTTTCCTAAATTACCTACTTTTCCTAAATTTTCTTAAGTCCCCCTATTCGATATAGCAAAACGTAAGATAAAAGTTTAACCGGTTAAGCCTTTATTCTAAATATACAGTTCCGATTCTATATATTCGAATTTTATTCAAAAAATTGGTCTTCCCTGGTCGTATATCGCATAATACCCTAACATAGCGAAATTGTGGAATATGTATAAACTAATATATAAAAAATTCTATATATAGAGTTACGAATTTCAGGCTACGAATTCTGGGGGTAAAAAGTAGTTTAGCAATACGGAGAGGGTCAATAATATAATAATCAATAAATAAAAGTTTTGCAATGTTATTTATCAAAATTTCATTAAAGAAACTTGGCGGTTCTTATTGGCAGATGAAACCAAAAGGAAGAAAGAGAGTTAAACTCCAAGCCTCATTCTTTCGCGAAAAAATAAATCTTTCCAATAATGGCATTTTAAAGTTGTGCACCAAAAAGGAAGGGAAAACAGAGAGCCTGATTTTCGGCAACAAAAATGTCCCCGAGAATCTGTTGCAAAAAATCAAATTCCCTGAATGCACTTCTTAAATTCATCACTGCTGATAAGGCTTTTACTTAGGCTCTTTCCGTAGCACACTTCAGCTTTTCCAATTAAAGCTCACAAAAAATCGAATAGATTATACTATTGATTGGAAGCTGATTGGAAAAACAGCCATGTTACTGATAAGCATAAGTAGAAAGGAGCTTAAGTATGGCAACTTTAACAGTTCTGAAATTTGAAACTTCGGATGGAGCTAATAAAGCCCTCCAAGTAATCGAGGATTTAAGCAAGCAAAAATTGATTACAGTACACGACGCAGCTATTGTTACCTGGCCTCAAGATAAAAAGAAGCCAAAAACAAAACAATTGCACAATTTAGCAGGCGCAGGAGCCTTAAGTGGAGCTTTTTGGGGAATGCTCTTTGGCCTGATTTTCTTTATTCCTATCTTTGGGCTTGTAGTTGGAGCAGCATTGGGTGCGCTGACCGGTTCCATGGCCGATGTTGGAATAAATGATAATTTTATCAAATCCGTGCGCAACAAAGTGACTCCTGGCACGTCAGCCCTCTTTTTAATGACCAGCGATATGGTAGAAGACAGGGTTGCAGATGCCATGAAAGGAATGAAGTTTGAACTCATTGCTTCCAACCTCTCAAAAGAAGAAGAAAACAAGCTGCGTGAAGCTTTTGCTGAAGAAATGACAGCTTCTGAAGCTTAAACTTGATCGATAAAATGTCCTCAGGAATATCCATACTATATGAGGTTCGATCAGGACAAGAATAAAAGTTCAAAAATAAATGAGGGAGTAACGGGAAGGAGAATCCCGGTTACTCCTGTTATATTTTTGTTTTTTACTTTTTCATTAATTCTCCAAATTAAGGGGAGGGGAGATGCCAATGAAAGAATACAAACAGGGGACTACTTTTCCTGGCGTAATTGGGCGCACGTTTGACCAGTCTGAACCGGCCTGGAAGGAACCACTGCGCGCCAAAGAAAGAGCTCCAAATGTACTATTTATCGTGTTTGATGATATCGGATTTGGGCAGCTGGGGTGCTATGGAAGCTCTATCCAGACCCCAAACCTAGACAGTCTGGCTGCGGGAGGACTAAGGTATAACAATATGCATACTACTGCGCTGTGTTCTCCCAGCCGCTCGTGCATGATTACTGGCCGGAACCACCATTCAAACAACATGGCTTGCATCACTGAAGGCTCAACTGGCTATCCTGGCTACAGCGGGGATATACCTTTTGAGAACGGCTTTCTTTCAGAAATCCTGCAGCAGAATGGTTATAACACCTATGCAATTGGAAAATGGCACTTGACACCTGCAGAACAGACATCTGCTGCCGGTCCTTATGACCGATGGCCTTTAGGACGAGGCTTTGAGCGTTTTTACGGTTTCATGGGAGGAGATACACACCAGTATTACCCTGAGCTGATCTATGACAATCACTCAGTAATTCCTCCAAAAACTCCCGAAGAAGGATACACTCTGAATGAAGATCTGGCAGATAGGGCCATCCAGTTCATTGGTGATTCCAAACAAATTGCCCCCAATAAACCCTTCTTCATGTACTTCTGTACAGGGGCCATGCATGCCCCTCATCATGTCCCTAAAGAATGGGCAGATAAATACAAAGGCAAGTTCGATGAAGGGTGGGAAGTTTACAGGGAGAGAACGTTAGCTCGGCAGAAAGAAATGGGAATCTCCCCAAAAGATACAGAGATGTCTCGACATGATCCTGATGTCCAGCCCTGGGATGAGTGCCCCCCTAATGAGAAAAAGCTCTATGCCCGCATGATGGAAGTCTTTGCAGGGTTTATGGAACACACCGATTATCACATCGGAAGGTTATTACAATTTCTGAGGGACATTGGGGAGTTTGAGAACACCCTGATTATGGTTATTTCCGATAATGGTGCCAGTGCCGAAGGAGGTCCTGCAGGATCAGTTAATGAGATGCGTTTTTTCAATAATGTATCTGAAACCGCAGAGGAAAACCTTAAACACCTGGATGAACTTGGAGGGCCCGAGACCTTCAACCACTATCCCTGGGGCTGGGCCTGGGCCGGAGACACGCCCTTCCGTCGCTGGAAGCGAGAGACTTATCGCGGGGGGGTTAGTGATCCTTTCATAGTGCATTGGCCTAAAGGGATAAAAGCCAGGGGTGAAGTTCGCACCCAGTATCTCCATGCCATTGATATGACACCTACAGTCCTTGACTGTCTTGGAATTGAACCTCCGACAAGTATCAAAGGGGTATCCCAATCGCCTATAGAAGGTGTAAGTTTTGTAGATAGTCTTGACGATGCCAATGCCCCTACCAAACACCATACCCAGTATTTCGAGATGTTGGGGCACCGCGCTCTTTACCATGACGGATGGCGTGCTGTATGTCCATGGCCCGGACCCTCGTTCGCAGAATCAGAAAAACTCTTCGGAGAACCAATCACAGCAGACATGTTAACTGAGCTTGATGTAAAAGGCTGGGAGCTTTATCATGTCGAAAAAGATTGGGCAGAGAACCATAACGTAGCTGCAGAGAATAGCCCAAGATTAATCGAGATGATTGCTACCTGGTATGCAGAGGCTGGAAAATATAATGTGCTGCCCATAGATAGCCGTGCAACTCTGCGCTTTACCGAAGAACGACCGCAGATTGCAGCCAACAGGACCAGCTACGTCTATTATCCCGGAACTCAACCTGTTCCTGCAAATGCTGCAATCAGGGTTTTCAACCGTCCTCATAGTATCACAGCCGATGTTGAAATCCCTGCAGGAGGAGCTGAAGGAATTCTGATTTCGCAGGGAGATATACAAGCCGGCTTCGTATTCTATATTAAAGGCGGAAAGCTTTACTGGGCGCACAACTACGTGACCAAGGCCATTTATTGTGTAGAATCCGTAGAAAACGTTCCTGAGGGAAGGCATCAACTCCGATTTGAATTCGAAGTCACGGGTCCGCCCGATCTTTTAAAGGGCAAAGGAACCCCTGGAATAGCTCAGCTCTATATAGATGAGAAGTTAGTCGGCCATGCTGAGGTTCCGGTAACAACTCCGCTTTCATTTGGGTTTACAGGACTCACCTGCGGCGAATCTCATGGAGCCCCGGTAGTGCCTGAATACAGGCCTCCATTTGCTTTCACAGGTAAAATCCATAGTGTGACCGTTGATATTAGCGGGCAGCTTATCGAAGATAAGGAAGCTGAAATGCATATGGTCATGGCCAGGCAATAAATAGAATATTCGATAAACTGAATATAAAAAATATAACAGAAGATAGCTTGACAGGCTCAACAGGCAATTGTGAAGGCCTGTCAGTTCTTATTAAAAATTATTAAGAATCCTAAAAAAAATTTATTGAATATCAATCCCGAGAAAGGAAGTGAAAATGCCCCAAAGTTATTTGCCTCCTCGAATTCATGTACTGGCAAAACCGACAGGTGCTATCTGTAACCTGGCCTGCTCTTATTGTTTTTTCCTTGAAAAAGAAGCGTTTTATCCTGGCAGCAGGTTCAGAATGTCAGACGAAGTTCTGGAGAATTACACAAGACAGCTTATTAATGCTCACAGGAGCCAGCAGGTAACTTTTGGATGGCAGGGAGGCGAGCCCACTCTCATGGGGATTGACTTTTATCGGCGAGCCCTTGAGCTGCAGGAAAAATACCGAAAACCAGGCATGGTCTTCGAAAATACTATGCAGACTAACGGTACGCTTCTTGATGACGAATGGTGTCGGTTTTTTAAAGAAAACAACTTTCTTGTAGGGATCAGCCTTGACGGCCCTCAGGAACTGCATGACACCTACAGAGTGGATAAAAAAGGACAGGGGACCTTCAGTCGAGTTATGCAGGGGCTTCGCCTGCTTCAAAAATATGGGGTAGAATATAACGTCCTGGTTACAGTCAACCGCAAAAATGCCGAGTACCCCCTGGAAGTCTACCGCTTCCTTCGCGATGAAGTAGGGACAACCTGGATTCAGTTTATTCCGGTTGTGGAGAGAATCGATGAAGAAGGGCAGACTCTATTCCAAAAGGGAGACAGAGTTTCGGATCGTTCAGTTTTGCCCGAACAGTTTGGAAATTTCCTGTGCCAGATTTTTGATGAGTGGGTAAGAAACGATGTAGGAAACATCTTTGTGCAGACTTTTGAAGCTGCTGCACGAAAGTGGCTGAGGATGCCTTCAGGCATGTGCGTTTTTGGCCAGACATGCGGGACCGGGCTTGCCCTTGAGCATACAGGAGATCTTTACCCCTGCGACCATTTTGTGGAACCTGATTACCTGCTCGGCAATATTATGGAAAAGGAGATAAGCGAGCTTGCAGGTTCAGAAAAACAGTACAGGTTCGGGCAGGCCAAGTATGAAACTCTGCCAAAACAATGCCTTGAATGCAGGGTTTTTTTTGCCTGCCAGGGAGAGTGTCCTAAAAATCGATTCCTCAAGAGTTCCACAGGAGAACCTGGCCTGAATTATCTCTGTAAGGGGTGGGAAGCTTTCTTCAGACATATTGATTTTCCAATGCAGATTATGGCAGGCTTGATAAGGAGGAACTATCCGGCTTCGGAAGTTATGCGGGTTTTATCCCTGCAGGAGGCTTTTGCAAAGACCGGGCGTAATGAACCGTGCCCATGCGGGAGTGGAAAAAAGTTCAAACGCTGCCACGGCCAGCAGAAAAGCAACCCGGAATTGAGAGAAAGAATGACACGATAAAGCTACAGCTTAAAAATTCATCCTGAAAATTTCATAGTTTTTGGGAAATGTGATGCTAAAGAATAGAAAAAATGAATGAAAATTATATGAATGAAAAACGGTGGAAAAGGCGGAAGAAGGATAGAAAAAAGTAAAAGATTCTAACTAATCCGGGATTTTTTCATCCGGGAATAAAAAAGGCTTAAATGCAAATCTGAGCTCTTTAACAAAACCACAGGGGATTAAATATGGGAGAAAAGAAACCAAATATTCTTGTCATCTGGGGAGATGACATTGGAATTACAAACCTTAGCTGTTACAGCGACGGATTAATGGGATACAGGACACCTAATATCGATAGGATCGCTTCTGAAGGCGTTAGATTTACAGATTCTTATGGAGAACAGAGCTGTACTGCAGGCAGGTCGTCTTTTATTACAGGACAGAGCCCCTTCCGGACCGGCTTGACAAAAGTAGGCATGCCTGGGGCAAAGCTTGGGATAAAACCCGAAGACCCTACTATAGCCGAACTATTAAAGCCGCTTGGTTATGCAACAGGGCAGTTTGGGAAAAACCATCTCGGAGACCGGGATGAAAACCTGCCAACAAATCACGGCTTTGACGAGTTTTTTGGGAATCTCTACCATTTGAATGCCGAAGAGGAGCCGGAAAACCGGGATTACCCCCCTTCAGAGGATTTCCCAAATTTCAGGAAGAATTACGGGCCAAGAGGTGTAATCCACAGCTATGCTGATGGGCGCATGGAAGATACAGGACCTTTAACCAGAAAACGTATGGAAACCGTAGACCTTGAGTTTCTTAACGCGGCAACCGATTTTATTAAACGACAGCATGAGGAAGGCAAACCTTTCTTTGTCTGGTTCAATACCACCTGGATGCATTTCAGAGTTCACATCCCTGAAAACATAAGAGGACAGTCCGGACGCTGGCAGTCCGAGTATCACGACGCAATGATCGAGCACGACAGGCAAATAGGCGTACTTTTAAACCTGCTTGACGAACTTGGAATTGCAGAAGATACTATCGTCATGTACAGTACAGACAACGGCCCGCATATGAACACCTGGCCTGATGCAGCCATGACCCCATTCCGCAACGAGAAAAACTCCTGTTGGGAAGGAGCTTTCCGCGTCCCGGAATTAATGCGCTGGCCTGCAAAGATTCAGGCAGGTACGGTTTCTAATGAAATAGTAAGCCATCTTGACTGGTTGCCAACTTTGCTTGCAGCGGCAGGAGAGCCAAATATCAAGGAAAAACTAAAAGAAGGGTATAAAACAGGAGATAAAACTTTCAGAGTACATCTTGACGGCTATAACCTGCTTCCCTATCTGACTGGTCAGGAACAGAAATCTCCACGTATTGGTTTCTTTTACTTCTCAGATGATGGAGACCTGGTAGCAGTCAGGTATGATAACTGGAAGTTGGTCTTTATGGAGCAGCGCGTTATAGGCACCCTCCAAATCTGGGCTGAACCCTTTATCCCGCTGCGGGTTCCAAAAGTCTTCAACCTGCGCACTGATCCTTATGAGAGGGCCGATCAAACTTCCAATACGTACTATGACTGGCTAATCGACCATGCCTTCTTAGTAATACCTGCGCAGGGGATTGTAGGAGACTTTCTGGCAACATTCAGGGAATTCCCCCCCCGCCAGAAGGCTGCAAGTTTTACAATCGACCAGGTTATGGAAAAGCTCTTGCAGGGAATTGGAGACTGAAACATTCTATTTTTTACGGATTAGAATACTCGGTAGTATGAGTAGACTATCCGTAGAAAAACAAATTTTCTGGCTAAAATTTTTTGCTGCTAACTGAAGTTTAAAACTTGAAAGATTTCAAAAGAAGAAATACTTTCAAAAGAAGATGTTTTAAAAAAATTCAGGGAATTTTTCTTCTTTACTTTCCATTGAAGGCAAAGAGGAATTTCCTGCTCAATAGATAAGAAACATAAGAAAGCGTCACCGGGAAGCTAAGGTTATGGAAGTGAGGAAATGGTTGTAGCAACCCCCTTTTCAGACTTTATCCAGACTATTGGGGTCCTTGCCGCATTAATCTTTGTAGTTACCAGTATGCTTGGGATGGGGTTTTCCCTTACT
This sequence comes from Methanosarcina sp., assembly GCA_049706495.1. GTDB lineage: Archaea > Halobacteriota > Methanosarcinia > Methanosarcinales > Methanosarcinaceae > Methanosarcina. The sequence goes on along the minus strand of JBNAKO010000138.1, from coordinate 38,748 downwards.
CTAGGCCAGATAATTACCCCACTGCGAAATACAAAACTGGTACTCTTCTGCCTTGCTACAAATTTTGTACTTGCGCCTCTGCTTGCCCTTATAATTGTTTGGGTTTTCTCACTCACAGAAGGACTTGCTATTGGTCTTTTACTGCTTGGAACCTCTGCAGGATCTCCTTTTTTGCCAAAGTTTGCAAAGATTGCGAAAGGAAATGCCGGGTTTTCTGTAGGACTGATGATACTCCTGGTAATAGGCACAATTATTTACGTGCCTATAGTCCTGCCCCTGCTTGTAGAGGTCACCATTGATCCCTGGAAAATAGCAAAGACCCTTATTATACTGACACTTCTGCCTGTGGCGGTTTCACTTTTTATTAGAGCCAGATATGAAGAAGTTGCAAAAAGCCTCATACCTATAATGGCACAGGCCACCAACCTTTCAATTCTTGTCCTGTTGATAGCTTTCATTGTAATCTATACTTCCGATCTCCTCAAAATTATAGGGAACAGAACAATTATTGCTGCAATGGCTTTCGTGTTTTTTTGTTTTATTTTAAGTTATTTGCCCGGAAGATCTGCAGAGGATATCAGGAAAGTAGTTGCCTTTGGAACAGCACAGCGCAACATTTCGACAGCACTGGCAATTGCCACGCTTAATTTCACAAACCCGGATGTGATGATCATGATTATAGTTATGGAAATAGTAAGCTTTACACTATTGATGTTTATCGCGGGAGAGTTGGGTAGAAGGGCTAAAGGATCGAAAGAAAATCAGATGGAGGAAGAATGGTTGAAATAATATCGTTCTCAAACTTTATCCAGACTATTGGGGTTCTTGCCGCAGTAATTTTTGTAGTTACCAGTATGCTTGGTATGGGGTTTTCCCTTACCATAGATCAGATAATTACCCCACTGCGCAATACAAAACTGGTGCTTCTTGCCCTGGCTGCTAATTTTATAGTTGCTCCTTTGCTTGCTCTTATAATAGTTTGGATTTTTCCTCTCCGTGAAGGACTTGCCATTGGCCTTTTACTGCTTGGGACTTCTGCAGGGGCTCCTTTTTTACCGAAGCTCTCCCAGCTTGCAAGAGGAGATACCGGATTTTCTGTAGGACTGATGGTGCTTCTTATGGTAGGCACAATTATTTACGTGCCTATAGTGCTTCCCTTGATAGCAGGGGTTACCATTAATCCCTGGGAAATAGCAAAGACCCTTATCATACTGACACTTTTCCCTTTAGCAATTTCACTTTTTATTAGGGCCAGGTACGAGGAAGTAGCAAAAAGCCTCATACCTATAATGGCACAGGCCACTAACCTTTCAATTCTTGTCCTGCTGGTAGCCTTCTTTGTGATTTATATTTCTGATCTCCTGAGGATTGTAGGCAGCCTGGCAATTATTGCTGCGACAGTTTTCGTGCTTGTTTCTTTTACTATAAGTTATTTCCTGGGAGGATCTACAGGACGCACCAGGAGAGTAGTCGCCCTCGGGACAGCTCAGCGTGACCTTTCAACAGCACTGGCAATTGCCACGCTTAATTTTGCAAACCCGGATGTGATGATCATGATTATAGTCATGGCAATGGTAAGTCTCACATTGTTAATGGTTATGGGAGGAGAGCTTGGCAAGCGAGCTAAAAAACGGCTAGAGGGGGTTTTAGAACAAGAAAAAGCTTCTAATATTCCTATAGAAGCAAAAAAAGGCTCAGAAATAAAATTAACCCAGGAAAAACCGGCAAATGAGGGAAATAATAACTTAAACCCAAAATAAATTACATTTTAAAAAATAGATTTACAGGAGAACCAAAGCAACTAAAAAAGGGAGGCTAATTTTTTATGCGACGAATTATGGGTGGTATTAGAGGCAGAGGCAGTGGAACAGAAGGCATACATATCTATAAAATGACCGAAAAACTCGTTTCCATAGGGGATGACTACTGGATTGAAGATGAGACTGGCCAGAGGGTATACTGCATTGATGGCAAGACCCTTCGCATTCGGGATACCCTGATTCTTAAGGATTCACAGGGAAACGTACTTTACAGACTTAGAGAAAAGTTACTCCGTATACGTGACACAATGGATATCGAGAACGCAAACGGAGGAACTGCTGCGACAATTAAAAAAGCTTTGATCACTCCTCTTCGCGATCGCTGGGGAATTGAAGTTGCAAATGGGCCTGAATTAAATGTCCAGGGCAATATTCTGGATCACGAATACAGAATTCAAGAAGGAAGAAAAAGAATTGCAGGGGTCTCAAAAAAGTGGTTCCGAGTTCGAGATACCTATGGCGTAGAAATCCTTCCAGGACAGGACAATGCTTTAATCCTGGCTATTACGGTAGCGCTCGATCAGATGGCACATAGCTGAGAGAAGAAAAGCAAAAGAAATCGGAAAAGGGAATAAAACAGGAAAAACAGTAAACCAGGTAAATAATAGCTCAACCCGAAACAAATCGGATTTAAAAAGTCAAATGTACAGGAAAACAAAGGCGATTATATTGACCTCAGAAATTGCCAGTTTCTTCATAGCTTTTGCAGTACTGCTCTTTGCTTTTGGGCTTATTTCCCGAAAGATTTCAGGCACTGTCATTACTGCCCCTATGATTTTTGTAGCAGCAGGCTTTCTGCTCAGCCCAGCAGAGCTTGATCTTGTAAAGCTTTCCTCAAACAGCGAACTTGTTCTTATCATAGCTGAATCAGCCCTTATTCTGACTCTGTTCTCAGATGCTTCAATGCTTGAGCAGCAGGTCCTCTTTCAAGAAGAAAAACTTCCAGAAAGTCTTCTTTTTATCGCTCTCCCACTAATAATTGCTTTTGGGGCTTTAGTTGCTGCTTTTTTATTTAAAGATTTGACCTTTGCCGAGGCTGGACTTATAGGGGCTATGCTTTCTCCAACAGATGCAAGCCTCGGGCAGGCCATTGTAAACAGCCCCAAAGTCCCGCTTAAAATCCGGCAGAGCCTGAATGTGGAAAGTGGACTGAACGATGGGGGTGCGATTCCTTTTTTCCTCTTTTTTTTGATTCTCGTGAGTGGAGAGGCACTTAAACAGCCAGTCAGAACCCTTTTTTCCCTAGCTTTTGAGCAGATAGGGTTAGGGCTGATAGTAGGAATAGCAGTCGGGTTTTTAGGAGGAAAGTTATCAAAAAAAGCTTTTCTTGCGGGGTGGACTTCCGGGCTTTATCGAAAAATAGGGTTTATGGCTCTAGCTATTGTTTGCTGGCTTGCAGCAGATTCAATTGGAGGCAGTGGTTTTATTGCGGCTTTTGTAGGAGGGCTTGTCACTCGACTGACAAATCCCTCAAAACACACAGAAGAAGAGGCTATTCTTACAGAGGCAGAAGGAGGGATTCTGAGTTTTGCCGTGTTTTTTATTTTCGGGATCACAATAGCCACAAAAATTTTCGCAATTACCTGGCCAATACTATTCTATGCAATTTTGAACCTTACCCTTATCCGCATGGTACCAGTTGCAATATCGGTTATAGGCCTGCACTTGCATCCTAAAACCATACTTTTCCTGGGCTGGTTTGGTCCTAGAGGGCTGGCATCAATTGTCTTGCTTCTGATTGCTATGGAAGATATCGCAGGGATTGGAGGCAGCCAAACTGTAAATCTCGTTGTGATTACCACTGTTCTTCTCAGCGTCTTTATCCAGGGAGCGACAGCAGGCCCAGGAAGCAAAATCTATGCAAGAGTAGTAGAAGCCCTTTCCTCTGATGCACCTGAAAAAAAGGAGGTGAAAGAATTTTCCACAGGCTCCAATAATACTGATGCTAAAAAGTTTGTCGAATAACTCGAGAAGCTGTCAAAAAATAAGAATAGCTGTACCTTGCTGTTACCTGCAGAATATAATTCCAGATGACAACAAGAGCGAATAAGTTTTATCAAGGTTTTGGGGGGCTGGAAGTTTAATCAATACTTGTCAGCATGTTTTTCCCTTTCTTGTGACAGAACGATCAGGGAAATTATGCCTTTATAAAGATTTACTCAAATATTTACTATAAGCCAATACTATTGGCCAAATGGCGCATGAATAAAAAGATGGAGGAAGAATGGTTGAAACTATATCTTTCCTAAATTTTCTTCAAACTATTGGAGTTCTTGCTACATTGATCTTTATAGTCTCAAGTATGCTTGGCATGGGCTTCTCGCTTACAGTCCCGGAAATACTGGCTCCTCTAAAGAACAAAAAGCTGGTAATTTTCTCACTTATAGCTAATTTCATCCTCGTTCCTTTGCTCGCTCTAGTAATATTGTTTATATTTCCTCTTTCAGAAGGGCTTTCTATAGGCATTCTTCTTCTAGGAGTTTCCGCGGGAGCGCCTTTCCTTCCCAAGCTTGTACAGGTGGCAAAAGGAGATACTGCATTTTCAGTAGGCCTGATGGTACTTTTAATGATAGGTACAATTATTTATGTCCCTATAGTCCTGCCGCTTTTTCTCCCTGGGGTTACCATCAACCCCCTGGATATAGCTAGATCTCTTATACTCTTGATGCTTCTCCCCCTTGTAATTGCCCTGTTTATAAGGGCCAGATACGAAGAAGTGGCAAATGGACTTTTGCCCCTTATGACTCAGGCTGCTAATCTTTCCATGCTTTCCCTTTTCGTAGCTTACTTTATAGTATATTTTTCTGCCCTTATTGGCATTATAGGGACAACGGCAATTCTGGCAGCTGTAGTTTTTGTGCTTATTTCTTTAGTTATTGGCTATTTGCTCGGAGGGCCAGCAAGATCTATCAAGAAAGTACTTGCTTTAGGGACTGCACAGCGTAATCTTTCAGCAGCTCTAGCAATTTCTACGCTTAATTTCACAGATCCGGACGTAATGATTATGATTATTGTAGTGGCGCTGGTAGGCCTTATACTCCTGATGTTTATAGGTGGAGAAATGGGAAAAAGGACAGAAATTCCCGTAGATAGTGTCCAGAACCCCGATAAATCTTCAATTAAATCAGAAAAGTGACGTGAGAATCAAAAGAAAGAAATAGAAAATCCAAAAGTTTCGACCCTTGATAAGAAGGCGAGGTATTTTTGGCGGATAATTGCTCAAATAAAGAAAGTATAAAAGGGCAGTATCAAGGGTAAATCTCCAACCATAAGGATACAGCTTGCACAGAACAGGCTGCCAGTCATAAGAATACCTGAAATAACTTGCATGTTCTGCAACAAACCCGGAGGAATCTTTGTTACATCAGACTTCAAGCCTGAAAAAAGATATGAATTCTTTTCGATTATAAACAATACTAAGTGTAAATAATAAAAGTTTAAAAAAAAGGTCTTAAAAGACCCTTTGTACAGAGGAGGAGTGGGATCTGATAAAAAAGGGAACAAATTCATTTTCAGGGCCTGTCCCTGGGACACGTTTAACAGAAGAGTATATAAGGACAATTGGACGCCTAGCTTATTTCTGGGCCTGGCCAATGGTAAATATGCATAACCGCCACGCTACCTTTCAGCAAGTTCCAGAACCTGGCCTGGCTGGGGGAATAATTCCTGTAGCACCTTTAAATCATCTATGCATGTTAACCGATTATGTTAATCCATTTCAACGAATTGTTGCCTGCCCAAATCAGGATGTAGTTTATGGTTTTGGGATTTTTTCTCTTGACCGTGAACCTGTGATTGTCCAGGTGCCTGACTTTAGGGAGAGGTTCTGGGTCTTTCAGGCATGTGACCAGCGCACTGATGGCTTTGCAGGGCTGGGGAAAATGTATGGAACTGAACCTGGTTTCTATATACTTGTCGGTCCAGAGTGGAAAGGTGATAGCCCAAAAGGCGTTAAAAACATCTTTAAATCCCCTACCAATATTGGGGTTATTCTTCCCAGAGTCTTTATGAACGATACATCCGATGACAGGGAAAAAATCCGGCCGCTTATTAACCAGATAATGGCATACCCTCTGAGCCAGTTTACAGAGGAAATGAAAACAAAAGATTGGGAAAATATCCCTGAATTTCCGGCAATGGGTGGAGGCGAAGAAGAGGAAGTAAAATGGGTAACACCTGAAGTATTTTTTGAATTACTGCCTGGGGTTCTGGATGAGATTCCTCCACTTCCGGGAGAAGAAGCCCTTTATGCACAAATTCGTGCAGTTTTACAGGCTGCAGCTGAAAATAAAATTTTCAAAGATGTACTGCAGCAGACTGCCTTTGAAGCTGAAAGAGAGCTTATAAAACCACTTTTCCAGTTCCGAAACTTTGGGATTCCCTATCCCTACAATTGGACAACTATAACGAACGGGGCTGCTTTTGGTACTGACTATTTCACCCGCACTGCTGTTGCTAAATCTAATATTTTTGTTAACCAGCCGCTGGAGACAAAGTATTTTTACCAGGATCTTAATGCCGCAGGCGAACTTCTCTGGGTACAAAAAATAAGAATCTTCAGTACGATACTGACGGGTCACTAACTCTGTATGTACAGGCTGAACCTCCAGAAGAAGATAAATGGTCTAACTGGCTGCCTTCTCCTGCGTCTGATGATTTCTCACTGTTTCTCCGCGCTTACTGGCCTAAAACAGAGATCCTTGACTATCAGTGGACTCCGCCTGCGGTAAATCGGCTAACATAAAGATTTTGAGGAAAAAGAACTCAAATGGTTTTAAAATTAAATTGGGGGCGGTCATATAACCCTAAAGAAAGAGGCATATTCAGTCCCTTCGCTGTTCCTGGGAATCAGTTAAGCATATGTTAATGATTTAAGCAATCTTTCTTCAATACTGGATTAAATTTCCAACTGGTGTTTCAGATTAAACCTGATCTTAAAATCAAATTGCGGGCGGCCACCCTAAAGGATGGGGTATTCGTGACCCTCTGCGCTCCCAATGTAATAAAAATGGGATAAGATTTAAAAAAACTTAAAAAAGGTCCCATTTTAACATTACTCTGAGCTATGAGATATTCATGCCCACTGTGCTCCTATTATAACAACCATGATTAAAAATCAGCGAAATTAGGTTTTTCCGACTTTCTTAATTTTAGTATTATATATGCTAATTGATATATATTGTGAATATTATACTTCTTTTGAATAATATTGTCGTGAGTGTTTTTTTCCGGCAATTTTTCCAGAAAAGAAGAAGGGTTAGAGGGTAGGGGATTCCATAGACAATTCTTATGAAATCTGCCGCTTTTTAGAGTTTTTGCCGAAATGAGAAACAGGGTACAATAGCTAATTGAAAAATTTTAATTGGGGAATAATTAACTTAAATAATTTTTAGACATAATTATTTTAACAATTTTTTTAGGCAATACAATCTTTGGAATCTTAAAATAGACAATCTAGAATGTAGTTAAAGTATTTTGGGAGCGTTTTTCTATCTGAATCGTTTTACAATCAAGAAAAACAGTACTATTTGGAAAAACCCGTATTAATACTTTCATAACTTACAATATTCATCAAATTTCAGACTAAAAAACCGGAAGGTCAGATTGAAAAAATTCAGCATTATTAGCTGCCTGCTGAAATTTGATAAAAACAGGAACTGAAGATTTACTCCAGATTACGAAAGAAAAAATTAGCAGTAAAAATAAGATTGGGGGATGTAAATATTAATGAAAATACCACTTCAACACCGGCCAAAATACTAATTTATAGCACGGCTGCAATTCTCCTTACTCTTGGGATGAAGGAAATTGCACCTATACTGATACCTGTTATTTTCTCAATTTTTGCCTTTTTGATTTTTGCCCCTCTGGTTCACTGGTTCCAGAGAAAAGGAATTCCCGGAAAGATCAGTGTTATTCTGGTAATTCTTTTGTTCATTATTGCCTTTATAGGGTCCGTAATTCTTGTTGTTAGTTCTCTTGTCCAGTTAAGTACCCTGATTCCAACCTATCAAATTCAGCTAACCGATATTCTGGACAGAATTTCAGAATATTTGCCTGAAGCTGGATTTTCTGTGGAATCTTTCCTGCGGAATGCTGCAGCAATTACTTTTAATCTAACTTCAGCAATCCTTACAGGAGCTTTAAATGCCGGCTCAATAATTGCGGTAATTTTTATAACAACAACATTTTTACTCCTAGACGCTGCAGGAGCCCCGAGAAAGGTAAAAAGAGAAGTTGGAGATCAACCAGCCCTGGCTTTGCGAGTTACGGAGTTTGGAAAAAGCCTCGTAAGTTTTATCCTCCTAAGAACTGAGACCAATTTGATTGCAGGAATAGGAACAGCCATACTTCTTCTTCTTGGAAGGATAGAGTTTGCAGTCCTCTGGGGATTTCTAACCTTCCTGTTAGGCTATATCCCTTATCTTGGCTTTTATCTGGCTGCTCTTCCTCCTATGCTCCTTGCCCTGTTTAAATACGGGCCTATAGGGGCAATTGCTGTACTTGCAGGCATTGCCCTTATTAATACGCTTGTAGAAAATGTGCTTTTCCCATCTATAGCAGGAAAAGGGTTGAAATTATCTATGTCGATCGTATTTCTGTCTCTATTTTACTGGTCTTATGTACTTGGAGCTTCAGGGGCCCTGATCGCAGTACCTCTTACGATGGCAGTCAAATTAATTCTGGAAAATTCCAGGGACACGCGCTGGATGGCTAAACTGATGGAGCCGGCAGATAGTAGAGATAAGGAGAGTACAGATAGGGAAGATAGTTAATAAAAGAGTAATTTATTTAATTATAAATAAAATTAAATTAATCCAAGTAAAATTAAATTGGTTCAAACTGGTTCAAATTAGTTCAATTAAACTCATTTAAACTCAATTAAAGGCGGATTAGATCCAAAAACAACATATAATAAAATATGATGATATATAGTAAAATATAATAATATATACTATAATGTGACAATCCATACTAATGGCAGATAAAAAGAAAAAATAAAATAAAACTACATAGAGGGAAAACACCTGCTTAATTATCTTATTTTATATATAACATTTTAACTATAATTATTTTAATTTTAGAAACTTTAATTACGACTCTAATTATAATATATTTTCAATATTTGCAAAAATTTTCAATTACATATGTGTATTTTAGTTATTACATTCACAATTTGTTACCTGAAAACTGGCTTTAATATTAAAGTTAAATTTTATAGTTAACGCCAAAAAATGAATATTCAGAGTAAGATTTTGAGAGAAGCTTTTATATTTTGTCGTGTATGCTAATTAATGGGTATAAAGAATAATTTGGGGGCATACATGGAGACAAATGATCAGTCGATTCCAGCTAAAATCTTACTTTATAGCACAGCTGCCGTTATTCTAACTATAGGAATGCGAGAAATCGGAAGTATACTTATACCTATTTTTTTCTCGATATTCGCTTTTCTAATCTTTTCACCCCTTATTTACTGGCTCCAGAGAAGAGGTATTCCCAGACCGATAAGTATAGTCCTTGTAATTCTTTTCTTTATTATTGTCGCGATTGCCACAGTGACGCTTGTTACAACCTCTCTGCTTCAGCTTAGTGACCAGATTCCGGGCTACCAGACCCAATTTAGTACAGTTCTTGAAAATATTGATGAATATCTGCCTTCTTCGGGACAATTTTCTCTTGAAGGGCTTTTACGCGATATAGGAGCATTTTTATTAGGCCTGACTGCAGGAATCCTTACAGGAGCCTTAAATGCCGGCACAACAACAGCACTAATTATTGTTACAACAGCTTTTTTACTTCTAGATTCTGCCGGTGCTCCTCAAAAGATTAAAAAGGAAACTGAAGATCAACAGGTTTTACTTTCACACGTTACAGAATTTGGAAAAAGCCTGGTAAATTATATTCTGCTCAGGACTGAAACCAATTTAATTGCAGGAATTGGAACAACCGTGCTCCTTCTTATAGGAAGGATAGAGTTTGCAGTTCTCTGGGGGTTTTTAACCTTTTTACTAGGTTACATCCCTTTCCTGGGCTTTATCCTTGCTGCCTTTCCACCGGTTTTACTTGCTCTGTTTAAATACGGGCCTTTAGGAGCTCTTGCAGTTCTTGCAGGAATCTGGATAATAAATGAGGTAGTTGAAAATGTGCTTTTCCCTTCGCTTGCCGGAAAGGGTCTGAAATTATCTGCATCAATTGTTTTCCTTTCGTTGTTCTACTGGGCTTTCGTACTGGGGACTGCAGGAGCTTTGATTGCCGTTCCTCTAACAATGGTTGTAAAAATGATCCTTGAGGGGTCTGATGAGACATGCTGGCTTGCAAATTTAATGGAATCTAAAGGAAAAGATGAGCTTAAGGAATAAGAACCACGTTTTCAAAAAATTAAATCTTTAAAAGGTTTAAAATATAAAAGTTTAAAATATGAAAGTTTAAAATATACAAGAATAGTAATAAGTGGTTCTTTGGATATTTCTTTTCAACTATTTAAAGTCAATAATCTATCAAGATTCAAAGAAAATAACTAAATAAATAAATAAATAGATTTGGTTTAAATAATTCAGTTAAAAATCCAGATACATTTTTAAAGCTTTTATAGACATATAAATTATAAACATTTAATTTTTTATTCTGTGACATATTCATTAACATATCATGCAGTTTTAATGAATCTTTTAAATTCAAAAATAGAAAAAAACTTGCATATAGAGGATCTGTTTTAGAATTAGTAAATTAGTTTCCATATAACTATAATACCAGAAAACATAAAATAAATAGATCTATTTTGACAAAAAAAGAGGATATTCTATCAATCTATGAGCTTAGTACGAATATGGATAATTCTTTACTTAATAAAATAAATTAAAGGGCAAGGAAAAGGGAAAATCCAGGAGGTAAATTGGGGTGGTAGATACTTTAGATCTGGCAATTTTCTGGGCTGTGGTTATAGCCCGTTTCCTGATCCCATTAACTATCCCGAAATATCCTCTGCCTGGAGTTATTGCCTGCCTTATACTTGACGGCATTGACCAGACCATTTTTCAGATTTTTACAGACCTGCCTCTTGAAGGGTATCAGAGTTATGATAAAGCGCTTGATATTTATTACCTTACAATTACCTATCTCTCAACCTTACGTAACTGGTCAAATCATTTTGCTTTCAGAATAAGCCGTTTTCTCTTCTATTACAGGTTGGTAGGAGTAGCTCTTTTTGAACTGCTGGAAAGCCGGACCTTACTGCTTATTTTTCCAAACACTTTTGAATACTTTTTTATTTTCTATGAAATTATAAGGTTAAAATGGAACCAGGATGTGCTCACAAATAAAAAATTAATCCAGGCAACAGCCCTTATCTGGATTTTTATCAAGCTTCCACAGGAATACTGGATACACATAGCCAAACTTGATACAACAGACTGGATTCGAGCTAACCCTTCAAATGCCTTAATTCTGGTCGGATATACTCTATTTTTGCTTTTTTTAGCATGGATGCTTGTCAGGGATCTTCCTCCTATGAAGCCGGGGTTCTCATTTGCTGCTAATCCTGTTCCTGCATTTTTATCAGGGAATAAAACTAACGAGGGGTTTCAATTCGAGAGTATTGAAAGACTCAGGGAACAATTTATTAATAAATATTTATCTGAAAAAGTTATAAACCGCGCCTTATTTGAAAAAATAATATTGATTTCCCTTTTGAGTGTAATTTTTGCGCAGATTTTGCCTGGTGTCAGATCAACTAACCTTCAGTTAGCAATTGGAATGTCTTTGCTTATAATTATAAACACTGTCGTAAGTCACTGGCTGGTTAAAAGGGGAAATCACTGGAAATCAATTATTCGAGAGTTTATTGTAATGTCCGCAGTAAACCTTGGCCTTGTGCTCTTGCTTAATTACCTGTTGCCAAGATATGACGGCTCGATAAACCTTACTATTACTCTTTTTTTCATCCTTTTACTAACTCTTATTATTACTCTGTATGACAGATATCACAGGAAATATCTCTGGACCCAGATAGAGAACGGTTATACAGCAACAGAAGAGATAAAATAAAGTTCTACAAAAATCGGCAATCATATTTAGTTTTTTAAAAATAATAAATAGTAAATTAATTATAATTTTGAAAAAAATTAATTATAATAATTGTTCTTAAAAAGAAATCAGTAATTAGTAAATAAATTAGTAATTTGTAAATAAATCAGTAATTAAGTAAATAATACATTTAATCCGGAAAGTTTCAAAGAAATATACAAACTATTTCTCATTTAATTGCTCAGATAAATTTAATTCTTGATTTTGAATGATAGAAAAGGAATCCGAATAAGGATATAGATTCGGCTTCCCGGATTTTATCCACAATTTCTTTTTAGAAATTATATTTTTATATCTTAAAACAGGGCTCTTCGATTACCTGTCTAAAAGAAGTACTTAATTCGGAAGCTATAATATTGGTTTTCTGGAAACTCAATAATTCATCAAAGGAGAAAACCATAGATTTGTTTTTCCCCTGCCTGTACCTTTCAAGCCGATCATAATCAAAAAAAAGGTCATCATAACTAGCTACATGTCTGAACCAGGCCAGAGATACCGGTAAACTTGATAAAAGAGGAATTGCCCCTTCAAAATAATCTCTGCATGTTTTTTTTCGGGAAAGCTTGCACCAGTTGTCTACTTTAAAATTTATTTTCTCAGCTTCAACTGTGAAGATAAGCGGATATATTTTGCATAACACCGGTTTAAAATTCCTGCATTCACAGATTTCATTTTCCTCGTTTAAAAAGGGGCATTTTTTACCTAACTTTAAAACCGGGATAAGAGTTCCATCATTCATGCATAATGCATCGAGGTATTGAGTTTCAAATTCAAGGACATTAATTTCCATTTTTTTAGCCATATATTCTTTTTCTCCGGGCAAAAGAGTACCTATTTTATTCCTTTCGCATTCCCCTCCACAATCTATGCATGAGTTAAAAGTAATTTGATTACTTCCTCTAAACATCTTGTGAAAGCTGTCATAAACATCCAATGGTATTTGTTTAAATATCAATCTGAAAACCTCGCCGTTCAGAATAGGTATGTTGCATATATTTTTTTCAAGTTATATTTACATGTATGCTCCCTGCATATCTTTTTTGTCAGGTTTGAGAAAAGAAAAAACAGACTCGACTTTTATATAAAAATTTTGATGAGTATTAGGCTTTTAAAAATGAAACAATATAAAAATATTCCTATTCTATTTAATTTTTTTTCCCCTGTATAGCTTAGAAAATAGCGAAAGATATCAGCAATAGTTTATATATATAATCAGTTATAAAAAATCTGACTTGAGTACATTATAAGGGGACATATTATTATAAATTTAAAAATATAGTGGTTGAGATTTCCTTACTTTTTATCTACCTATTACTCACTGCTTTAGGATTATATAATTAGAAATGATTTTAATATTTAAAAGTAGTTTAAACTAAGGTTTTCTCGAAAAAGGAAAAGTTAAATTTTTCAAAAATAATTTTTCTAAACCTATATGGAAGGATTTTGCATAACAAAAAATGACAACCCCGTCAAGAGTATATGAAATATTTAATTTAGATATCGTATTACATTCTGCAGCGTAAAAAGTTCGAAATAATAGAATGAAAATTTGGGATATTTAATACGCAACAATAATTTATAGTCTTGAACATAACTATTTACACTGGTTATAATAAAGAAATAAAAACACAATGTCGAGTCAGGAAATGAATCAGTTCAATTTCAGGTGTATTTGCGTAAATAATTATAGTTAAAAGGAGAATTTTAATTTTTATTTTGAACTGTCGATTTTGAGTTTTGCTTTAGTTTTTATTATTACATCTTTGTTCATTTTATTTTATTGGTTTAATTAGACCGTAATGGTCCAATTAAACCGGACATAGCATTTCGTATTTTTGAGGCATTTGAAAACGGTAAACGCCTCAGTTTCTGTGGTGGAGGGTTTTTAGACTGCTTCCTTCAGGCTTCAATGAGAAATACCTGAATCAAGTGGAGGGTTCCTGATTTTTGCTAAGGTTCCGTATTCAGGTCTCTTTGCAATGAGAAGTTCCTGAATTGAGTGGAGGGACCCTGGTTTTCTGGCGAGATTTTATATTCAGGTTTCTCTCATTGTAACTTCAGATTAAGCCTTTTATCAGATAGGGTACAGCTATCTGTTAACTGCTTTAGAGGTGGCAGTCAATTACTCTATTGGATATTTAATAATAAAAGCATACTTAACAAAAAGCAGGGAATCTAAGAAATGAATTTATCAACTAAGCTTGTTTAAAGCCTCTAAGCATCCAGTATTCTTTAATAAGCCTGTGAATGAATAATAAAGGATCTATAAAGGATTAAATAAAGGAAACTCCTTATATATCTTAAAAAATGTTAAACTGTTGATTTTCCTACAGAAATTAATCCTGAAAAATTTTTAAAGCAGATTTTCAGGCATTTATTTCTCAAGCAAAAGGAATTCTCTAGCCATTCTATCTAACATTCTATCTGAGATTATAGCACTTTTTAGAAAAAATATAATTAAAATTTAGAATTATAATTCTAAATTTTAAAGGGTTTTAAGCCCTGGATTTAGGTTTTCCTATTAACGTTCTTCGTCTTTTACAATCACTATATTTCCGCGGCCCCTTTTGAATTTCTCGATCAATTCTCTTCTTTCAAGGTCAGCAAGCATTAGGCTGACTTTTCCTTCCGAATACTTTAATCTGCTGCGCAGATTTTTCTGAGTAATCCTTCCGCCCTGGCCCCGGATTATGTCCATTACCTCCTGAAGGTCTGAAGGTAAAGGAGCTTTCTTTTTAGGGCTTGAGGTTTTGACCTGGGAAGCAAGCTGAGAGGAATCTGTTTCAATCCTGTTTTCCAGAGAGTCTAAACTGTCTTTTTCCTGAGGAGTTTCCAGGCTTTTTTCGCTTGTTCCAGGCTCAATTTCTTCTATTGGGCCCTCAGGCTTTACATCATCCTTTTTTGTTGCCTGGAAATCCGACTCTGTTTCAGGGGTTCCTTTTATTTCAGGTCTGATTTCCTTTTCTGGCACAGCCTTTGATTCGAGATTTTCCGTTAAATCCTTCTTTTCAAGCTGCAAGATTTGTTCAGAGTTTGAAAAGGCTGGTTCTAATTTCATAATTGGTTCTATAGATTGCTCGGTAATTGAGTCTCTTTGAGAAGATCCAGCTTTAATAATTTCAGGCTCGTATTCGATTCCTGGCCCTATTATTTCTTGAGATGGCGTTTTAAATCCTTTCGCCTTGATATTTTCGTGGGTACCTTCATTAATATTTTCGCTAATATTTTCACTAATAATTTCCTTATTACTCTTTCTGGTGGCGCTTTCTCCTTTATATTCAAAGTTAGAATTTTGAGGCCCTGATTTATCAGATCCCCCAAATTCATCTATCTGCGGGAGTGCTGTATCTTTTGTATCTTTTAATTGTTTTGTTTGAGCATTCTCCTGCGGGTAGGTTTGAGTTGAAGCGCGTTTTGCACCCTCAAATTCCATATCTTCAGAATTTTTTACTGAAGCCTCAGGCCTTTCGAAGGATTTGGAGAAACTCTGTTTATGTTGTGTTTCCAGTCTATGCTGGGTTTTTATTCCGGGACTTTTTCCTTCATCTGACCTTTTAGATTTTAAAGAAAGCTTATATCCACCTGCAAATAAGGAAAAAAGAACAAGCGCCATAAACATATACCTTAAAGCAGGTGAGGTCGTTTCTTTTTGGTCCGGAAAGTTTTTTGAGCTATTTCCTTCATTTATATTGGATTGTACATTCCCGGAAAGTGCTCTCGATGTCAAATTCTTATCTGAACTGACCATAAGCTCTTCCGGATAAACAGGGAGAAGGAGGAGAGCAATTTTATATTTCCCTTCCTCTTTAATTTCTACAGTTTTTTGCGTTGAAGAGATAAGCGTATTATTCTCGTAATATTTGGCTGTAAGCGTATAGGTTCCAGGTTCAAGGTCAAAAGAATAAAAACCATAAGTTGCAACCATAGATTGGGAAGGAGTGGAATTTACTTCAACAACAGCATTTTCAAGAGGCTCAAAGGTTTCCCCGTTATAGACCGTGCCGTAAATCGTGGCCATGCCCGAAGCTAAGGCAGGTGTGACAAAAGCAATTAAAGCAGCAATACAAATAATATAGAGCCTCAGATTCATTTTGATCATAAACCCAGATTTGCATTCGGATTTTGCGTGCGTCCAGGTACCTTTAATCCTTATTGTTATATGTTATATCTTGTTTTTAAAAGATTTTTATCTTTCTTTAACAAGGACTCCCCTTATACTGGCTCTAACTAAAATTGTTTTCTTTAGCAATATTTCTTCCTATATGTACCCGGGAATTAAGTTGCAGTTCTCTTTGTCAAATCCGAATTTATCAGAATACTTCTCAGCCTCAGAAGATTAAAGATTAAAGGATTCATATTTTTAGAGCCATTCTCCCTCAGAAGGTTTGAAATTGTCAGAATCCATTTCACGTTCTATCTGATCTATTTGATCTTCCACCTGGTCTATTTCATCCTCAGAAGGTTCGAAGTCCTCAGAGTCTATCTGGTCTATTTCACTGTCAGAAGGATTAAAATCTTCAGGATCAAATTCGTCTCCCGATGGTTCAAAATCATCAGGACTCATTTCATCCTCAAAAGTCTCGAAATCATTAGAATCTATCTCGACGTCTGAAGGCTCGAATTCTTCAGAGTCAAAGTCATGATCAGAAGGTTCAAAATCCTCGATCTGGTGCTCCATTTCTTCAAATTCATGCTCTGAAGCCTCAAATTCATCTTTAAAGAATTCATCTTCAATAGGAGGTTCGAAGTTATCGAAATCAATTTCCCACTCAGGAGGTTCGAATTCAGGATCTATTTCTTCCGTAAAGAAAGGCGGCTCCCACAGGTCTTCTGCAGGTATTCCTCCGGAATCTTCAACCCTGTATTTCCCCATACCTACAAAATCCGAATATCCTTCCCCATTTGCATTAATTGAAAGGTTCGTACCTTTTAGCATTATTGTTTTATCAGAACCCGAGATTTTTACATTCGCATTCTGTATTCGGTAAATACGCATTTCACCGTTTGTGTCATTTTTCTTTTCAAGGGTATAATTTCCTTCTATATTAATCTCGGAATCCGGAGAAAACTCAGGAATTGCCAGTTCCCCGTTTTCTACATGCATTTTAAGAGTAAAATTACCTATTAAAAGCCCTCTTCCCTTTCCTGCCGCAAGCAGGCGAGATGTGTTATTAAGTTCTTGATCTCCCGGAGTAAGGTTCTGGAATTCTTCAAAAAGGTTTTCCAGAACATTATTGGCTTGCAACATACTGTCCTGGGATTTTACCAGATTCTCTCGCTCTACATTCCTGCATGAACAGTTTGTCAGATTGTTTGATGGATTAATACATGTAAAGAAATAGGAACTTTTCCTCTTATCAGATTCCCAGGACGTATTAGAGAAATTAGAAGATGAATTGGAAGTGTTTGCATTTGCCCTGTATTCTTTTGCTTTTTCAATAAAAAGTTTGTATTCTTTAAGAGAGGACTCAAGACTGCTGACATTTTTTCCCTCTGCTTTATAGCGTTGAATCCCGGCTTCAAGTTTTACAGAGGTGTTTTCAGCTTTTTGAATATTTCTATCAAGCATTAGCGTGGCATTTTCCAGGTTATTTGAAGCTCCAGCCTCTGGATAGGAATTCTTGAAAAAAAGTCCTGACTGGTATACTTTTACATGTAAGTCTCCGTTTTCCATAAAGTTATAGGGATAGCATATATCTATGTACAATTCCCCGGGCTTTTCGGGAATTAAAGGCCGGGCCTGTACATTGGTGCAACCTGCAACTACAATCAGGCCTGCAAATATTAGCAACAGGAGCAGAAATCTAATTTTCATACCTGGACACGTCCTCAAGGAAAAACTTTTCTGGACTATACTTTTATCTGAGTCATACATTTTAAGATTAACTTTAGATCAACTTTAATAAAGATTACTTATAAATCTTTTTTAAGTTTAAAGCCTGATACCGTATGGGTTTACCTCTTCGTCCTGGGTAAAATTTATTTGGTTACAAATTTCTTAGGATACAAACCTATTATCGTTTTATTTTCCAGGAATATTTGGATTCTGGCCTCTTTATATCAGGGTTTATTTTATTTTATTTTATTTTATTTTATTTTGAATGCACATAATCTGTATCCTTTTCTTTAACGGAGTTTATTCTAATTCTATTCTAATTTTATTCTAATTTTTACTTTATCTAGGGTATTGTCTTATAAAAGACTGAATATGAGCCATAAAACACTGAAGATGAGTCAGGAACATATTAATCCTGTAAATTTGTGAATTGCTTCCAAATTTGATTTACTTTCACTATGTCTGGTTTAAATCATATCTGACATTATATCTGACCATTGGATGTTTCCTGTTCAGATACAGGAACCAGGATTATGCTGTATGCTTTTAATCCGGGTAATACAGCGTTCAATATGTTCCTGACAGAATTAATCTATCTGGATTTAAAGATAAAAGTATACTTACTGTTTGAGTTAGCTTGAAGAATTAGGTTTTGCATTCCTCACTCAAAAGAAGTCTTCTCTGCTTTTAAACCTTTATTGTGGTAATATTTGGGATTATAAGGAATTAAATTGCTTCAAAAGCTAATATGGTTTATCCAGGTGCTTATTATGAAATTTAAAATCTTTTTTTCTAAAAAACGTTTTCTTTTATTCAGACAGTATAAAAGCCAAACTCCTGCTTAAAATTTTATTATACTTAGTAAAGCCTCCACCTGCAAATTCCTTATAGATAAAACCAGTAAATTTCTCAGGAAACTATTGAATTTAAAAGAAAAATATTTGATTTTTTCTAAAAGAAGGCCTCTTTATTGGCTTAATAAGTTTTAGGCTTTTTATTCAAGCAGATATGTGATAAAGAGTTTCTATATGGGTTCATTTTGTAAATTAAAATTCTTTAAACCTTGGATTTCTGGAAGTAAACTTATATCTAAGCCAGCTAATTTCGGATTATAAAAGACTAAACAGAATATAGAGAATTAATTCTCTGGTAATAGATCAAAAGGCATCGAAATAGAACTCACAGAAAGTATCAACATATAAACTTTAGAACATATAGAAATCAACAGTTTAAAATAGAAATTAACAGAAAAGGAAAAGGGGTCTGGGAGGCCATAGAAATGAAGGCTTTAAAAGTATTTTCTCAGTTGATAGTATTATTCTTAATAATTTGCATTATTCCCTCAGGAGTTTCAGCTTTAGAAAGCGGAACCCAGGTAAACTCTACATATCAAACTTCAGGCCAGTTATTTGATATTAAGTTTGTATACAGAGGAAACATAAATGAAGAAAATTTCAGTACCTTCAAGGCTGATATACTTAATACCCTAAACAAACAGATTATAGAGCTTCAAGCTCTTTATACTGCTGTAAACAGAACATCCAATTCCTCCGAGCTTGAGAAGGTAATGGCAAACCATAGCCTGGCAAAGGATAAAACCTGGCAGGGCAGCATGCAAACAGGATCCGGGACAATATACATAAAATCAGGCAGCGGGCCAGGAAAAACACATGTATTCAGTTATAACCTTGAAAATATTACTGAAGCAAACTTTAAAGAAACCCGGAGTAAAATGCTCGGTTCCCTTGAAAATATGACACAAGGGCTTGAGGCCGAAAAGAAAGATTTTAAAGCAGCCGGTGCTAACGAAATGGCTCAGGAACTTGACTCGCAGATAACCGAACTTCAAAACCTGCATACTAATGTAAGTAAAGCCTCAAATGCATCAGAGCTAAAAAATGCGCTAACAACTCATATGCAGACTGAAGCTTTTACTCATATAGAAGAAGAGATTAAAAGTTTCGAAAATGAGATGAATAAATACAACTCACAGGAAAATACAGATAGCGCAATTAATTATAGCCAATTCAATAATGAAATCAAAGATATTAATAATTTTATGAATGATGATGAGATTTCCAGCGAAATGGAAGCTTTTTAAGCTTCCAAACTGATCAGATCTTGTTCCAGATATATATGAGAGGGTATTAATTACTGGTATTAATTTAATTTTTAATTAAACTTTTTTATTTAGTTTCTTTATATGGCTTTCCATATATTTTTTGTATAGTTTTCGTATAGTTTTTGTACAGTTTTTTATATATTTTTTTTATGGTTTTTTATAGTTTTTATGTAGCTTCTTTATTTTCGATCCTTTGAGGTTAAATTTTCGGTTTAAACCTTCTGCTTAACTTTCTAATCTTTTTAATTTGATTTTTAATAGAATTTTCCAGCTTGTCCACATGTTAATTTTTCAATCTCATACTGCAGAAGGGACAGAAATCAGGTATATTAGAAAAGTTTAGTTTTTCAAAGCAATAAGGGCAAGAAAAGCTATCCTGAATTTTTAGTGGATTTTCTGTTTTTAAAACTTTTTTTCCCCATCCCGCGACTGAGAAGTTTCTGATTTTTCTTTTTCATCATGAAAAACTTTAATTTCAGGGTTTTCAGGAATTTCAGAATTTTCAAGATCTGTATGGAGATCCATAGTTTTAATTCGAACTTTAACGCTCTCGTTTTTTAAGCAGCTTTTGATAACATTAATTGTACCAGGATTTTTTACTTCTCCAAGCGTCTGTACTGAGGAATGAGTGTTTTTGTTGATTTTTTCAAGGGCTTTTATTGCAGTTTTACGTATAAATGTGTCAGAACTCTTACTGGCTTTGACAAGCCCTAAAATCGCATCTGGAGTGCCAATTTTTTGAAGAGAGCAAATAGTAACTTTTTGTAAAGAGTTATCTGCATTATCAAGAAGAAGGATAAGCTCAGGCACAGCCTGCTGAGCGCGAATATCCCCAAGCACTGTCGCTGCAGTCTCCCTTACTATAGCTTTGGGATCAGAAAGGGCTCTTACAAGCCCTGAAATAGCTTCTGGACTCCCTGCTTTTCCTAGGCTTACAACTGCAGTTTCCCTGATTGAACTATCAGGATCCTCAAGAGCTTTTAACAGGCCTTCAGTGGCTTCAGGCAAGCTGATTTTCCCAAGGGAGGAAATAATTGACTTTTTTATGCAATTTTCCTGCGTATTAAAGGCTCTAATCAAACCTACAGCAGCTTCAGGAGAGCCGATATATCCAAGGGCATCTATAGCACGATTTCTCAAATACCAGTCTGTATCTTCTATGGCTTTTATAAGCCCTGAGACTGCATCAGGAGTTCCGATTTCCCACAGGCTTTCAATAGCAATTTTTCTTATATCCCTGTTGGAAGCATCAAGGGCATTTAAAAGTACAGGGATAGAAGGTGAAAGGCTCAAAATTTTGCAGAGTGCCTCTGAAGCTGCTTCCTGTACAGGTTCTTTTGGAGTGTTAAGCACTTCAATAAGCTCATCAAATACATCTGGTTTGCCT
Organism: Methanosarcina sp.; assembly: GCA_049706495.1. GTDB lineage: Archaea > Halobacteriota > Methanosarcinia > Methanosarcinales > Methanosarcinaceae > Methanosarcina. The sequence continues at coordinate 17,497 of JBNAKO010000138.1, read as the reverse complement.
CTTTTTCCAAGAGCCTCAGCTGCCTGTTTCCTTATATTGTTATCCGGGTCTTTAAGTGCATTTACCAGACCGAGTGCAGCTTCATAGGTGCCTATTTTTCCAAGCCCGGTTATCAAAGCTTTTCTCAAAAAAACATTTGGGGATTCAAGGGCTTTTGAGAGTGTATATACAGCTTCTCTGGAGCCTATTCTTACCAGAACTCTTACTGCCTCTTTCTGGACAAACTTATCCTTATCATTAAAACCCCTGGCAATAGCTGAGATGGCTTCAAGAGTACCTATTTTTTCAAGAGAATTAATAGCACTTTTTTTAACCGGGCTCTGGGAATCCTCAAGGGCTTTTATAAGGCCAGAAACAGCTTCAGGGGTGTTAATCTCTCCCAGAGTTTCCACAACAGCAATTCTTACTCCAGGATTTGAATCCTCAAGGGCTTCAAGCAGGGCTGGCAGAGTTTCTGGATCTTTAATTTTCCCCAGCTCCTCTGCAGCAGCTGACCTTCTTCCTGCAAAAACAGAACGTTCTAATTTTTTTACCAGATTCTGTGTAGTTTTATCCATTCCTCCCCACCTTATGAAACCCAAAATTTAGAAAGAAAATAAAAATCTCAAATTTTACTTAAGATTAATTTATTAAATATATTACAATGTATTAAGAAATCTAATTTTAAGCTCTTAGAATAAAAATTAGATTTTTATATTATATTTCATCAATTATATTGTAATGTGCCGATTAGAATCTGCCTGAGATATCTAAGAGACATCCCAAAATCAAATAAATTATGCTAAACTTTCAACTTTTAATTTATTTTGTTTTCAAATTTTGTCTGTTTTTATTTTTTTCAGAGTTAGATCAAACTTCAATTAGATATTATAAACTCCTGATTTCAAAATAAAAGAATGCCTCAAATTAAAATTGATGGCCCCCCACCATCAACTTATATTATTATTTATTATTTGAATTATCTTTTTATTTAGAATATATTGGGTTAAAAAGTATAAGAACTTTTAGTCTGTCCTCAATTATGTTATTTAAAGAGTTGCGGCAATTATAAATAACGGATTGAGGAGACCTGATTCAGGAAAATAGCCAGGTAGAAAACTCTACTTTAAAAACCATTTTTTTGAATTTTTATTATTTTATTCCAAAAATTCCAGGCTGTTTGCTAACAAAATTCTTTTATTTTTATTTTTTTATCTTTTTACAAATAAAAATAGAAACCTCTATATATTTAATAAACTTCACAGCGATAAAGGAGGACCCTCATGAAGTTTAAAAAAGAGATCTTTATTGTTCTAATTTTATCTCTTTTGCTTTGTCTTGCAGGAAGCGGGTGTGTTTCCCAGGGAGAAGGAGCAGAAGAAAATAATGTACAAAATGCAGATGCAGCTGAATTTTCAAATATTAGGCCGAATGCGGTAACACCCTGGAATCCTGAGCCTACCTCACCTGTTATTGACCCTACAGCCTATGTTCATCCTATGGCCTCAGTAATAGGTAATGTAGCAATCGGGGCCAATGTTATGGTCTCCCCTATGGCCTCAGTGCGCAGTGATGAAGGAATGCCTATTTTCGTAGGAGACAATAGCAACATCCAGGACGGGGTTATATTACACGGGCTTGAAACAATTGATGAAGAAGGCGAACCTGTGGAAAAGAACCTTGTTGAAGTCGATGGGAAGAATTATTCCGTCTACGTTGGGGAAAATGTCTCACTTGCCCACCAGTCCCAGATCCACGGCCCTGCCTCTGTAGGCAATGACACCTTTATCGCTATGCAGGTTCTTGTCTTCAAAGCAAAAGTAGGAAACAACTGTGTGCTTGAGCCAACCTCAGCAGCAATTGGCGTTACAATCCCTGATGGCAGATATGTGCCTGCAGGCACAGTTGTAACCTCACAGAAAGACGCAGACAAATTGCCAGAAATTACAGATGATTATGCATACAGGCACACAAATGAGGGAGTTGTATACGTCAACACCCATCTGGCGGAAGGATACAACGCAGCCTGATAGTTTATAAACATGGCCAGAAAAATATTGATAAAACAAACTTTACCAGGATGTTAATCGAATAAATAACATCTAGACTGCTTTTCTCGGGTTTTAGGATCCGGGAAAACTTTTTTTAGTAACCTTCTTCTATTTTCAGATTTATCTTTCAATACACTTACCATTTAATCCACTTATTATTTAATCTACTTATTATTTAATCTACTTACCATTACTCGTCAAGCCCTTTTCTTCCGAAAATATAGTTTGCAACCCTTATGGCGTCTCTTTCTCCGGTTTCTTTTTCCGGGGAATCGCTTAATTTAACAACAGGAATTCCGTTGATACTGTGCAATTTTATAACCATATTAAGAGGCGGGCTTTTCCGGAAAAACTCCGAGTTGTTTGTCAGGCTGGTCCCAATCCCAAAACTGCAGGAAATTTTACCTTCACAATATTTCTTGAGCCTGATTGCAGTTTCTGCATTAAGGGCATCGCTGAAAACAATCACTTTTTTCTGGGGATCTATGCCCATTTTTCTGTAATGTTTTATTACTGTATCGACAAATTCGTAAGGGTCGCCGCTGTCATGTCTGAAGCCGTCATAAATTTTTGACAATTTCAGATCCATATCTTTAAAAAAAGCTTCTGAACCAAAGGTGTCTGTAAGGGCAATTCCAAGGTCTCCTTTATAAACCTCAACCCAATTTTCAAAGGCAAAACGGTTTGCATATCTGAGCCCTACGAGGGCTGATGTACCCATTATCCACTCATGCCCTACAGTCCCAATTGCCTTTACTCCATATTTCTTTGCAAAATACACATTACTGGTTCCTGAAAGGGCTTTTATTTGAACAAGCGTCCTCATTACCCTGTCATGGAGATCAAAACTTCTACGCCTTCGAGTCCCGAATTCGGAAAAAAAGCAATTATTTTCTTCAAGGGCTTTTCCGATTTCAAAAATCTTTTTTTCATAAGCAGCGAATGCGGACTCGAAGTATCCAGGATGATATTCATCAGAATTTTCCGAGAATCCATTCCATTGTTTTTCAATTCGGGAAAAATAAAGTTCCGAAACCGAAGCCATAAGCACAATTTCCCAGAGAATTGTACTGTGCCAGGGCCCTTTTATCCTTATATCCAGGTTCTTATCTTCTGTAAGGCAGATTTTTACTTCTTCTGGCTTAAAGCGAAAATTTTTGAGATATTCAAGGTACATGGGTTTCAGATAGGGGCAATTTTCGGCAAGCCAGACGTACTCTTCTTCAGTTAAGGCTAAACCTGAAATATTTTCATCAATTACCCTTCTCAATTCTTCTACAAATTCTTCAGAAAATCTTTGAGTCCCTCTGTTGATAAACCGGTATTCAGCTTCTGCTTTTGGGAAAAGTTCGAGGACTGCCAGCTGCATTGTAAATTTGTAGAGGTCGTTATCAAGTATTGAATTAATCACTGAAGGTCTTCCTGTATCGTTTTAAATTGCTTTTTAGCAGGATCCGGACTCTTCTGGTAAATTTTTGGGTTTTTTGCGCTTTTTTATTACTTTTAAGTCCGGAATTTCTTATTTGATTCTTTTTACTACATCTTTTGTTTCATGTATATAGTTGGCCTCTTTTTTAAGATTTCTGACCCCTGGAGTGAATAGTTATTCTAATTACGTTTTAAAACGTTAAATTATATCTAAAAAAATTATATAAAAAATAAGATTACATCTAAAAAAATAACATCTAAAAAATTAAATTATCTGTCATTTGTTTCTAATTTGTTCTTAATTTATTTTTAAAGCCTCAAATCTTTCTGTACTGTTATATCCAGTAGTTATCCGGAATTTTCTAAATATCCAGGAGTTTCCACTACATTCCAGAAGCCCTAAAAATCTCCCTGAGTTTCACCGAAATTTTTTTGATTTTTCCTTCTTATTTAATTTCTTAACTTCCTGACTTCAGTTAATCTTTAATCGACTTATCAGGACTTAATCTGAACTTTTTCGCCAAAGGAATAATTACCCGAAAAACAAATATCTATGCTTGGGATCAATTATCAGGGGATTGAGGAAAATGGAAAGAGAAATGAAGTTTGCAACAAAGTGCGTACATGCTGCAGAAAAACCAGACCCGATTTTCGGGGCACACACAACTCCGATTTTTCAGACTTCAACATTCATTTTTGAAAACACGCTGCAGGGAGCTGCAAGGTTTGCAGGGCAGGAAGGAGGATTTGTTTATGCGAGGATTCCGCCCAATACGCCGACTCATGAAGTTCTGGCTGAAAAATTTGCTGCGCTTGAAGGAGGGGAAGCAGGCCAGACTTTTGCCTCAGGTATGGCAGCAATAACCGCAGTCTCTCTTGGCTTCCTGAAACAGGGAGACCACCTTATTTCAACCAATGTAGTTTACGGCTGTACTTACAGTTTATTTTCGCAAGTTTTGCCAAAACTTGGAATAAATGTTAGTTTTGTCGACACCTCTAAGCCCGAAAATGTAAAAAACGCTTTTAAAGCTGAAACAAAAATGATTTTTCTCGAAACTCCTGCCAATCCTACTCTGATTATCTGTGATATTGCAGAGATTTCCAGAATGGCAAAAGAGAATGGGGCACTCTGTGTTGTTGATAATACCTTTGCGACCCCTTACTTTCAAAAACCTCTGGAACTTGGAGCCGACCTTTCTCTGAGTAGCTGTACAAAATATATTGGTGGACATGCAGACCTGCTTGGAGGGATTGTTGCAGGGAAAAAAGAATTAATGGATATGCTTTCCCCTTTTGTCGGACATACCGGAGGAATTATGGGGCCTCATGAAGCCTGGCTCTGCATAAGAGGGCTTAAAACCCTGCATATCCGCATGGAGAGGCATTCAGAAAATGCAATCAAGGTTGCAAATTTCCTTGAATCCCGTCCTGAAATCTCCTGGGTCAGGTACCCTGGATTGCCGAGCCATCCTCAGCATGAAATTGCCCGCAAACAAATGAGTGGGTATAGCGGCATGCTTTGTTTTGAACTGAGCGGGGGATTTGAAGCCGGCAGAAAACTGATGGATAGCGTGAAACTCTGCTCTCTAGCTGTAAGCCTTGGGGCAACAGATACGCTAATTCAACATCCTGCTTCCATGACCCATGCCTGCGTACCTTACAATGTAAGAAATAGAGTAGGAATTTCCGATGGGCTCGTCAGACTTTCTGTAGGAATAGAAGATGCAGACGATATAATTGCAGACCTTGAGCAGGCCCTTGAAAAAATTGATCTTAAAAACGGAATCCAATGAAACGAAATGAAACGAAATGAAATAAACTAAAATAAAATAAAACAAAATAAAATAAAATAAAATAAAATAAAATAAAACAAAACAGAATAAAACAAATACCAGAACTAAATAAGTTTTGTAATTAAGATAATTATATAATTTAAAGGAATTTTATTGTAAATGAAGTAAAATAAAGTAAAAAAATACAGTAACTAAATTATTAAAAACTACCAGAATATTAAAAAAATCATTAAATTTACAATATCAGGATTGGGGGAATAAATCTGAAAGCACTTGTATTCGGAGCCGATGGTTTTGAAGATCTGGAACTTTTCTATCCTTATCACCGCTTGAAAGAAGAAGGAATAATAACGCATGTGGCTTCTTTAGAAAAAGGACCTATTACAGGAAAACAGGGTTATAAAATCGAGGCTGATATTGCCTTTAAGGATATAAATCCTGCAGATTATGATATTCTTGTGATTGCCGGAGGCAAAGGACCTGAAAAAATGAGGCTTGATGAGAACGCGCTTGAAATTGTAAGGCATTTTTTCAAAGAAAACAAACCTGTAGCCTCAATTTGCCATGCTCCTCAGGTTCTCATTTCAGCAGGTGTTATAAAAGGAAGAAAAATTACCTGCTGGATAGGAATAAGAGATGATGTAATGGCTGCAGGCGCCCTTTATGAAGATAAAGAAGTCGTTATTGATGGAAATCTTGTATCTTCAAGAAATCCTGGAGACCTGTATGCGTTTGGGCGAGAGATGATTAAAATTATCAAGCATTCCTGAGTAAAGCATTTTCAAGATCAAACATTTAATATCGGGATCAAACTTTTAATAATGAGATTAACATTTAAAAAATTATAAAACAGGTACGAAAATAACTACAAAAATAGGTTTTAAAAAAGAAGTAAATGGAATTAGTTTGGATCGAGTTAGTCTTAAATAAACTAACTTGGTGTAAACTTATTTAGGTCAATTATTTATTATGTTGAGTAAAACTCAATTTACAGGCAAGAAAAATTGATTTGAACTATTACAAATATTTAGTATATTATATTTAGCAGATTATATTTAGTAGATTATATTTACTGAATATAAATTTCCTTTATTTTCTTAAAATCAAGTTTTTAATGTAAAAAGCTTTATTTGAAATTTTTTTCTTTTGTACATATTTTACTGTTACATATTTTACAGATAATACCTTAGATACTTTACATTTTTTCGATACCAGCTTTAAGCAAGAAGTATATACAATATTGGCAGAAAACTTTTAGAGCTAAAAAAGCAGTCTGAAGCTTGTAGATACATGAAATATTAAAATCAATGTGAAATTGAGAAGTTAAAATGAGTAAGTTTAAGTGAAGATATTTCTATTAATTCATAATATAGTCTATATTTATTGTCTTACTAGCTTGAATACTAAGTTAGGGCAATTTATGGGGAATAGTTAAGCTCATTTAATCTTTTAAAAGTTCTAATGGAAATTATCTGGCTGGAGTAGTTGAATGTAAGAATCCGGGTACAATCCAAGTATATGTGACTGGGATTTTTGCGATCAAAATTGATTAAAGGTGGGGAACAAATGGAAGAGAAATATAGTGTATATATACGGCGAAATAAGAAAAAAATAGGATTTTTTCTTGCAATTTTCCTGATTGTACTGGATATATTTATTATTCAGATCCTAATGCAGTCTATTTCTCCTCAAACGCCGTCAAAAGACATTCTATATGTAGCCTGGAATGGAAAGGAGAATTTTAGTTGTGATGGAAAGGATGACCAGGTAGAGATAAATCAAGCACTTGCGTATGTTGCAGAAAACCCCGGATTGACAACCGTTTATTTGAGAGGTCCCTATACATACACTATCTCGGACACTATTTTTATTGGAAACAATACCACTCTTGCAGGCGACCCAACCGCCAAAATTAAACTTATAGATAGTGCTGACTGGCCCGTATTTAAACCCCTGATAACCCAGATAGATAAGACCGGAATTCATGGAGTTGTTGTAAAAGGATTTGAAATTGATGGGAACCATGATAATAACCTGGATAAAAAGAAAGGTTATGGATATTATAATATGATTCATTTCCTCAATTGCACGGATATTCAAATTCATGACATGTATATGCATGATGGGCACGGAGAAGGGCTAAAAACAGACAATGGGAATTATATTCGGTTTTACAATAACACAATATCTAAAACAGGGCATAATGGGGTTTTTGTCGAAAATTCTCAGAATATAGAGGCCTGGAATAATAAAGTAACGGTCAGGACTGACTCCGGTTTCAGATCAAGAAACTCGAACCATGTAAAAATTCATGACAATGCAATTGAATCTTTTTACCACTGGAGCGCAGGAGGCTCCGGAATTCTTGTTGAGAAAACAACAGCCACTGTCAATGACGTGGAAATTTATGATAACACCATCCAGGATACATATGGGCCCGGGATCTGGTTAATAGGGTGTTTTGAATTATATCCTGAGGATGAGGCCAGGAATGTCCATATTTATCATAATGTGTTTCAGAATACAGGGACAAATCCGAATATTGACTGGGTGGGAGGAATAGTAACAAGCGGATTTTACGATACCCTGATTGAAAATAATACTTTTGACGAGGTGCATCATGCAGCAATCGTTCAGATGTATCCTGAAGGAGGCACCCATATATATCCCACATATAAAAATTCAGGTAATATTGACCTTTCTCCAAAAGGGACAGGATATACCACAATTGTCCGTAATAACATCATTGCAAATACCCGACAGCGTACTAAAGATCCTGAGGGAACAGGGTACGGAGTAATTAATTATCTGCCTGAAACTCATACTGTTGTGCTGGAGTATAATTGTCTGTACAATAACTATGCAGGGGATTACTTAAACTGTACATCAACAACTGATGTCTATCTGGATCCCGCCCTTTTAGACCGGAACTTTGGAGCTGGATATTCTTCAGAAGAGCACCCACGGGATATTAACCAGACTACTATAGACTCTGCCTTTGAAAAGTGCTATTCATAATATGCCTGCACATATATTGAGAGAGACAAACTTGAGAAGAGCCTGGAATTTGTTCCGAATCAAAGGAATTCCCCACATAAAACATATAAGGAAAATAAAAAGAGAATAAGAAGAAAATAAAGAAAGGCAGCGGCTATTATTTAAATATCGAAGATTATATGTAATAATTAGATGATCGACGAAGCACTGAGGGTTTTTAAGGAGCTTAGCTCAAAGGATTTCAGGATCCTGACCGGAATAGAAACCGGGATGAAGCACTTTGAATGGGTGCCTCTGGAAGAACTCAATAAGTATACCAGGTTACCTTATGAAAAGCTTGAGTACAGGCTCAAAAAACTTGTCAGGGATAAGCTAGTAGTAAGGAATACCCAGCCTTATGAAGGATTCCAGATCTATTTTGAAGGTTACGATGTCCTTGCCCTGAACGCTTTTGTCAAGCGAAAAAGTATCAGTGCTATAGGGGATGAAATAGGGGTAGGAAAAGAATCGGTTATTTTTGAAGCAATCCGGCAGCCCGAACTCGGGCTGGGAGAGCCCATTCCTGTTATAATAAAATTTCACAGGGAAGGCCGGACAAGTTTTAAGCAGATAAAGCGCGTGCGTGAACACCTGGGAGAAAGGGAACATTTTTCCTGGATTTATGCAGCCAGGCTTGCTGCCCAAAGAGAATATGAAATAATGACTACCCTCTATCCAAAAGTTTCAATCCCTAAACCCTTTGACCAGAACAGGCATGCCATAGTTATGGAGCTTGCAAAAGGCAGCCTGCTTTCAAAAACAAAGCTAATTGACCCTGAATGGTATCTTGATGAGATTCTCAAACAGGTAGAAGTAACCTATTCGATGGGAATCATTCATGCTGATTTAAGCGAATATAACATCTTTGCATCTGAAGACGGAGTCCAGTTAATTGATTGGCCGCAGTATATTACACTTGAGCATCCTCACGCTGATGAAATTTTAGAGCGGGACGTCTCAAATATCCTTACTCATTTTTACCGCAAATACGGGATTAAAAGAGAACTTTATGAAACCCTGGAAGAAATTAAAAGGAAAGCAGGTATGAGCATAGAAAAAATAAAAGAAAACTTTACAGAAGGCTTGAAAAAGGGAGTTTCAGAAAGCGAAGACCAAGGAAGGGAAGGTCAAGGGAAAGTTTCACGGGAATGGGATACTGAAGAAGGGTTTGAAGAATTCAGAGATGAATTTGGAGAAGAGGATTCCGAAGAAAAAGGATCTGAAATAGAAGATTTTGATGAAGGCTCTGAAACTGAGAACAGCGCGCTAGGAGATCTTAACGAAGAAGATGCTGATGCAGAAAAATTCGAGGCTGAAATGTTTGAAGCTGAAGAATTCGAATCAGAAGATATTGATGAAGAACTCCTCACAGAAGATTCCGAACTGAAAAAATCTGATAGCTCCCCCTCTAAAAAAACCTGAGGATAAAGATAGGCCTCTATATAAATATGTATATGTACATATGCATATATACAATTTTATTAATATACGCAAATTATATTATTCACAATAAAATTTCACTTTTTTAGTATCTACACTTAAATGAAAAATAAGAAATTAATAACTATTTGTTTTATTTAAGGAAATCATCTACTGACCAGTATTTACTTTATATTTTTATGTCTTTATTTTGATATTATTATAATCCAATATATTCTTATAATTTAAACATTAAATTCTTGTTTATTAATATAAAGTTAAATAATAATTTATATACTACGTGGGGGATTTAAATAAACAGATTTATCACTTTAGCGATAGCCTTTTTTATTTTCTCTTTAAATTCCTGTACAGGTATTGCAGCCGATTTTCTTGTCCAGCCTGGCGAATCCATACAGGGAGTCCTTAATAATACAACGTCAGATGATACCATAATTGTAGAACCTGGAAATTATACTGAAAACATTATGGTTACTAAGGAAAAAATTACAATCAGGTCAGCATCAGGCAACCCTGAAGATACTGTAATTCTAGCAGCTAAACCAGATACGAATGTCTTTTATGTGCGGGCGTATAATGCGACTATAGAGGGCTTTAAGATTGGCGCAGGCGAATATCCAGGAGTTACAGGGATTTATTTAGCCGGAAGCAGCAACTGCACTATAGAAAATAATGATCTTTCAGACAACTATCTTGGGATTTATTTGAGCGGCTCAGACAAAAATAAAGTCTCAAATAATACTCTGAATTCGAACAAAAAATATGGAATCCAGCTTGTACGTTCCGAAGAAAATATCTTATTAAACAATTCAGCGGATTCAAACATGCATGGGATTGTACTTGAAAACAACTGTACTGACAATAACCTGACTGGAAATTCGGCAAGCTCGAATTTAGGGAACGGGCTTTACCTTGTTAATTCAAGCAGCAATAACTTTACGAATAATACTATAAACGAGAACGATATGGGAATTTACCTGTCAAACTCGAATATGAGTTTAATTTCAGGAAACAATATCTCGGAAAATATGAGATACGGATTATGGGTCTCCCACTCGCATTACAATATAATTGCAGGCAACAAAATTTCCGGAAACCTGTGGGCGGTTCACCTGAATTCCTCTGATTATAATACATTTTATGGGAATGTTATTGCTTCAAGCCTTGTTTCAGGCTTTTCAATGTGTCCTGCCTGCGATAACAATACTGCGTATAACAATTACCTGAATAATTTCATAAATGCTGATATTAAAAATACCAAAAACACCTGGAATGTAAAAAAGACTGCGCATATAAACATTGCAGGCGGCCCTTATCTTGGAGGAAATTTCTGGGCAAATCCTGATGAGAATGGCTTTTCAGAAACAGCCCTTGATGAGGATGAAAACGGAATTGCAGATACGCCATATAACGAAACGAATGTTACGGATTCCCTGCCACTCGTATCAAACTTATCTGCTGCTGATTTGAAGCAGCAAATTCTTCCTGATACGAATTTAACTGCAATTGTTGTCAAATATCCTGTTAGTAAAACGTCTGACGAGAGTTTTAATTCGGAAACTTATAGTGTTCCTGAATCGGACCCATCAAAGATTACATCAGGCGATGATAAAGCCAGTGAAATAACGGCCGAAACAAAGGATGAACAGCAGAAATCTACTGAGCCGAATTTGGATCCCGATTCGGATTTGAAGTCTAAATCCAGGCCTGAATCCAAATCAGAAATGGAAATATAAATAAAGACAGTAAAAGAGCAATAAGTCCAGTAAATAATCCATTCCAGTAAATAATTTATAAAAGTAATTTAATGGTTTAAATTAACTGAATTTACATTAAGCGACTATGAATGGAGTGACAGATAAGTAAGGTGGGAATTCTTATCATCTGTTCCATCTTTTATCTGTTTTTTGTTTGATTTCTTTTATTTGTATCATTTAACTTCAATTTTTTAGAAGTAGACGTTATAACAGATTGAGTATAAAAGATCTAAAGACCTAATTTAGACTTAATTTAAAAGTTAAATTAAAACTAATTTAAAAACTTTATTGAAAAGTTAGAATATAAATTAAATATAAATTAAATATAAATATAAATGGTTAGTATATAAAGGTTAAAGATAAAAATTTAATTACTAAATATACTTAAGTAATAAGTTGAGTACAGTTAAATATATATTCTACAAAGAATAAAATACAGGTGCTCATGCAAAATAGGATTATATATGGAATTGACATTGCCCGTGGTTCCCCAAGGGCAAAAGAGCTTCCGAGATATGCTCTTGCTATCCTTAAGGACGGGGAAATTTCTCATCAAAGTATGCTCCGGCGCCAGAAAATCCTTAATCTGATCCAGAAGGATAAGCCGGAAATAATCGCTGTTGATAATATTTTCGAACTCGCTGCTGACAGAAGCGAACTTCTTTCAATTATGGAACGCTTGCCTGAAGGAGTGAAACTGGTTCAGGTAACAGGCGGACTGCATCCCGAACCTCTTGTTCGGATCGCAAAAAAGTATGGGTTTTCTTTTGATCCTGAAAATCCCAATGATGAAGCTGAAGCCTGTGCCAGGCTTGCAGAGCTTGGAGTGGGGCATGAGGTTTCTCTCTTTGAAGATATTACTAAAATTAAAGTCAGCAGAGCCCGTTCGCTTGGAAGAGGAGGCTGGAGCCAGAATCGATACCGTCGGAAGGTGCATGGGGCTGTCCTGCAGAGGAGCAGGGAAATTGAAAATGCTCTAAAAGACCTTTCCCGGGAAAAAGGAATCAGATTTGAAGCCGTAAATGTAAAAGGGTTTGGAGGCTATGTCAGGTCTGAATTCACTGTTTATGCAAAGCGTGGGGAGATACCAATACATTCAATGGCAAGCAACGATGCTCAGGTTACAGTGAGAAGTGTTGAACGGGACAAAATCCGTTATGTGCCACTTAAACAAAAGAATCCGAGGCGTAAATTTACAATTGTAGGAATTGATCCTGGCACAACGGTAGGCATAGCCATTCTCTCCCTGGACAGGGACCTTCTTTACCTGAAAAGCTTCAGGGGAATCGCTCCCGATGAAGTAGTCAAACTTATTGCCGAATATGGAAAACCGGCAGTCATAGCCAGCGATGTTACTCCAATGCCAGGTTCGGTTGAAAAAATCAGGCGTAGTTTCAATGCTGTCCCTGCAAGCCCTGGAATTGAAGTTTCCGCCGAAGAAAAAATCGCTCTCGGAAAACCTTTTGGTTATTCCAATGACCATGAAAGGGACGCCTTAACCGCAGCTCTCCTTACCTATAGAAGCTACAAAAATATGTTTACACGGATTGAAAAGAAAGCTCCTGAAGGGATAGATCTCGAGCTAATAAAAATGCATGTAATCCGCGGAGATTCTATAGAAGCTGCTATTGAAAAGGTAAAGGCAGAAAATATGCCTCAAAAACCCAGGGTTGTAGAGCAGATTCAAAAGCCAGAAGGCAAACCTGTTGACGAATCTCTTCAGAAATTACGGGAAACCATCCAGAGACAGGGAGAGCAGATTCAAAACCTGCACGACTATCTCGAGGAATTAAAAGAAGAACTGCACGCTAAAGACAGAAAAATATCCAAGCTTGAATCAAGAATTAAAGGCTTTAAAAAAGAAGCCTACAGCGAAGTAAGAAAATCAAAAGAAATCCAGATCAGAGACAGTACAATTGAGAGCCTGAAAAAAGAGCTCTCCAACAAAAACAAAACCGTAAAGGAACTCAGGCGCAGAAGCAATAAGCTTCGGAAAATCCAGAAAATGGAAGTCCGGGGTGAGGGTACTCCTGTAAAAGTTATTGCAGCCTTTACAAAGGAATCAATTGCCGAAACAAAAGAAAAATACGGCCTGAAAGCAGGAGACGTTGTTTTCCTGGAAAACCCGAGCGGGGGAGGAGCTGCAACCGCGCAGATCCTTGTAGAAGCCAGAGTCCGCGCAGTCCTGATTCCTGAGGATATTTCTCACGCAGCCGAAGAAACCTTCTTTAAAGGCGATGTCCCGGTTTTAAGAAATATTCCGCTTGAAAGAGCTGAAGACTTTGCAATGGCAGAGCCGGACGGCCTGAAAGCTGCAATTGCTGCCTGGGAAAAAGAGGCTGAAATCAAGCACCGCAGAGCCAAAGAGGATCAGTTACAGAGCCTTTTTGAAGAATACAGAAGTGAAAGGAGGAGGGGGCTTGTATAAAGATCCTCTCCTTCTCAAAAATTCTTAAAAAATCTTTTTTTCAGAATCTCAAAATTAATTTTTTTCTCTTTTTGCTTATTCTTATTTTTCCGGCGTAGAAGCTTGAATTGCTCTTATATCCTGCAAACAACAAGCCTGTCCGCCTGCCCCAAACCTTCCGTCCTTTATTTCCTGAACTATGACCCATATATAATTACGCATATTTTCTCCCAGATAAGAGACAAAAACATCAGTCACGTCTGAAATGAGTTTTTTGGTCTCCTCATCGGAGAGTTCCCCTTCAATAATTTTAATCTCAATACATGGCATTTACTGTTCCTCCTATCCCGATCTATGGTTTTATTATAATCTAAAATTGTCCTATGCTATTGGACTAAAGGTATTAGCTCTCAAAAGAGAAAAATTTTCTTAAATATTATAATAATTTCAAAAATTAAGTTAAAATTAAAAATGAGGAACTGAAAATAAAAAAGAGGAATAAAAAAGGAATAATTGAATGTTTGCTTATGCTTAACATGATTTTTCAGGCTAAATAAGCAAAAATTCTTGATTCCGTTTATACAATTTATTATATTTAACTTATTTAAGGCCATTTTCTATCAAAAAAGATATTCTTCCCTGTGACGCTCAACGGAATCCCAAAAATTATATCTGCATCCAGCATCCCAGAAACCCTTGCAGCAGCCCCCATTGTGTACATAACCCTGTTATCAATGCAGAAATCCTTGGCTTTTGCGACCGCAGCTCCGATTGCGATTCCGAGGTCGATGTGTTTGATTGTGCATTGAGGGCCGATAAAATCGACTGCAACTTTCTGCTGCTTTAACATTTCTGCACAGATCTTAAACCCGCAGGCTCCGCAGTCGAGCCCTGCAGCTCCGCTGGCTTTGAGACCGATAAGAAGGGCCGCTCCCGAATTTCGGAGATTTGCAGCATCTCTTTTCAGAAAAACAAAGGCTCCACCTTTTTCTTCAGCCAATCTTTCCATTGTCGAAGCAAGTTTTTCAATATCTTCTTTTTCGAGAAGTGCAGTTACTATATCATCTACACCTTTGGCTTTTGGAGCAGTTCGAGCTGCAAGAAGGATACTTTTTGCAAGTGTATCAAGTACTTCGGATTCAGGATTTAGTATCATGCTCGATACTTAGGGCTCCAGCGGCTTAAATTTTACGCAGAAATTAGTAAAATCAGCAAAAACTTAAAGAAATTTTAGTATTGTCCTATTTTATACAGCATAATTTATGCGCGGAAAAAATGGCACTTCCCCGTGAACTTGCAGGACAGACACACTGGAATTATAGTACAGAGTATAGATTTATAGATTTCCAAAGGTCAGGTTTTGTCGTTGTGTTCAAAAGTTATAATTACATTTCCTTTCTTGTGTCCTTTCTCAACATATCTGTGAGCCTCGATGATCTGTTCCGGCGAATAGCGCCTGTCAATGACCGGTTTTATCTTTCCTGCCTCGGTTAGCTCTTTGAGGAAGAGCAGATCTTTCACCTTTTCATTTGCCGATCTCAGACCCGTAGCCGCAAAAATTGCTTTTTTGCTGCCAAACTTAGAGGTCCATATTGCCTGCAGCATTATTTCCGGGGAAGGGAAAGTGGTAAGATAGACCCCGCCTGGTTTTAGTGCATTTTTACATTTTGAAAATGAGCTCCTGGCCACAACATCAAAAATGATATCGTAGGTCTGGCTGCTCCTGGTGAAATCCTCTCTTGTATAGTCTATTACCTTATCAGCACCAAGTGATCTGACCAGCTCCAGATTTACTGTACTGCATACGCCGGTCACTTCTGCCCTCCAGTATCTGGCAAGCTGCACTGCAAGAGTGCCTATGGACCCGGAAGCACCGTTGATAAGGACTTTCTGCCTGCTCTTAATATTTGCCCTGTCTCGAAGAAAAGGCAGTGCAGTCAGTCCGGCATAACAGACTGTAACGGCTTCCCCATAATTCACGTTAGCCGGTTTTATTGCCAGTGCAGCTCCCTCAGGCAGGCATATATACTCTGCATGAGTGCCAAAAGCAGTACCTGCAGATCCGAAAACCTTGTCCCCCTTCTTGAATCTCTTTACATTTTTGCCTGCAGCCTCAATTTCCCCGGCCATCTCGTCCCCAGGTATGAACTTCGGCTTAAGGAGGCCGGTAAATAATCTTGAAATGAAGGGACTACCTTTTCGAAAAGCGATGTCTGCTGGAGTTACGTTTGCCGCATGAACCTTTATCAGCACTTCATCGTCCCCAGGAGCAGGCTTTTCAATTTCAACTAGCCGAAGAACCTCTGGAGGGCCATATTTTGTGCATAAAATTGCTCTCATGAGCTCCACCTAATTTACTATATTTAAAGGTATACAAGTATAGCAGAATATTTAAATTGATTATATACAAACAGATTTTTCCAGAGCTAAAGTAAATACTAAAAATAATGTTAAAATTGTCCCAAAATCTATTTTTTAAAGGTTTATTCTGAAATGAATTTTAATATACATTCTAATATGGATTCTGATTTTTCAAACTTAATTCAGTAATCAAAAGCTCAATGGTAATCTGAAACGGGATTTGGGAAAAAATAGTTTAGATTTTTGGGATCAGCTCTTTATCAAAACACCCGAAGAAAGATTAAAGCTGGAACTCAAAAAGAAATTTTTAAAAACTCTTAAAACTCCTAAAACTTCTAAAACCCCTAAACATCTATTACTAAACTTAGAGCCTATCCGAAAAGTCCTGCTGCTCTGAATGTTATCCATGCACATGCTAAATGTAGCATAGCAAGGTAATTCTCTATTTTCTTTTCCCATCTTATAAGCAGTCTTCTGAATCTGTTTATCCAGGAATGTGTCCTTTCTACAACCCATCTTCTTGCCCTAAAACCTGGTATCTCTATTCTTATGCTTTCCTCTCCACGGCTTTTGATATGGGCAGTATAACCATATTCTTTAACCAACTCTCTGATATCAGGAAAATCATATCCCTTATCCATACAGATATTCTGAATTCCCTCATCTGAAGAAGGTCTTTCAAAAATAATAGCATTTAAAGTTCCTTTTACAAGCTTTTTATCATGACGATTTGCTCCATCAACAGTTACTGAAAGTGGTATACCTTTCCCATCTGTTAAAATGCTCCTTTTTGTACCTTTTTTTCCACGATCAGTTGGATTAGCTCCGGTCCCAGCTCCACCTAATGGAGCTTTTGTCATAGCACCGTCAATTGCTTGCCACTCCCACTCTAATCCGTTTTTATTATCGTACTCCAGAAGACCAGCCATCCACATGCTCTCAAATAATCCTGATCTTTGCCATCCCTGAAATCGATCATGGACAGTGCTTGGAGCTCCATAAAAGCGTGGCAAAGCTTTCCACTGGCAACCAGTACGAAGGAGATAAAAGATACCACTCAGTATTCTCTTATCATCTTTTCGAGGTCTTCCAGGCTTCTTTTTGGGCCTAGGGAGGGGTAATAATGGTTTGATTTTATTCCAGAATTCTTCAGGGATCTCGTAGTCGTGTCCGTTTTTTCGTGTTGCCACTAATCAACATTACACTAAAATGTAGTTATTTTACTTTTCGGATAGGCTCTTAATC